>JACKCO010000003.1:364260-728521 GCA_020633995.1 Campylobacterota bacterium | reverse complement strand
TAAGCATTGCCTGTGCATTTTTCCCTAACACTGCACATGTAAAAATGCACAGCATAATTTTTATGAATCGAAAACGTCTGTTCATGATATATCCTCCATTTTTTTGTCCAGGCATTAATCCTTAGATAGGCTCCTGATAGTCGTCTTTAAGACTATCGTATGCTGCTTGAATTTTCTTAAATTTATTAGCATCACCACGTGCATCTGGATGATGCTCTAATGCAAGTTTCCTGTACGCTCTTTTTACCTGCGCATGAGTTGGGCTGTCTCCACGCTCAAAGCCTAATTCAACGAGGGCATCACTCGTATCTCTTGCATGTCTTGAATGTGCCGCTCTTTGGTTTGACCTTGCTCCGCTTCGTGCCCCATATTGAACTCCTCCGTATTGAAGCAATATGTCGATAACCTTTTTATCCTCTTGAATGAATATGGTGTCTTGCGGAAAATCAACTTCTCTATCATCTGCTATCTCAAATGCTCTATCTAATGGGGTACGGCCCTTCTTATCTCGAACATTAACACCTGCTCCATGTTCAAGTAAGTACTTAACAAAACGTGACCTATTAAAAGCACAAATCCCAGCATGCAATGGGGTGCAGCCGTACTTATCTTGAGCATTAATATTTGCCCCATGCTCAAGTAGTGCCTTAATAATTAGTATCTTCTCATCATCTGATCTTTCGCATAGTCCACCAGAAGTTCTCAACAAAGAATGTAATGGAGTGGCGTCATCATCATCTCGATCGTTAGCATTTGCTCCACACTCAAGCAGTGCCTTAACATGCTCTAAACTACCACACTGAAGCGCCCACCATAATGGGGTGTCGCCATGATTATCTCGAACATCAACCTCTGCTCCATACTCGAATAATGCTTTTACAACGCCTTTACTCTGTGCGTAAAACAAAGGAGTTCTACCACAATCATCTTTTGTATTAACACTTTCACCATACTCGAGTAACATTTTAACCACACTTTCCCTATCAGAGCGAACCGCCTCATGTAGCAAACTACCACTTGTATTTACGCCAGTAAAAAGCAGTAACCCATAATCTTTATCACTTAAACCACTAACTCTGTTTTTTTGCAAATAATTTCCAACGTTCTTTCCGGTAACAAACTTTAAATTAGTACCTTGCCTACAAAGGCTAAGATTAAATTTAAATCGAGCAAAAGCCTTCTTGTACCATGGAGAATCTGATATAGGGCCCTTATTACTAGGGTTTGTTGCAAAACCACTTTTTTGCACGAAAGTTACAAGCTTAGGCAAATCTTTCTTAGCCACCTGTACAGGAACAGGTTTGGGCTGTTGAAACAACGTCCCAGAAAACGGTCGTTTCAATGACTGCAACCATGACTGTGATGTTGGAACACCCATTTTTACAATCTTCGACGCCCCTATTTTAGGGACTTGCAACTTTATTCTTTGAGAATGCGTATTTGACGGCATACTAAACCTCTTGGGTTTAAGCATTGCCTGTGCATTTTTCCCTAACACTGCACATGTAAAAATGCACAGCATAATTTTTATGAATCGAAAACGTCTGTTCATGATATATCCTCCATTTTATCTTAGGCAATGCCGTTATCGTTATATCGTGTAAAACTCGCGACGCTGCTCTTCTGTTGCGTAGTCATGTAGTAGTTTTACAGTTTTTGCACTACCAGAGCTCATAGCTTGCTTCATTACGCTATACTTGTCTGAGTTTTTGTTAATGCTCTCCCGTGCTCCATGAGCTAAAAGAAGCTCTACAGTTTCTTCTGCTTCCTCACCGCTACCAATAGCCGCACGAAGAGCAGAATCTCCAAATTTATCCATTGTGTGAGCACGAGCACCCCGGTCAAGTAACTTTTTAACAACACTATTTTTGTTACGCTGTGCAGCATAAAATAGCGGAGTCTGCTTATATTCACCATGACTTTCGATATTAGCGCCACTGTCAAGCAAAACATCAATAATCTCGACAAGTCTGTCACCTCTGCGTCTATCTTCATTTGTAAATATCAGTGAAGGAGCCTCTTTTATCGCTAAGTGCAACGGAGAGTACTCACCACCAATCTGACGGTTAACATCAGCACCGGCTTCAATACACCCCTTAACATAATCAACGTTACCAAGCTTAATCGAGGTCAAAAATGTAAATTGTAGCTTATCTTTAAATAACTTATCAGAGCCCTGAAGTTGAGGAGCGTTATCAAGCGATAATGCCTTTATTGCTTGATTTAAAAAATCTTCTTGCTTTTGAGAAGGAGCCTCTACCCTTTTAATCATCCTTGCAGCATTTCCCCAAAATTTACCAAAAAATGACATTGGACGTTGCTGCCAAGTAGCTCCAAGCTGCTTGCTATTTAAGCCTTGAATAGGAGACAACTTTTTCAATCCGGTAAATAATGAGAATAACCTACTTGGTTGCATCGGCTTTAAAAATGATATTGCTTTTGGGGTATACAAAGAAGGTGAATAATTCATTCTAACAACTGGTGCACTTGGCGCTTTCTTCGGTAGACCTACGCGAGGCATACCCATTGCCTGAACATTGCTTCCAAACACAGCACACGTAAGAACAATCATACCCAATTGAGTTACACGACGACATGTATTCATGATAAATCCTCCATTTATCGCTTAGGCCAGATACGGTCAGGACCACCCCAATGTACTGCTCTAAGACTTCGTTTTTCTATTTCACTTTTCTATCAATGCACATAAATCGACCACAAGATTTATGCCTCTAGCATTTGACTCTGAACAAAACCAGCCGCCCAACCAGACAAAGCATGGTAGCGTTCATCACACGCTTGTTCATCAAGCAAGTAATCAGCGCGGCACCATTTCAAATCATTGTTATCACTCAAGAAATAGTCTGGATGTGGATAAATTCTGAGCTGAGTATTGACAACATTACGAATACGTTTGGCACCACTCACTGTTTTGTCTATCCAAGCACCAAGCTTATCCTGTTCACCTTTCAAAAATTTAAAAAAATCATCAATGCTGGCATAACACTCAGAACCATTCTGAGCAGAGTTATTCTGAACATATCGCTTTTTGCCGTAAGCTTGCGCAAGATAACAGTAATCTTTAACTCTATCTTTCGGGATAAAAATCTGCAAAAGAGAATTTCTGTCTTTATAGTATTTTTTGTAAATCATCTCTGCTTCTTTCACAGCAGTGGCGTCAATCTGTAGATTAAGCTGCTTACACGCTCCCTTGATCAAAGCATTAAAATCACCCTGATATGCATAGCCAATAAATGGTCTTTCATCATCGATAAACTGCAAAAATGATGACTCACCTTCTCGTTTTATATTTGAAAAAAGTGCCGGATTTGCAGAAACCAAAATGTCACTCAATTCGTAATCATTGATTTTTCTCAGATTTTCTTTTTTATCCAGCTCTTTGATTGTTTTTGCCTCATCAAACTGCTGACTCATTCCCACACGAAGAGGAAGTTTTTTAGCAGCTTGCTTGCCACCCAAAACATAAAATACGTCGTGCATAAAACTGACCAACCCAGGCTGACGGTGGTACAGTACAACGTGGCTATCTGTTGCCGAAGCGCCCGCACAGGCATATTTTTTTTCTGCAGAGGCCATATCACTAATCTGCTCTACAAGCTTACTTTCAACCCCTGGTTTAAGCCTTACAAACTTTTCGTCAATACTTTTTTGCAAACCTTTATGCCTATTAGCTAAAAGCATAAGGCCACCAGTTTGAGTGCACTGGCCAAACTGTTTGATAAAGTATTTTGAAGGCGTTTCAACACCCGCAGGCCTGACCATTAGAGCTTTATCTGCCGTTTGCTCTTTCCCCACTGAACTCTTTTGCTTGGAGACACTGACTACTTCTTTGCGAGGAACCACTATCTCGCTCGAATTCGTCTGAGAAGGCTTTTTTAAGGATTTATTACTCTCTTTACTCAAACCAACCATTGCACCACGCAGGCCACTAACAGTCGGGTTCATTGCTTGAACACCTGGGCAAAAAGTAAGGCCTAGCACAAAGCCTAATAAAATCGAACCAAAGTAACGCTTGTTCATGATAACCTCCATTTGTAACTTGGACTGGGTGCACCAAGCCAATCCCGACGCACCCCCAAATCTCCATTATTATTTCTATTGTAAATTATTTTAAAATAATTGCAACCGATGGCAAAAAGACTTGAAACATACGTTCCAGTAGCCATTTTGACCATTTTTACAATAATATTCGGCTACCCCCAACCTTTTTACAAATTTTGGCCCTTCAGGCCCTTGCCAGGGGGAAAAGCCTCATTTATACTGTTGAAATTGACAAAACAGTTGGTTTGTGGACTATTTTAGCCTATAAACGGGCATTAACACAGAAATTTGCCCAACTGAAACGACAATAAAAAGCAGACGGCTTTTCTGTTAGCCTCACATGGTATTTACAAGGCGTAGGAGACCAATTATGATTACCTTTTTTATTAAAACCTATGGCTGTCAAGCTAACGTTGCCGACTCCCAGGGGATTGCAAAGTTTTTAACCCAAATGGACTGCCAGGAAGTGGCAACAGAGGGAGAAGCAGATCTACTCTTGGTCAATACCTGTGCAATTCGCGACAAAGCTGAACAAAAGCTGTATTCATATATTGGTGCACTACGAGACCACAAGGCTGAAAAACCGTATCTCAAGGTTGGTATTATTGGTTGTGTGGCAAGCTATAAAAAGAATGAGCTGTACAAACGATTTGACCTAGTTACCTTTGTAGCCGGTGCTCGCGAAGAGCTGGAAACGATACAAAAGTACCTGGTTGACCTGGTCGTTCAGCTGGAAACCACCAAGCAACTGTACGAACAAAATCCAAACAAAGAAATGAATTTTGGTGGTCAAGATCGAGATATTCGAAAAAAGGCAGCACTCAACACAACGCTCAAGAAGCCACTACTAGCACCATTTGGCATGCTCAAGCGTACCAAACTTGCAAAGCCCACTTCTACCGAGGCTAAAGTAGGCTCCCTAACCCCTGAGCTCAAACGCTCATTTATCAACATTATGACCGGCTGTGACAAGCGCTGCACCTACTGCATTGTACCCTTCACCCGCGGCAAAGAGGTCAGTTACCCGGCAAGTAAGCTACTTGAGCAAGTTGAACACGACGTGGCCAATGGCGCAAAGGAAATTAATCTGGTTGGCCAAAATGTTAATTCATACGTTGACCCTGAAAGTGGCAAGGCATTTCCAACACTGCTTGAGCGCATAGCCCAAATTGAAGGTGAGTTTTGGGTACGCTACGTTAGCCCCCATCCACGGGATATGACTGTTGATTTGTTTGATGTTATGGCCGCTCATCGACCTAAACTTGCTGGGTACGTACACTTCCCCGTCCAGTCAGGCTCAAACAAAATTTTAGAGCTCATGAAACGTAACCATAGCATTGAACTATTTATCGAAAAAGTTGGCTGGTTACGTGAGCGCATGCCTGATGCAACCGTAACAACTGATATTATTGTCGGATTTCCAGGCGAAACAGAGCAAGACTATCAGGCAACGCGTGATCTGATGGAAAAAGTCAGATTTGACCACATCTATTCATTTATTTATTCGCCACGCAAATATACCAAGGCATCTAAAATGGCTGATGATTGCCCTTATGAAGTCAAAGAGCAACGCCTCAGAGACCTACAAAAACGACAAATTCAGATCAGCCGTGAGCAAAACGAAAAAAATATCGGCAAAACACTTAAATGTTTAGTTGAAAAACGCCTCGAGAATGGTAAACTGTTGGCTAGAACTGAAGGAAACGTTCGTGTATTATTTTTAGGCAGCAACGATTTAATCGGTCGTTTTATTGACCTACATATCACAGGAGCGGCAGCAGCACATCTTGACGCTAAACTTCCTGAACTTGTTTGACATAATTTTTCAGATTTTTTAGGGCGGCATAGCCAAGTGGTAAGGCAATGGTCTGCAAAACCGTGATCCCCGGTTCAATTCCGGGTGCCGCCTCCAAATAAAAAACTTGTGTGCCGGGGTGGCGGAATTGGTAGACGCAAGGGACTTAAAATCCCTCGGGCCTAAAGCCCGTGCCGGTTCGAGTCCGGCCCTCGGCACCACGTATCCTAATTTTCTTCTCAAAGTGATTCTAAGTAAGCTCGCAAGTGATGATTGCCCATTGCATACGCAAGAGCATTGCGGCCGGTCAAATCAACGTTTGTATGACTAGCACCACAGGCTACCAGTAGCTTGACCATTTCAACACGCGCATCCCATGTAGTCGTATTAAGTGGTGATGAATAAGCAGCATAATGCAGCGGTGTCTGCGCTCGCACATCAGTTACATCAACCACAACATTCTTTTCAAGAAGCTTGTTAACACATGCAAGGTTTGCACTCTCGGCTGCATAATGCAGCGGGCTGCGACCTTGGTCGTCACGCACACACCCATCTGCTCCATGATCTAACAAACTTTGCACAAGCTCGTAGTGCCCCTTATAAAGAGCCCAATGCAACGCCGTCTTACCCTCATGATCACACGCATTTATATCAGCTCCAGCTACAAGCAGATTCTTAAGATCTGTTTCGTCTAGCTGCCCACTGACTGCCTTGTTGAGCAATTGAATATCGCACATTATCTGGGCCTTAACCAACTGTGCAATTTTGTCCCCCAACCAACAGGGAAGCTTGTCAACATACGCAAATGTGCCAGCGCCCCACTGCACACACCGTATTGATTTCAACTTGAGACACCGTCTACAACCCCAAACAACTCCGTCAAGGGTTATTTCGCTCTCTTCTAAATGCTTAACAATATTGGAAACAAAAGCCTGTCGTTCAAGATCAGTTAAAATGTTATTTTTTTTCAACTCATCACAAAACATAAACCTTTGAACCATGTCAACCGAAAGATCTTGGGCTAAACGATTTAAAAACCCATCAAAATATGGCTTTGAAGTTTGTGGTAGCGTCTTACTTTTACTAACCGCAAGCACAACCTTATCAAACAATGACCCGACTGAAATTTGCTGCGTTAAAGCGCTACAGTTTCTATTCAACAAAGAAAAAATTAGAATATCACGCAACTCAAGATATCCTAAAATCAAAACTAAAATCTCTGTCGGTAAACTTTCAAAATAACTTTTTTCAACGACAGGTACGCCCTTTTGCTCAGCACAAAAAGCACCACAAAAAAACATTATCGATATACATAACCATGTCAGCGCAACTGGTTTACTGCGATATCTGATTCCCATTACCCCCCCTGCTTTTACTCCCTTAGTTTAAGATACGTTATAGTTACATGCACATGCAACTAAACGCATAGTTACCTTACCTTTTCCCCCTTGTGATCATTTTTTTAACAAAAGATACTTGACAAAACTCAACCAATGCACAATTCTGTGTTAAGTGTATTGTAAAAGCGCGAGGAAATAGTATCGTGTAATATGTGTATAAACTTTATCCATACGGAGGAGTTCAATGAACAAAGCTTCACTCATCGAGCAAATGGCAAAAGACACCAAATTGCCTAAAACCGCTTGTAAAAATGCGCTCGAATCTATGATCAAAACTATTGAAGCAAGTCTGAAAAAAAGCAAGTCAGTAGTTTTAACCGGCTTTGGCACATTCAGCGTTATGAAAAGAAAAGAAAGAACCGGTATCAATCCTGCAACTGGCAAGAAGATGAAAATTGCCGCTAAAAAAGTTCCTAAATTTAAAGCCGGCAAAAAATTGAAAGACATGGTGGGCTAAATAGCCACTCTCATCAGATTTTTTTTCTCAGGCAGGCTTAACGCCTGCCTTTTTTATTGGTCACTTTATCTTTAGCCCATCAAACTCTAGCGCCACTAAAGTCTTATGTGCTATGATTACAAAAGAAACGCTTTGCCGCATACTAAAAAGGTTAATAATTTTAGAAAGGTGATGATAATGACCGCTCCAGAAACAACGCCAAATCAAACAACAACATTTATAGATCAGATAAAAAACTTTTTTCAGGACTTTGACCTAAAGCAATGGGCCCAAGATATGGGCGGTTCCTCAGCTCAGGCAATAGAAGCAGCATTTTACTTCGGTTTAAGTTTTGCCACAGGTTTTTTATTTAAAAAATATTTCAAGTCAATCTTTATTTGCCTTATTGTTTCAATCTTTTTAATTAAAGGCATGGAATACTCAGGCTTATTAACTGTCGACTGGACAGCGCTCCAGGCCAACCTGGGCATTACAAGTGCTGACAATGTTAATGCTATGATCAACAACGCTTTCGAGTGGATCAAAAATAACCTATTGCTCTTTTGCTCCGCAAGTATCGGTTTCTTGCTTGGTTATAAACTTGGATAATAATCCTTCATGGCAACGGGTAACACAGGCGATGTACATATTATCACGTCACCAGAAACAACACTTAAGCACGGCATTGTCAACAACCCCACCGTTGACCTTGTTGACGAAATCTTGTACAACGCCATAGAACAAAATGCATCTGATGTACATTTTCAACCCAACCAAAATCACCTAACCATACGTTACCGCATAGATGGTATCTTGTATGATCAACAAATAGTCACTGGCCAGCAAAAAAATGCCCTCCTTTCGCGAATAAAAATTTTTGCAGGTTTAGACATTGCCGAGCAACGCCTTCCTCAAGATGGCAAATTTAGGGTACGCTTATCATCAAACCAGGAGTTTAGTACTCCGATCGCAAATGATGTTATTGATCTGCGAATCTCAACGTTTCCGTCAATTCACGGAGAAAAACTTGTTATCAGGGTACTTGACCGTTCATATCACTTAAAAAATCTTGACGAGCTTGGTTTAAACAAGTCGATGCACAATTACATACTCAATCTACTCACACTTCCCCACGGCCTGGTACTCGTAACTGGACCAACAGGATCAGGGAAAAGCACTACGCTGCATGCCATGCTTTCAAAACTCAACACATCTGAAAAAAATATCATTACCATGGAAGACCCCGTTGAATACGAACTTGCCGGTATTACACAAAGCCAAGTTAACACCCGAGCAGGTTTCAGCTTTGAAAATGGACTACGCGCAATGCTACGTCAGGATCCAGACATCATCATGATTGGTGAGATTCGTGACAAGCCAACCGTGCAAATGGCGATAGAGGCATCACTAACCGGACATCTTGTTGTCAGCACGTTACATACCAATGACACTACTGGTGCAATAACTCGCTTACTTGAGATGGGCCTTGAGCCCTTTTTACTTACTTCATCATTAGTGTGTGTACTTGCTCAGCGACTCGTCAGAAAACTCTGTTCCTTCTGCAAACAAAAAAAATCAATCTCCAAAGAAGAACAACTATTCTTACAAAAGCATGACAAAAATTTGACCGCAACGTTTTTCCCCAAAGGCTGTAGCCACTGTTTTGGTCGAGGCTATTCTGGCAGAATTGGAATCTTTGAACTGCTACCAATATCCCCTGAACTGCGAACTCTCATCATGAACAACCCATCGCACAACCACCTTACTGCTTACATACAAAACCAAAACATAGCACTTTTACTTTCCGACGGACTTGAAAAAGTTGAACAAGGGGTCATATCGCTACACGAACTCTTGCATATCATTGTACAGTCGTAATAGTCTAAAATTTGTTGTAACAAAAAATTGACTAACATATCTCTTTTACACATACTAACAACCCCAAAAACAAACATCTTTCATTTTTACCCAAAAGGAGTTTCTATGCTCACCAGGTTCGTAACAACACTTGCTTTTACAGCAATACTTTTTTCTCAAACATCTGCGATGCAATTAACACGAGAGCAGGTAGACCAAACAAAACAGCTCTTACTCAGTGCGTTACAACAGGATCTTCCCCAAAAAATATACGAACTTTTTCAAGACAAGACTCATCAGAAAGTATTCATAGCCTACATAGATTTTGCAAAGATATTGTTTTACTGCAATATGAAGCAAAAAGAAAACATCATCCAGCAAAAAAATGTCCCCAACAATCCTAACACTGAGATACTTTCTCATTACTTCACCATAGGCCTTGACAAACTCTTAAGTAATGACGGCAGCTTTCTAGATTCAAGTGAATCTGATGCAAAAAAACAGCTCTCTTTTCGACTTGCTATTCTTCTACCAGATAAGACCTGCCGCCCAGGAGGAATGAGCCTTTTAGCAAGCAACACTCTTGAGGAAGCATATTTTAAAGCAATAGATAAAAAATTAATCAACGACTAAAAAAATAGGGGGCCCATTTTGGGCCCCCTATTTTTTTAGTAAATCTTACTCGTCCATTCAGACGGCTCAACTGGCGTATTATGAACTCGCACTTCCCAGTGCAAGTGATAACCATTTGCATAACCCGTCATACCAATCTTACCAATCGGATTTCCCTTTCTTACCATATCCCCAACATTAATGTCGGCAAAATCATCTAAATGAGCATACACGGTACAAACGCCGCGACCGTGATCAATAGCAACGGTGTTGCCGGTCATGAGAAAACGATCTTTGATGATAACTCTGCCATGTTGACTTGCCCACACCACACTGCGCGGAGTATTTATCAAATCAAGCCCTTTATGCATGTACTTACCACGTTGTGGCGTCATACGTACTTCGCCAAATGGCGTTGATGTGCGTTGCACCTCGATTGGATATTCAAACGGTCCAGTCCACAGTTTTTGCTTGGGACTATCTTTTAAACACGCTTCAAGTCGATTTTCAAGGTCATCATTTTTAACACTCAACTCTCTTTCATCTTCAAGTTTTTGATCACTAACCCGAAAACCTCGCTGTTTTTTAAACTCAAAAGCATTGATCTTAAGTTTTGCAGTTAATTTGGTCTTATTCTGGGCGGGATCAACAACCTGTGCGGTAACGACATGCTCATTTGCAAGCTCTTCACAGTCAATGGGGACAAAACATTCATAAACCGTTGAGTCAAAGGACTCTGGCAAAAACTCATAGGTTTTTGATAACGCCGTCACTGTCAAACTTTCTAATTTTTTATTCGCATGTATTTTCATGTGGACGGTTTTACCTTGGTCAGTCACATACTCTTGCTGTACAAATTGCGCACGAAGTGGCACATTGTCGACGTAAAAATTGTAAGAATGGCGAATTTTGTTTTGCTTATAGCTTGCGTCAACTGCTTCAACTTCGAGTGTATGCTTACCATCGGTAAGCTTTGAACAATCAAGCACAAACGGCGTTGTAAAACGAGCAGTTCGTACATGGTGAACACTGCCACCGTCCAACTCAACACCATCTAAAAAAACCGAAACTGTAGAGATCTTATAACTATTATCCGCACATAATGCACATGCAACTTGCTTACAATACGTACCACCCTCGCACAAACCACTTAGAGCAACTTCTGGTAATTTATTATGCGTTGCATAGCGATACATGCCATCTCCACACCACCACAAACAAAAACTCGCCACCAAAACCGCACAAACGTATTTGACATATTTAATCATTGCATGCCTTCATAACATTTTGAAATACTACTGTGTCTTGAAACAACTAGTAAACAATATACACTGTTTGGCATTAGAATTAAACGTTTATCCAAGACACAGAAAATATTTCAATACTGTGCAAAAACAAAGAAAAAGATCATGAGTGAATCCCAAGCTCCTAATAATTTTAATACCTTCCTAGAAGCAGATCTTAATCAACCACAGCGAAATGCCGTGACAAAAACAAATGGCGCACTCATGGTCATTTCTGGTGCTGGCTCGGGTAAGACGCGGGTTATCACCTCGCGCATTGCCCACCTCATGCTCAATGAAGGGGTTCAACCTTATCAGATCTTAGCCTTAACGTTCACCAACAAAGCTGCTGGGGAAATGAAAGAACGAATCGCCTCGTTTCTGGGAACTGAAAAACGTATGCCTTTTGTAGGAACCTTCCACTCATACTGCCTTTTACTATTGCGATTAAACAAAGATCTGCTTCCTTTCAAAGAATTTTCTATATTCGATGGGGACGATCAGCTCGAACTTATAAAAAAAATTATTAAACGTAATGCATTGAACAAATACACAACAGCCTCTCAGGCGAGCTATCAGATTTCGCAATTCAAAAACAAACAACAAAATCCTGACCAAGCACAGTGGACACAGCCCTGGATGAGGGATCTATACCTCGAATATGAGACGGAAAAAAACAATGCACATTGTCTCGATTTTGATGATCTAATTATTAAAACCCTTGGGCTCTTCGCAACAAACGAAGAATTCAAAAAACGTCATCAAAATAAGATACGCCATGTTTTGGTGGATGAATATCAGGACACCAGCTCTATCCAACATCAGCTCCTCAAGCACATGGGCCTGACAAACAATAAATTTACGCTTGACTCATTATGCGCTGTAGGCGATGAAGATCAGTCAATTTATTCATGGCGCGGGGCTAACGTCACCAATATGCTTACCTTTGAAAAAGATTTTGCTCCCGTTACAACCATAAAAATTGAACAAAATTATCGCTCAGTCCAACCAATCATTGAAGCGGCAAACAGCGTTATTGCAAACAATAAGCTTCGTAATCCCAAAAAATTATGGTCTGAAAAAAAAGCAATCAATAGGATCTTGCATCTATCCTGTCGCAACGGCGAACAGGAAGCAGAAAGCGTTGCAATCATACTCTCAAGCCTGCCAAAAAACAAAAAACTGAGTGATGTTGCAATCTTATATCGCACACACTTTCAATCGCGCCTTATTGAAGAAGCCCTTATTTACCACTCTATTGCTTACCAGATCATCGGCGGCATACGGTTTTATGAACGAAAAGAGATCAAGGACCTACTCGCATATCTACGCCTCATGCTTAACCCATTTGATAAAATAAGCTTACTACGCGTTATTAACTGCCCTGCACGCAGGTTGGGTGCAAAATTTGAAGAGTTTTTACTCGATGAGTGGAATAAAAATCCGCTTCTTAACTTTAAACAGCTCTTTGCTTACCTTGAACCAGAGCTTTCACCTATGCAAAAAAAGGGCGTCGATAGTTTTCTTGAACTCTTTAGCGAAGATGATAACACGCAACGTCCTAGCACTCTGCTTGAAAGCATCGTCAACAAAACCGAGTACCTAACCTACCTCAAAGACACCTACGACGAAAAAGAAGCAACCACCAAAGTTGAAAACGTTCGTGAATTTATGCAGTCAATCATGCAATTTGAGAAAAAAAAGGAACAGGAGCTGGAAATTACAACCCTTGAGCACAACCGTGCGACAAGTGAATTGCTTGCACAGTTTTTAGAAGAAGTTGCTCTACTGCAAGAAAAAGTTGAGTCTGAAAATAGCTCAGAACAGGTACGCATGATGAGTCTTCATGCAGCAAAGGGCCTCGAGTTTGATACCGTTATCATTATCGGTCTAGAAGAAGAGCTTTTGCCAAGCAGGCGATCACTCGACTCTCATCAAGAACTCGAAGAAGAACGCCGTCTTTTCTACGTTGGCATCACACGTGCAAAAGAACACCTGGTCCTGCTCAATGCACACACAAGATATCAGTTTGGCCAACTTATGGAACATGCCCCGTCACGTTTTCTTGAAGAACTTCCTCAAGGGCTGCTCAAAAAAATTGACCTTGAATATGCTTACCCCTCTCAAATTCGTACCCAGTTCGAGCAGTGGTACCACGGGCGAGGCGCATTAACCCCTGCGGCTAAAACATACTTTGAAAATCTTTCATACCCATTCAAAGAGCCTACCAAAAAAGTAACTCCTGGCAAAAAAGTTCTTCCCAGGAAGCAACCCGCTGTAAAACAGGCAAGTCCTAACGTTATTCAATCGCAACCCTCCAACGCACCATGGAAAAAAAATCAGCAAGTTAAACACAAAAAATTCGGCCTTGGCATTATCACTCATGTTGAAGAAAAAAATGCCAAAGAGTATTACATAACAGCAATTTTCAGCATTGGTTCTAAGAAGATACTCTCAAATTTCTTAGAAAAGGTTTAACGAAAAAGCTTTTTTGCCTAACCTAAACGTTTTTGCTACTTTTGAGGGACTGATGAAAAATTCAAAAGTAGCGTACTACCCTTGAATAAGTAACAATCAATGCCTTATTGAAGTCACTTTATGGCAAAGAAACTTCGACCTGTATTTTTTTTAATGCTAGCCCTGTGCTCTGTCCCCACACCAAGTAACTCTGCAACCCCAGATGGCTATGACCCTGTTCGTTTAATCGAGCAATTTGAACCCAAAGAATTTTCAAAAACCATAGTGCAAACCTTTCTTATACAACTTTTCGTTACGCTTGTTCATGAGTTTGGCCACGCGTTAGCCGCAAAACATTTCTATGACTCACCAATCGACATACACATAGGAAAAGGACAGGAAGCATGGTTCAAAATCGGCCCAGTTTCATTTGATAGTTGGCACGTGTCTGCAGGCTATAGCAATGTTATTCCCAGTTTTAAAAAAACATTGTTAGTCGGCTGTATTGCTGAAATTAAAGCAAAAGGGGAAAACGTAACAAACGAAGAAGCTCAAAAGATCTCACAGTTTTATTTTAGCGATGAACAACGAGAAAAAAGACTACCAACCTATAAACGACAAAATGCCATCATTTATCTTGCCGGTGCAACCACGGCGTTGTTCTGCTATATTTTAGCCAAAGCGGCTTACCTAACGTATGAACACAAAACAAATCACAGTAACACCACGTGTTGCTCTTCCCAAGAGATCCTAACCAAAGCAATCACCTTTGATGGCATTATGGCTAACCAACTGTGCAATGCACTTGTACCCTACGGTCAAAGTGATGGCAAATGCTTGTGGTGTAACTGCTTAGATGTTCCTGAGTCTGTCGTGGCACCTATCGATTCACTTATGCCATTAATTCTGATCGCGGGACATACTATTGCCGCACACTATGACCCAGAAGGGGACAAAAACGCCCCACTCCCCATCAAACTTTTTATTGGGATTATCAATACGTTCTTTGCTGGAACAATAAAACTACACACATGAACGCTGGTCTTGACGCTTAAACCACTCAATTTCATTCCACGAATAAGGGAACGCTGCATCAAATTCTTTTAAAATTGCAGAAACGTCTTCATCATCTTTATCTTCCTTTGCAACAGGATTGTCCCAGTCACCGACTTTAAACTTGAGCTTAAGCGCTAGAGGCTGTTTATTATGGCAAAGCTCACCATCTGGTTTGATCATTTCAGAAATAACGGTATCAGCATTAAAAATAATATCTTTACCAATAATTTTACCATTGGGTAGCTTAACACCATCACCTGGCACAACAAAATGCCCCTCTTGTGTCTGCACAATTTGATACGGACGCCCTTGAATTGATGGCGTACGATTAAGATACGGTCCGTTCCAATGTTTTGGGTAAGCCAAATTTAAGCACCCCACAGAAGAACCCGCAAAACGTGCAACGGTAAGAAAATCAATTGTTGCACCATACTTGCGAATTGATAAAATGTTACATTCCTTATCAATGTCTTCAAAAATGCGCTCAATTAACCCTAAATCATTATTCATGACCTTTGATAAGTGGTATGGTCGTACATAAAACATGCGAACTAAAACAACTATCAGTAGAAGCAATAGAAAAATGCTACTAAAAATGGAAAAGTACCTTCTCCAGTTTTTCCACCATGGGCCTACCTTCTTGTCTACATACGCATCAAACTGATGAATCATGCGATCAATCTTGTTCATAGCATCTCCTTCGCCTTTCTTGACAAACAGTACGTTCGCGCATGACGTCTTTTTTTGCATACCTGAGTGTACAAAATTTCTATTTGATTAATAAATAGTTAGACAAAAAATATAGATAAAAAGTTAGAAACAAAAGACTATACACCACAGATCAGATTGTGTTATGGGAATAAAAAGTCTGTAAAAAAGTAAAATTGAATAGAGGGATTAAAGCTCAGATGGCGACGTCCTCAAGACCTATATCAAGTGGCTCATACTCCTCAAATCCCTTCAGATCAAAATGCCACCATTCATGTGGTAATGGATCAAAACCATGCTTTACCATGACATCTTCAAGAAGCTGGCGGTGCTCCAAAGCTTTTTTGGAAATACCAACCGATGCACTTCTGTGAGCTCTTTGCGTAAAGTTGTCAAACTCTGTTGGCATCTCAACATCTTTTCCCCCAGGAAAAGTGACAAGCGTTATATCTACCGTAACTCCACGTGTATGCTTGCCACCCATTTTTGGGTTTGCAACATACTTTTCCTTACCATTTCGATGTGCAGCATCCCATAGCCTTTGTTGGCAGGAAAACGGACGATAGGCATCCCACACTTTAAGTCCAAATCCTTTCGTTTCTAATTCCTTTTGCACAGCATTGAGCTTTTCTGCTGCCCCCTTATCCAACAAGCAACGTGCAATAGGATATACTTTTTCCCCAGTAAAATTATCTTTGGTAGCATAACGAACATCCACACGTATATTTTTGTTCACTGATGTCACTTCAACAAGATTTGCTCGATACTTATATTTTCCAGATGCAGAAATACTAAGGCTTACAAATACAAACAATAATAGTAGATATCTTTTCATTGATCTCCAAAAATAACTATTAAACCCCAACCGTGAACACCTTTTGTGCGGCCTGCTTAACCGATTCAACATCTTGCTTTGGTACAACCACAACTACATCGTCAGTTTCAATAATACACATGTCACTCACCCCGATGCAAACAACTTTTTTGTCTATGACGTTTGTTACATTAGCCCTGCCATTAATACTAACAACATCATGTTTTTTATCGTATTGCTGCTTAAGCAACAAAAACGTATACACATTACCCACATCGCACCATTCAAACGTTGCAGGAAACAAAACAACTCGAGAACTTGCCTCAAGCACCGCATAATCAAACGATATTGACTGAACATCTTGATAGTTATATTGCCCTTGCACAAAGGCTGTTAATTCTGTAAAAAGCTGTGAAGCACATGCTCTAAACTCATTCAAAAATGCGTGCACGCGCCCAACAACCATACCTGAATTCCACCACATATTTTGCATACTTACGTATTCTTCTGCTTTTTTTTGTACAGGCTTCTCATGAAACTGCTCTACACGCAAACACAAAGGAGCAACCCCTGAAACAACAGAACCCGTCTGTATGTAACCATACCCTGTTGCCGCATTACGCGGCCTGATACCAACTAGCGCAAGATCGTCATGACCATCCACATATGCAAGCGCATCATACAACGTTTTACAGAAATCATTTGTATCCGGAATAAAATGATCAGCCGGCACAACAACCACCAGAGCATGAGGGTCATGCCGAGCAATAAAGTCATTTGCCAAATAGATTGCTGGGGCAGTATTTTTTCCCACTGGCTCACAAATAATGTGACCCTGGAAAGGGCGTGGTAATTCATTAAGAATAAGCTCTTTTTGATCTTGGCGTGTTACAACAATTATTTTTTCTTGATCACATACCAACTTCTGCACACGCTCATAAGTGAGTTGTAACAATGATTTTTTTCCAATAAATGGTAACACCTGTTTGGGGTGGTCTGGAGTGGAGAGCGGCCAAAGCCGCTGCCCACTACCGCCGGCAAGAATAACTACATACACGTTGCGCACAACGTACTCCTCTCCCTTTTCCGTCATTGCCGTCAGACCAACCTTCTTTTCCTTTTTCTTGGTCTAATAAGTTCATACGCACCTCCTGCTGCAAGTAAAATCAGTACGAACTCAAACATCATACGAAATCGAGCACACCCATCGTGCCCAGTTATCATAGAAAAATAAAATAAATAGGATAACAAGAACACAAGCATCATCCATCGTCTCTGTCGCAGTAAAACACATAAGCCACTTAAACAAAGAAAATAACGCACAACACTCCACACCATTTCAGATACAGCAATAACCTGCACCCATGTGTGTTTTGTTCCTCCTGTCATATACATCCAAAATCGTTGCAACAAGAAACCTTGCTGTTTAAAAAAAGACAATCCCTTACGTCCTGGCCCATGCATGAGAACTTTAAGATTTGATGAAAAAAGACCGACCCACGTTTTCATAACATTTTTAAACCACACCCCAACAAATAACAGTGGCTTTTTAGCAAACTCTTGTTTCATCATATGTGCTATTTTTTTAGACCCTTCTGGCTTGTTAAAAACAGCAGTTAGCTTTGCCCGCTCCACTTCAACGTCTGACGAGTTTTTACAAGCAAGAACATGCGGAAAAAACCATAGCTGCGCATTAACCTCAGTCATAGCTGTCAAATAAAACTGCCCATGCGCAACTTTGTTGTACGTCATGTACGAGCACAATGGTAATAAAAACGCAAAAATAAATGCCCCTACATTCTTAAACCGTTTTACCCACGCTATCTGTCCAACACATAATACAAGAGGAATTAGAAGTAGAGGATAATACAATGCTGCAGGTTTGAATAGGACTGAAAAGCCCAAAACTAGTCCCGCCAACGCAACATCATAAACATCATAATCAGTAATAAAGCGCATCATTTGAAAAAAGAATAAAAGCAGTAACAGACTCAAAATTATTTCTGAAAGCATGAATTGAGCAAATACCAAATAGCCAACATTCAGTCCCATAAAAACACTTGCTATGCACGCTGCTAACGAATCAAAAAAGAGCTGTGTTAAAAAGAAGATGCCAACAATTGAGCACAAACCAAACAACACTTGAGCACAAATCACCACAGGCTTACTCGAGCCAAATAATTTAAACAACAAGCCTATAAAAAAAGGATATCCAAGAGGATAATATGGAAGCTGCTCCTTGTGCCCCACTAAGTCACTAGTTTTTGCAAACAACTCCGCACGTTTGACATATGCTTTTGAATCAATATCAAGATGTGCATCAACAATCGCTGGAACCTGCATAAATAAAACCCACGAAAGCCCAAGATAGGCAATCACACTACAAAGAACTACACCTATACTTCTCACACCATCCCTATAACAAACTACTGCAACTGTTCAAAGGTCTGCAACTGATGCAAAATCCACTGCTGTACCGTAAGCCGTGAAACCTGTGATATTTTATTACACGCACGTGCAGGCATAATATTTTTCTGACCATTTGCTCTTCGCGCACCTTGCGCAAAATAGGCCGGAAAATGCTTGCCCTGATCAAGCCAATCATGTGTTGGAGCCCCAAAGCCAACTTTTTTACGCTGAATAATTTCTTGAGGTATAAGGCCTTCGGCAGCCTTTTTGAGTAAATATTTTGTCGTTCCATTTCTACAGCGCAACTCTAGCGGTACATGCATCATGAACTCTACAAGCTTGTGATCTAAAAATGGTACACGTGCCTCAATGCTTGCAGCCATTGACATTTTGTCTGCACGCATGAGCAACAGCTCTGGTAGGCGCTGTTTAAGCTCCAGATACAACATTTGTTGACCAAAATCAGCTTCAGGCCAAAGCTCTTCAAGCTTTGCCAAATGGTACTCAACAAAAGAGAAACTATCATAATTTTGTACAAGACCAGGATAAATTTGTTCAACTACGCTATCCTCTGCTTCATCAAACTTATTGACCACATGCTCAGCATATAAACGCCTTTTGGCAAGTTCTGGAAATCCTATGGCTCCACCCCAAAAAAGTGGTCGGTGATGCGACCATTTATGAAACAGCTCTGTCCATCGATTCTTCTCTGGTAAAAAATGCCGCATGAGCGACCAGAGTACTTTTCGTATTCCATGGGGAACAAGATGACTTGTTGGAACCCAAAACCAATTGTGAATACTGCGATAGCGGTTATACGTAGGATAACCAAAAAAAAGCTCATCGGCTCCCTCGCCCACTTGAACAACTATAGCCCCATCATCTCGTGCAAGTTTTGAAACAAAATAAAACGGTATGCACACACAATCTGCTAACGGTTCATCGAGCTGATATACCATCTGCTGATAAAAGTCGTATGCCTCTCGCTCTGCAATAGCAATTTCATGATGCTCTGTGCCAAATTCTCGCGCAACTAAACGCGCCCATGCGCCCTCGTCATACCCTTGGCTAGATAAAAACCGCACTGTATACGTTTTTACATTAGAGCTAAAACGTGACATCAAAGCAACATTCAAACTTGAATCAATACCTCCCGAAAGAAATGCACCGACAGGAACATCTGCAACCATACGCTTCTGCACGGCTTTCACAAGCAGCGATCGAATTCCCTCAACACAAAAATCCTGGCTGTAAAACTGCTTTCTCTCAGCACGGCTTATTTTCTCAATTGGACAGTACCATTGGGTAAATGAAACCTTTTTGTTGGCGTCAAGCTTCAAATAATACCCTGCTGGTAATTTATAAACACCCTGAAAGATAGTAACTGGTGCTGGCGCAACCATAAACGTCAGGTAATGATAAACAGCACGCGATGACATCGCTTTCTTCATCCATGGTAGCACCCAGAGTGCTTTAATCTCTGACGCAAAGCTGAGGTACCCTCCTTGCTGTGAAAAATACAATGGCTTAACACCAATGCGATCACGTATGAGAAAAAGTTCGCGCTTTGCCATATCATACAAAGCAATGCTAAACATACCATCAAAACGTTCTAACGCTTTATCAATACCCCACTGCTTGTATGCATGAATGATCACTTCGGTGTCCGTTTGTGAAGCAAAAAAACAGCCAAGTGCTTGTAGCTCTTGGCGTAACTCTTGGTAGTTGTAAATTTCTCCATTGAACGCAACAACTATCTGTTCATACTCATTGACCATCGGCTGCCGCCCAGCCTCTGACAAGTCAATAATCTTTAGACGGCGAGACGCCAGTGCAACTTCATGATCGCTGTGTGACCAAAATCCATATTGGTCTGGACCGCGATGTGCTATGCACTGCTGCATGTTGTCAAGCAGCTCTTGCTCTACCCGAAATGTTGAGCGTGAAAGATTAGCATAACCAGTATAACCACACACAGTAACTCACATTACGCTACGGTTTTTCTTATACCGTAGGCTGCTGTTCAACAATTTTTTCTTCTTCTCTGTCCTGTCTTTTTTCTTGCTCTAAAATATCATCAACTGCCTTCATTGCAGAAAGCATTGCAATGTCCATATTATTGTAACGATGCAAGCCATTTCGCCCCATTAAATGAAGGTTTTTAAATTGAGACAAATAATCGAGAACACAACCAAGATGCTCTTTGTAGTTTTCATCATAAACCGGGTACGCCTGAGGCGTACGCATTACCATACCATCAATAACGGCAGCCGCCTTAACAAGGCCAATTGCCTCAAGTTCTCGCTTACCAATCCCAATCAGCTCTGCATCAGATTTAAACCAAAATGGTTCATCCACGAACGAAAAATATTCCAGGCTAAGGGCAGTATGAGATGGATGATCAGCCATTTTAATAGAAAAATTATTCATGTTGCCAATGCGCCCCATACGTACTTTTTTCTCATGCACGTAAAGCCAATGATCAGGACAAATGTGAGTTTTATTGATGATAAGATTGACCGTAATCAGCCCACGGTACTGTAATGCCGAAGCCGCATCAACTACCTCACCCGGTGGCAATGGATTAAGCGACATAATAAGCCCACGCAATGGCATTGTTGAAAGAAAATAATCACCCTCATAACGCATCAAGCGCTGAGCTACACCTTTAACTGGCGGGGTCTGCGCTTTACGCGTTGCTATTGCAATAACTTTGCCTGCATCATGCTCGATGTAGACCACCTCTTCATCAAGACTAATGGTCCCCTGCTCAAACGAAGTTAAATTCTGCGCAACACGATTCCACAATGCACCTGAACCTTGTGAAGGATAATAAAATACATCGTTGATCGTACGTGGCTTATTCTTTTTGAAAAAACGTCCAAAAAACGCATAGAATATCGCCTTAGAAAGCGAAAAACCTTTGATGCGTTGTGACGCCCAGTCTGAGGAAATTTTATGGCAGGCTATGCCCCATACTTTTTCGGTATACGTTTTAAAGAAGATACTGAAGAGACGATAACCAAATCGATTCGTCACCCAGTCTTGAAATGATTTGACGTTTTTAATCGGCAACAACCTAATCTTAATGTAGCTGAGCACACACTTGACACACTCAACAAAATTGAGGCCACGAATAACATTGCCCGGATCAAGTGGATAGTGAAAAAAATGGTTGTTATAAAAAATACGGGTAAACCGTTTGTGTTTGATGAAATCATCCCCCATCACATCTTTCCACCACTGTTCAATTTTTGGTGATTCAGTAATGAAGTGATGCGGGCCTATGTCAAACCGACATCCCTTATATTCGGTCGTACGGGCAAGCCCTCCGACAACTTTCTCTTTTTCAATCAAATCAACAGCAAACTTTTTCGTTCTTAAAAGCTCAACTCCAGCAGTAAGACCGGCTGGGCCAGCACCAATAATTACGGCTTTTTTCTTTTTTTGCGAGTTCAATTCATTCCCTTTTTACCACACACGAAACTTATCCAGAACTCACTGGATAACATAATTAAAAATGGTTCAATTGGCAACCTCAATCTTGCATACCCACAAACTATCGACAACACAATAAATAAAAGTACATACGGCCAAAACAATGCGTAAATGTACCAGTAATACCGCGTCCAAAATGAAACAATAAAAAAACCAAGCATGCCAAAAAAGATTATAGTCCAAAATAATAGTTCATAATAAATTGCCCACACAATCGCCTTATTTGAAACAGTTGGATACAAATATCTACCGATCATAGCCTGCAAGCCACGACCAACATCATATTCAGGCAACGAGCCGCCGCTATCGATAAACAGGAGTTCAGATGAGTACAATGAACTTGATGTTTTAAACATATTCATTACAAAATACACAATGCTAGTCCAATAATTTTGACGCATTGCTTCAATGGCAAGCTTCTGCTGCAGATTTGAACGTTCAATTTCTGATAAGCGACGCTGCCTCAATTCTTGAGCCACAGACTCAAGCTTATTAAACTGGTCTTGCATGTATGTTTTTGCTTGGGTATAGCTCATGTTGTTATTACGCATTGTTAATGGAATAGCCCCATGATTGAAAAAATGAGGTCCCGGCAATGTTGAAAAAAATAAGTAACCGGTCAACAAAAAATTACGTAGCAGCCATGGGCCAACCATCGCAAGGGCTCCGGCACCAAGCCATGCTTTTGCCTTTAATACCTCACGCATTGGTCTATCATAAAATAAAAAGACTACTGCTAGCGCAAGTGGAATGAGATATTGCCCAACAGGACGAATAATGCCTGCAGCACCTAGACTGAGTCCTGCATATAAAAAATATTTGTCAGGCAATTGCGGCTCATAAATTTTTTTGGTCGTAACATATACAAAAAAGAGAAAGAATAGCTCAAAGAGTGTCTCGGTCATCACCAAGCCTGAAAACAAAACCAACCCCAGGTGTAGTGATGCTAACACACTTGCAAGTGCTGCACACCAAAATGTTCTAGGAAAGATCAAACGTGTGAGCATAAAAATTAATACCGGAATTAATGATGCCAACAGCATTTGTATAAACAGCGCAACATCTGGGTTAACCCCAAACAAACCGTAGCACAGAGCAAGAAAAATCGGATATCCCGGCAGTCGATAAAACTGTGGCGAGCCGTCTGCATTAGACAACCCCTGTCCATCAATCAAGCTCAACGCTAAGTTGTGATAGTGCCCACTGTCAAAGGTAAGTTTGCAGGGATTGTCTGCAAGAAATGCAAAGAAAAATAATAAGCGAACGATAAAGGCAAAACAAAACAAACCTAGTAAAACTTTTTTTTCTCGAGACTCCACAGCGCTCCTTTTTAGAGAGTATAGTCTTTAGTCTGGAGCGCTGTGGTCAAAAGTCAAGGCGTTACTTTTTTTCTACTTCTCCAAATTTAACAATGATCGCTGAAACATTATCAGTAGAACCTTTGCTTAGAGCTGTCTTAACCAATACTTTAGCTAAAACATCCTGCTGTGTGCCTTCTTTAACCTTGTTAAGAATAAACGCTCCGACTTCAGACGGTCTGCCAATGTCACACTCAAGCTTATTATCCATTACATCCCACAATCCATCACATGCTACAACCATGTAGGCTTCCTTACCAGTCAATTGCAACGTCGTTATCGTTGGTTCCGAAATGATCAACTTTTCACCATTAGTTCCAACATATTGAAAGTCACCAAACGATCGTGGGACCGCTAATGTACCAAAAACTCTTCCATTGAAAATTACTCCACCCGCAGCTTGAATTCGCTTTTTCTCATCATCACTGTTTGGTTTATGGTCCTTGGTGATGTGCAATACCTTACCGTCCTTATCAAAAAGCAATACTCGTGCATCTGCAACGTGCGCAATATGTACGTTTTGTCCGTTAATCCATGCTAATGCGGCTGTTGAGCCACATTGGTTTGCATTAGCAACGTCTTTAAGATCCGCATCAGTTCTTGCAAATGCATCAGTTAACGCTTTTTCAGGATCACTATTTTTTTTGTATTCTTCTCGAATATTTTTAACCAGATTTTTTTTAACATAAGTTGCAACTTGCCGACCGCCATGGCCATCGTACACACCAAAAAATGCTTGGCCTTCCTCTGCAAAAAGCTGAATATCATGCTCGTCTTCCATTGTTGGTCGCCCACCTTTCTGGGCATCTACACTGTGTTGCAAATTCTTAACAAAATTTTCGCCAGACTTTCCATTATCCGGCTTTTCGGCTGCCATTTTTTCTCTCATTTTCTGCAAAATAGTTTGCAGGTCATCACCGTTATTTTTTGGTTTACCGTCACTATCAAGCAACCCTTCATCAATGGCCCGTCTTTTTAGTTCCTTGATCTCTTCAGAGTCTTCTGCTTGCAGCTCTTGAGTAAACTCTTTGCATGAATAACCACCATGTCCAACTAAAAGTGCTGTAAACAAAATCGCACGTGGCATATCGCAGGCATTATTTGCTGCCATAGTAGCAAGCCTTGTCAGCGACTCGAGTGATTGTAGCTGCAAGCGCTTTTGCTCATTATCAGCACTATCTTGCAAAACAGCAAAAACTGTCTCAGCACTTACCAACAATCTATGCACCCAGTCACGCCATACAGCTACCTCTTCTGGCCTTGGTCTGTCACCCTGCTGTGTAGCAAAATCGTATATATTTTTTATAATCTGCCCAGCATCAACCACCGCCCATGATTTTTTATAATGATGCTGATCATTTTGACCATACGCACTACCAAGCCGTGCAAGTAATGCACATGTGCCAGCTACGCGAGCACTAGTTTTATGACTGCTTGACGGAACATTGAATATATCTACTGTTCGTGCCCCACTTATTATTGTCCTAAATGAAACTTCAGCCTGTAAGCTGCAAACGGTAATGCAAGAGAAAAGAAGAGCCACGGAGAAAGAAATTTTTTCTGTTTTTGTCATAGTTGCTTCCTAAAATAATTTTCTTGTTTTTTAATGGGGTGCTACTTCTTTTGGTTTCTCAAAACTTAACAACAATGGCTGTGAGATTATCTGCAGTATCCAATTTCAAAGCCTCATTAACAAGCGCCTGGGCTAGCTGATGAGGCTCAATGCCATTTTTAACTTGTTCAAAAATAAATCGAGCTACTTGAGAGGACTGCCCCTTTGCGTCATTATCTTGCCCTAGATGTTCATCCATAACGTCCCACAATCCATCACAGGCTATAACCATGTAAGCCTCGTCCCCGGTCAATTGCAGTGAAGTCACTATTGGCTCTGAGAGAATCAATTTCTCACGTGGATTTTTTCCAAAAATGCCAAAATCACCAAACGAGCGTGACACTGCCAGGCCATCAACTCGCCAGCAACCGTCATAAAACTCAATTCTCAATCCAGCCTCTTGAATTCGCTTTTTCTCATCATCACTGTTTGGTTTATGGTCTTTGGTGACGTGCAATACCCTACCCTCCTTATCAAAAAGCAACACACGTGCATCTCCAACATGGGCTACATGTAAATTATGTCCATTAATCCATGCAACTGCTGCCGTTGATCCAGAAGAATAAGCTCTAACTCTGCTCACTTCAAGGCTACTATCAGTTTGGGAAAATGCGGTGATCAACGCTTGCTCAGGATCATTGCTTGTTGCATATGCTTGACGAATATTGGAAACTAAACGCTGTTTAACATGAGTTGCAACTTGCTTGCCACCATGGCCATCATACACACCAAAAAATGCCTGGTCTTCGTCTGGAAAAAGCTGAACATCATGTTCATCTTCCATTGTAGATCTGTACTTTTTATTGGAATCTTCGGCTACACAATGTGAAAGTACTTTAACAACATTGGTCTTACCTAATCCACTAGCAACCGCTTGCAACATTAGAACTCGAATACCTCGAGGCACCATGCCATCCTCCATGGCAAACAGACCAGAGTAATTACTCAGCAAACCTACAATTAAAACTAACATTTTGAATCTGTTCATATTCTCGGCCTTTTTTTAAGATTTTTTTGGGTTGAATATTATGAATAAAAAACAGACCAAGCATAGCCCAGATAGGGAAAAGATCAAACACTGCGGAATGAAGTAACCAAACCCTTTTATTTCTCTCCTGCAAACTTTACATACACCAAGCTACCCCACGACCAAAACGAAAGAATAATAATCAGTGGTTCAGCAGGCAAGCGCATACGCGCATAACCGCCAGCCAGTGAAATGACAATAAACAGCGCAATAAACGAACAGGCTTTTATCCAACTATCAAAATCCTGGAAAAAATCAAATGTAAAGCGCTTTTTAAGCAAATGAATGATCATCGTTATAGCACCAAGTAAATAACCAAGCAAAATTAAAAAAAATGAAATAATTTCACCAAAAACGATTACCTTTAGCCATGGCGTGCTGGTTTGTGGAAATAAATAGCGCGAAAACATAGACCAATAAGAACGATCTTTAGCAAAATAATCGACTTCAGCTCGACCAGAGTCAAGATACAGCAACTCAGCTGAGTAAAGCGAGCCACACGCACGCAGCATATCAGTCAACCAATATTTAAGTGTATAAAGAGGTTTCGCTTTAAAATATTTTTTAGCAAGCTGTTCATGCACATAGCAGCGTTCAATTTCGTTAAGTGACCGATTGATTTCATTTTCATAACGCTCAATCATCTGATTGACTTCTAGACGCACAACTTCACGCGCTTGCTGATACGAACAGTTATGCACATGCATAGCAACACGTGCACCGGAAAGATACAAAAAATGCCCCCCTGGCAATGTATGAAAAAAGAATGCACCAGCAAGAAGATAATTACGAACAAGCCAAAAGCCAGCAGGAATCAGCCACGCAGAACAAACAATAATAATGTTGCCAATACGGTGACGTAGCTCATCGTTACTGGCAAACAAAAGTAACAAGGCAAGTAACAACATATAATGCCCCACGGGCCTGACGAGTGAGGCCAACCCTAAAAAAAATCCCGACATGAATAGCCTACGCGCAATCGGATCGCCTTCAATGTACTGCAGCCTTTGTTCCTGTGACAATCGTGTATGCTTGTAGACTGTGTAATACTGGCTAGCTAACTCATTGGGCGGCGCATAACGTGGAACATACTCAACCCCGGCATTTTCGTTAGGTAACTCAGGTGGATGGCCATTTTCATACTTGCAAAAAAAAAGTTTAAACGATGAACAGAAAAAAATTAGAAATAACAAAAGCAGTAAAATAAAAAGCGTTTCAGTCATCATGAAGCCGGCATATAACACTAATCCAATATGCAGAGCAGCAAAAACACCCACACACTGCGCAAGTAACAGCTGCTTGGAAAAGAGAATAAGAGACAAGGTAAAAATGAGGAGTGGAATAAACGAGGCAAGTAGCACCTGTGGCCACAAGGCTTTAATATGATCATGACCAAAAATTTTATACCATAATGCTAAAAATGCCGGATAAACCGGCACGCGATAAAAGTGGGGAGTTCCGTCAGCCTCAGCATAGCCCTTACCTTGTGCAATGCTTTGGGCAATACGGTCATACGTACGAGAGTCAACCTGCCAGTAATTGTTATCATGCGCCAAATAACAGTGGAAGACCACCGCCCGAAGTGCAAAAGACATTAAAAAAAGAATAACCAAAAAAAAACGTTGTTGCTTGAAAACAGCACTCGTCATGACTCTCCTCTTCTCTCTTTCAAAGCCCAACATTTAACAAAGCTTACCCTGCCTTGTTTTTTAAGGTATAACGAATTTACTACTGCCCTGACAACAGTTTATCACTGCACCTTATCAAAGAGCAGTCGTTTTTTTACTTCCCACTCAAGCGCAGAACTAACAATATTTTGCAGTTGAGAATGGACCGGCTGCCAACCAAGAACAGATGTCGCTTTAGCATGATTTGCAACAAGTACTGCAACATCACCTCCACGTCTTTGTTCATGAATAACATCGACATTTACGTTGCATGTTCTTTCCACAGCCTGAACCAATTCTTTAATAGTATAGCCATGGCCAGTACCCAAATTAAAAGCATCACTGCTCCCACCTTCTACAAGATAGTGCAATGCCTGCAAGTGTGCATGAGCAATATCATGAACATGAATAAAATCGCGCACACAAGAACCATCTCTCGTATCATAATCTGTGCCCCAAATGGTAAATGGCTTTTTATTGAGTGCAGCGCGCAGCAATAGTGGTAAAACGTGTGTTTCAGGATCATGTTGCTCGCCAAGGCCGTAGTCTGGCAACGCACCAGCGGCATTAAAATAGCGTAGTGCGACATAATGTAACCCATAAGCTTGAGCATAATCCTGCAAGGCAAACTCTATTGTTAACTTCGTTTTGCCATAAGCATTGACGGGATTGCGAGGGTGATACTCATCCATAGGCGTGTATTCAGGCACACCATACACGGCACAGCTTGAAGAAAAAATCAATGTCCCAACACCATACTCAAGCATGCTATCAAGCAACGTTAAAATTCTTTTGACATTGTTGTCATAAAAGCGGGCAGGGTACTTGACCGACTCACCTACTTCAATGAGCGCCCCAAAAAGCATGACTGCTTTAATTGGGTATTGCTTGAAAATACGCTCAAGAATAGCGGAATTGCCCATATCATCTTGAATTAACTGAACAGATGGGAGTAAAAATTTTTGCCCATGCAACAAACTATCAAGTACTATAACATTACACCCAGACTGATGTAAAAGATGGGCGGTACATGAGCCAATATAACCTGCACCACCGATAACCAAGATTGTTCCACTCATTACAAGACTCACTCCTTTTTACCTGCTTTCACAGCTTTTTTTCAATCTTTGGCTGAGCCTAGCAACAGACTAGATAAAAGGCAAATGAAAGGCCATGTAAAAATACATGGCCTTTCATTTTAAATCGATATTCTAAAACAGAGCTTAACAGGAAACAACTAAGGCATCGGCCCTTCATCTACAATCTCATCTACATAATCTACTTCTGCCGCTTCACGTGCAACACGAGCAGCCCGTCCTCTTACTGCTGCCCCAGCACTAGTACCCGAAGCACGAACATTCGCCTCAGGCAAAACACGCTGATCTTGCATACGGCCAGCACCACGCACAGCTTGTCCTGCAGCAGCTCTTCCGGTCGCTCGACGGCCTCCTCTTACCAGTCCCTCTGCTCCTCTTTGGCGACGCGTACTACGAGCTTGCTGCCCTCGTGCTGATTGACGCCCCACAGCCTTACCTCGAGCATCACGTCTACCAGCACGTCTGCCACGTTGACCACGTGCTTGGCTTCTAATGTCTGAGGCAGATCTGCTTCGACGAAGTCCACGATACCTGCTGATAGGACGGCTAAAGGTTCGATATTTACGCTTATATGGCTCACTCCTTTTAGCAACCGCTGCAGCCTGAACCTGTTTTTCTGTCGCTTGTAGCTGAGGAGCAAATACTTTCATAATTCTTGTTTTAGCATCAGAAACGTCTTTTTGTGATCTCCATGCCTGCGCAAGTGTTTCGGCACTACTTCCCGCCTGATTTTTGATATCAGTTTTAGCTCCATGCTTTGCAAGAACTTCAACAGCCTCGGCAGACTTAATGTTCAATGCCCAGTGCATTGGAGTTGATCCTTGCATATCGGTGGCATTAACATCCGCTCCTTTACTCAGCAGCAATTCAAGAATTGCAGGTGCGACTGTTGGATTACTGGAAAACAACATCACCGCAGCATGCACACATGTCATCGCAAGACCCTGTTGATCTGCTTTTGCTTTTGTATTAACATCGGCATTGTTGTTCACGAGCAATTGAACTAGCTCCAAATTACCCTGCATGACCGACTTCATAAGCGGCGAAAGCTCATCAGCATCTTTTAAGTTAATATCTGCACCCGCTGCAAGGGCTTGCGTAGCTGATGCAATATTTCCTTCAACAACTGCCAAATGCAACGTAAAGTTTGGATCAGCCTCACCCGCAACCTGCTGTTCAGCAGCAGGTTGAACTGGAGCTGGTTTTGGTGCAACAGGAGCTGGTTGAGCAGGTAGTACAGCAGGCTCTACCGATGGTGCAACAGGACCTGGCGCCGGCTCAACAGGCAGCGGCTGTGGTTGAACAACTGCTGGCTGGCCACCTAGTAAGTTAACAAATTGATCATGCTCAGGAGATTTATTGCGCCCCATAGAGGCTATACTTGCACTGACGCCATTGATAAAACCTTCTGAGGCAATCGCTCCACCATCTAACAACATTTGCGTTATAAGCAGAAGATTCTGACGTGTTGCCTGAACAGATGCCTGTGGTCCTCGCGCTGCAATCATGGAATCTGCAACAAGTCCTAATGCCGAACGTGGTGGCACAACAACTGGCCCACGACTTCCCTCTACTTCGCGCTCGTCGGTCAAGATATTCGGGTCAAAGCCCATACCAAGCAATACCTGAATTTCTACTACATCACCATACCCAATTGCATGATGCAAGATGGTCATGCCATCAAATTTTGCATTAAGATCAGCGCCAAGACCAATGAGATCTCTCATTTGCTCTTGCTGCCCATCAATAAATGCATTATACAAATCTTCATTGAGTGTTGCTTGATCAACAGCTGGCTCAGCCGGCTCCTCCACTGGAGGTACATCTTGAACAGGTTCTACTGGTGGCTGATCTGAAGAATCAACTGGAGGTTCTTGCTGTCCCAACGTTTTGTCATATTCCGCTCGCGTTGTAGGATCCATCAAAACTACAGCCGCCACCAGCTTTGCAACATCTGGTGGTGTGATCCCTGGCGCATCATACAAATCTCGATCAGAAGTCTCATATTGAGCATCTAAGGTATTGAACCGCTCTGTCAGTGTATCTGCATTAATCTGACCCGCAGCATGTAGCTTATCCAGCTCAGCGTCAGGAAATTCTTTAAAAATAAGATAAAATGTTGCATCAATAGCATCTTGTGTAACATCAGTTGGAAGTTGCAACAAATCATAGTGATTTTGCTCTCCTGCAAAAACGCAGGAAAAAATAGATAATGCCCAAACTAGAGCATATAAAATACGAATACGTTTCATGGTAACGCCCCCCTCAACAAAACTGTAACATAATGATGAGTCTCCCCAAAGACTCATTAATTATACTAATATAAATTTAAAATAGAGCCATTCAGGTAAATAAGTCAACAAATGGAAATTAAAGACTGCAAAGCCTTGATACAAACAGATTTTTTTTAAAAACACTAGAAGCAAAGACGTAACTTGCCATGTTAGATAATCATCTTTAGAATACATGTTAGATAATCATCTTTAGAATACCTGACTACCTTGCGTTTAAACCATTAACTCGAAGGGGCCATGTTAAGCGAATGCTGAAAGTCAACACTATATGATTCAGTGCAACGCAAGCACAGAACAACCAAAAGTATTGAATGTTAAATGCACATTTTAAGGATTTTTTATGAACAAAAAAAATATATTACTTTTCTCAATAGCAGCAGCACTTGTAACCACACATATTTCCGCTGCAGAAGAAAGAAGAACAACTCAAGACCACGTCATACTAGAAGTTGGAAATCAAACTCCACAGCACCAAATTGCAGTATCTACACAACATGAAGCTGGCATATTATTCGATCAACTACCTATAGAAACACAACTCAATATTATTTTGCCTAGAATAAAACAACTCAGAAGCGAAACGGGAGGAAGAATCGAACTAACGGAGGTCAGCAAACAAATTATTCGACGTAAGCTTGAACTCTTGGTCAAAGCTCCGAAACTAACAGGGCCAACTAAACTTGAGCTCCTTGCTCAGCTCGAAAACTGCTGGCAAGATCCATTTTTTGATCTATCCAAATATGCACAAGAAATCCTTGAAGAGAGCCGCCACGGTTCGTCAGAGTTTGCAACCCTGGTTATCTTTGCTTACAAAAACAGACTTCTTGGTAAAGATAGGGTAGATTCACAGCAAGTGATAGAAAAATATAATTTCCTACTCAAAGCACCTATTAAACCTAGATTAAAAGGCTTTGTATTTGCTGCAATGGCAGGATCATATTTTCAATCAGGCACGGTAACCTATTTTAACAACTCAAGTACCGCATCAGATTATTGTAGCGATGAAAAATTTAACCAGTTACTACAATTAACTACGATCCACGACGAAGAGCTGACAGCATTTGCTCGTGGCATACTGGACCAATCTAACACCCATAACTTTGCTAGCAACTCTCCTTTTTGCATTCCAGAAAGAATAAACCAACACCCTCTCGGGAAAAAATTGAATGAATTGCTTCAAAAAGACACCGCCGCTTACGTAGCAGTAAAACAAGGAGACATAGAGCAACTCAACAAAGCATTCAGTGAGGGAGGCAATCAAAACAGCAGATTTCACGGCGGAGTAAGCGAACGGAAAACCTTACTACATATTGCAGTGGATCATGCTAACAAAGAGATTATCGATTGGCTCGCCTTAAACCTAAACCTAGATCGTTATACATGGCAGGTTGACCCTAGGGACGGGGAATATAAAACACCACTACATCACGCTGCAGCAGGTGGCTATGAGGCTATAGTCTCACTTCTACTCACCGCAGGCGCAGACCCTGAAGCTGTTGATGAAACAGGCAAGACACCACTTGATTATGCTCAAACAGAGCAAATTCGTGCCGCTATACAAGAAAAAACAAGACGGAAACAACCAATTCCTTTTATGAATCAACACGTTGCAACACTCATCACTAGAAAAACTGATGACATGAGTGCCATGGGTCATCTTAAAGATAACCTACTTTCTTATTTCTACTAAAATCTTTTCAGACTACGAGGAGCACTTTTGTGCTCCTCGTTTCTTATCTTTCACGACGACCGTACCGCCAACGCCCGTCTTCTTGCCTACTCCCCCCCGTCTGACGCCCACTCCAACGCTGCGCCGATGGTACCTTCATGTCTTTCTTTTTCGATTGCCAACGAGACAGCATTGTTGCCCGTACCGGCTGAGGTGCCTGCGCAGGACCCTCTGGCCGCGGACGCGGTTGAGCCGGTTTTGCTAGCACCACGCGAGGTGGTTGATACGTGTCTTGTGGGGCTGGTCTTGGCGGTGGCATCCTTTCCTGATATTTTTTTGGCGCTCTCATTTCTTGGCGTTGAACCGAATCATCAAGCGTTTGCTTCATTTGCATTGCTCGCTGCTGGCGCATCTTGACCCGTTGAACGCGAACCTCTGTTGGCATAAGGCTTTTCTGCGAACTCTGCGGTCCGGACCTTCTTTTAGAAACCATTGAGCGAATAAAGCTCTTTCTAAGCGCTTCACGCTGTTGATCAACAATTTTTTCTGTCGCCACAAAGTTTTCAGCCTTTCTAAGCAAATCCGCAATCTTTGTGACCATTGTTTTAACAGTCACACCAAGTACTTTACCCCGTTGCTCAAATAAATCCTTCTTTTTGTACAAGCGCTTCCTAAAGCGATTAAAATCACTAATCATGTCACCATCTGGATCATCTTCTTTCTCTTTATCAATAGCAACGTGTGCACCATACATACGAAGCCCAGGGGTAACAGCATACAAAGCCTCAAGCGTATCAACAAGATCTTCGTCTTTACCTGATTCCAATGCATCGTTAACCAAGTCAACAACCAAATTCAACGGTGTTAGGTTTCCCTCGTTAAGGCCATTAACGTCCACACCCGAGGCAAACAAAATATTCATGATACGCTGAGAAAGGCGTAGGTCGTAATTTCCTAAAGCAAGTGCTGCCTCGTGTAACAAATTGTTTTCTTCAAAGTCGGTCATATTAATATCAAGTTTTTTCCCTTTTGGCAGAAAACAGTAGTGATAAACCAGATATTCAAAAACATCATTTTGACCGTTGATAATCGCATGATGCAATGGAGTTTTACCGCGAGCATTAACTGCACCAACCTCAAGTCCTTTGTTGATTAAATCAATAACAACATCCAACAGCCCATTCCAAGCGGCATCGTGCAGCAACGTATCTCCAGATCGAAAATCGACTGCTTGTTTCAATATTTTGCTTGGCATCTGCTTAATGAGCAGCTGAGCATACACCTGGTTGCCATGAATAATTGCATAAAACAGTGGTAACCGATCATCGCTATCACGCAGTTGAGCATCAGCACCACGGGCAAGCAAAAATTTTGCCACCTTAGTAATATCACGCTTGAGCACATTTCCCGCGACGTTAACCTGGGCCAGCTCATGCAGCAACGTCTTCCCATGAAACCGGGTATTAACGTCAAGATCATATGAGGGGGTAAATTCAAGAAGAGGTTCGAGTATATCAACTTTTGCAGAGGCAACAGCAGCGAACAATGCCCTAGATAATAAGTGAACAACATTATCTCGAGTAAGCGAATCATGCTTTGCACGCTCAAAATTGTTCTGCAGATGATCCAACACATTTTTGAGCGTCTCACACTTACCAAACGCGATAGATCGTTGTAGCAAATAATCATAAATTGTATCTGTATGACTCTGCTCTAGATAATCACTCTCTTCATCAAGTATATCACGCATATCCAGCACCAACTCATCAAGCTGTTTTTTAGAAAGAACGTCTGCTCGTTTAATGTCCCGGTCTATGTCTTCAAACAATTCATTAAATTCCTGCATTGAGTCTGCATATACCCCATACTGTTGTGAAGACAGAGAAACCGGTTGCATTAACAAACTAAAAACAAACAACAGAAGCACTTTATTTTGTTTTTTCATTTCACACCCCGAATAGCAATCAAAAAATCACACCTTTGTTTTGAGTTAAACGTAACGAAGTCACCCAAAAAAAATCAATAAATTGTAATTTCTTCAGCTTGTTCCATGGCCATGCTTACCTTTCCGGACAAGGTCGTAGATTCCTTTGTACTTTTTTACCGCTCGTGATAGGCTTTTTGGTAAACTTGTTTTAAAAAAACTGTCTTTATTAAAAAGTTAAAGGACACTGCATGGCTGTTTCTCGTGTTCGCGGTACTACCGATCTGTTAGATCTTGAATTACACAATTTTGTACTCACAAAAATCACCAACCACTTAGCACTGTACAACTTTAAAGAAATTCAAACACCGTTTATTGAACATACTGACCTTTTCATCCATGCGGTTGGACAAGAAACTGACATTGTCACCAAAGAAATGTACACCTTTCAAACACAAAGTGGCGAACAGTTATGCTTAAGGCCAGAGGGTACAGCTTCAATCATCCGTGCATATGTTGAAAACGGCGTACAGCAGTCACCTTGGAAAGTATTTACTTACGGGCCTATGTTTCGTCACGAGCGACCACAAAAAGGTCGATGGCGGCAGTTCTCACAATTTAGCATTGAAGTTATTGCATCAAAACACATCGAGCAAGACGCACACTTTTTGAGTATGCTTGATACACTGTTTGCCCAGACACTCAAACTTGAAAATTACGTTTTAAAACTCAACTTTTTAGGTTGTAGTGATGACCGGAAAAAGCACAAGGCCGATCTGCTTGATTTTTTAACCAAACACAACGATCAAATTTGCACCACGTGCCAAGTCAGAAAAGAAAAAAACATCCTCAGAACACTTGATTGCAAAAATGAAACATGCAAAAGCCTCTACCAAAACGCACCTAAAATAACAGAATTCCTGTGCGACGAGTGTGACCAAGAGTGGAAACAACTACAAGAATTATTGCAGCTCCTTTCGGTCAACTACATCGTTGATACAATGCTTGTACGGGGTCTTGATTACTACAATAAGACTGTTTTTGAGTTTTGCTCTGAGGAGCTTGGCTCACAAAGCGCATTTTGTGGTGGTGGACGATATCTACTTGGTAAGGGGGTGGGTGCCCGAGAGGATATACCAAGTATTGGTGTCGGCATTGGGATGGGCCGCGTCATGATGCTTGTTGAGCAAACACTTAACCAACATTCACTTCCCCAAAAACCTGCACTTTCTGTAGTCGTACCACTACAAACTGAGCAACAAGCTCTAGGCCTCATGCTGTGCTACGAGTTGACTAAAAATGGACTTCATACTGACATCATATTTGATACTGCTTCAGTAACCAACATGATGAAGCGAGCACACAAAACAGGTGCTCGCTATGCATTATTGCTTGGACCTGATGAGCAAGAAAACTCAACAGTTTCTGTAAAAGACATGCAAAAAGGAACAACAACCACAATGTCGCAGACTGAAGTTGTTGCTCTTTTAAAGCAATAAAAACTATTCAGCCATCGCTGATTTTACTGGTTTATTTTCAGTTTTTGCGGCATGAGCAGCACGCATGGTGACAACATGTTCTAGGTAAGACATTTGTTTCATTTGCATGTCAAAACCATGCGAATAACGAGAGTAGCTAACATCAAGATCTTTTTTTATACGCCTCATGTAGCTTCTAACTTGTTTGATTTTAACTTCGACAAGTGAATAAAAATGATTCTCTTGTTCGCTGCTCTCAAATTCTTTTGCCGGAGGGGAAGAAAGCAAAAACATAAAATATTGCTGCTCACCTAGAATTTCTTGAATCAAACGGTCAAGCAGCGCTACATATTTTGTAACACTCTCAACAGAACGTTTAACTTCTTTATCGTCAATTTTAAGCTGCCCGCTCTCTACCAATCGCTCAACCTTGGTATTTAACAAATCCCCCGACAATTGCGCTGTTTCTTTCTTTTTTTCAATATCAACCTTTAAAATCTCCAACGCCTTGAGTATCCCTTCAACTTTACTCCTAACGTCATCGGGCAAAACAATAGGCTTAAGCGGGATGTCACTGTCCTTATTTTCTACAACCTCTACTTGCTGCTCATTATTTCCTTGAGTAGCTGTTACTTCTGCCTGTAACACATTACTTTTCTCATCAACTACATTATTCATTATCGTTTCCATATGCTCAAATTTACACAGTAAAAAACACGAATTTTAAAGTGTACCTTATTAAAAAAAGACGAAATAGTAAAGCGCCCCCCATGTTAACAAAACAAAAATTGATAATTTCAGATAACTATCATTTGACTTTATCAATTTTATATAAACAGAAAAAAAACATCTCAAATAAAAAAAATCACACAATACAAAAATACTCTTCTAAAGGCCTTATTAACTATTTTTTGTCCTTATTTTACTAAAACATCATTTATTCTTTTTCTTTATTCAAACTGAAACTGTTTTTTTGTATGTATTTCCTATAAACCCTCTGCCTGAAACGTAAATCATAAAAACAAAGACTACTTACTCACATTAATGTGAGTAAGTAGTCAAAAGCTGAAAAGAATATACCGCGTAGAAATAAAAAACCAAACTGTATCACTTTAAAACAATAACAAATATGATCTACCAGTAAGCATAACCAATATATTTACATAACATTAAAAAGAGCGACAAGAAACACACTGGCTATAAATATACATAATACCTAAGCTGTTGGCAGATAGGCTAACCTTTGGTAGGATCATCTAATGTCTTTTAGTAACATAAAACACGAACTTTCAAAAATGCAAAATAACCTTTTATCTGAAATATACACCGTTACTTGTCACTCACAAAAGGTTGGCACGGGCTCAACTTTTTTTGCTATTACCGGTCACAAACAGGAAGGCAAAAAATATATCCATGATGCGCTTGAACGTGGTGCAAAAAAAATAGTTATCGAAGAAAATAATGTTGACCAGAGCCTATTAGACCTTTGCAAACAATTTGGCGCGACGCTGGCAACGTCAAAGAATATACGGCAAGAGCTGGCACATGCATCGGCACAGGCTGCTAATTTCCCGGCAAAAAAATTAAAAATCATAGGCATTACCGGCACTAAGGGAAAAACCAGTACTACGTTTTTAATCGAACACATCCTTAAACAAACCGGCCACAAAACTGCACTGATTGGCGGGGTCTGTAACAAAATACTTAATCAGGCACAGGCAAGTACGCTGACAACACCAAACAGTGACTACTTACATATATTCTTTGCTGAATGTGTTAAACAGCAGGTTGAATATGTCGTCATGGAAGTATCATCACACGCACTTAGTTTAGATCGTGTCTATGGAGTTGAATTTGATGTTGTTGGTTTTACAAACCTATCATCAGAACATATGGATTTCTATAACTCGATGGAGCAATATTTTGCAGCAAAACTTAAGCTCTTTGATCAGGTTAAAAAAGATGGCAAAATTATTATCAACAACGATGATACCTGGGGATCTCAAGCAGGCATACATGCAAAAAAACTACATAGACAGGTCATCTCATTTAAACAAGGTGCTCCAGACAATGATGGATACCACCACTTTACCATCACAAATAACACACTAGCAGGGATAACGCTACAACTTGGCCAAACATGGCAGCTGGCAACTTCAACACTTTTTGGCCTTTTCAACGCCCAAAACATAACTATGGCAAGTCTGACCTGCAAACAACTGGGCTTGCCTGAACAAAGCATTTCTCAAGCTCTTACGTCATTTCCAGGCGTACCAGGCAGGCTTCAACCCCATCAACTTAAAAATGGTGTATATGCTTTTGTTGACTTTGCTCATTCACCGGGTGCAATGGAACAAGTACTCAAAACACTGCGCCCATTCACTCATAATTTAATTGTTGTTTTTGGTTGCGGTGGTGATCGAGATACAAGCAAGCGACCAATGATGGGCATGCTTGCCGAAAAATATGCTGACCATATTATTATCACTGACGATAATCCTCGGACAGAAAACCGAGAATCCATAGCCCGTGATATTTTGCAAGGCATCAATAATCAGGATCGAGTAACTACTATTCTTAACCGCGCAGAAGCAATCGCGCAAGCAGCAAGTCTTGCTACAGAAGGCTCAATCATCACGCTACTCGGCAAGGGGCATGAGACACATTACCTTATCAATGGTGAAAAAAAATATTTCAGCGATATTGAAAATATTCGACGCTATTGATCGGTCAGGGTAAGGTTTGTTTATGCTCTTCTTCATAACTGCGTGAAACATTCTCAAGCTGATCGTAAGACACACAACGTATCCCATTGCCATCAAGCTCATAAATTTTGTCGCACCGAGCAACAGTTGAAAGTCGATGAGCAACAATGATCATCGTCTTATTTTGATTTTCCTGATAAATATCACGCATAACCGCAGCCTCAGTCTGACTGTCGAGCGCTGAGGTCGCTTCATCAAGAATTAATAACTCAGGATTACCATACAACGCACGAGCAATAGCAATGCGCTGTTTTTGTCCACCACTCAATTTGACACCACCTTCACCAAGTTGAGTTTGAATACCTTCGAGTGTTTGAAGATACTCATAGATATGCGCTTCCCTTAAACACTGTACAACCCGGGCTTGGTCGTACGCTCGGCCAAAGACAACATTTTGCGCAACTGTTCCATCAAATAAGTAGATGGCTTGCGGAATATAACCAATTTTTTTGCGCCATGCTTTTAAGTTACCTGGTGTAAGCTCTTTCCCATCAATCAGAATTTTTCCATGCTCAAGGCAGTGTACCCCCATCATCAGATCAAGCAAGGTGCTTTTGCCCCCGCCACTTGAACCAATAATTGCAACGTGCTCACCCTTGGTAATTTCTAGTGAAATAGTGCTTAAGACAGGTGTTCTGCCTGGATACGCAAATGAAATATCTTGCAATGCTATCTGGTTCTTAAACTCAATCTGCTCATCGCCCAACTGCTCTGTTTTGCATGCAACATAATCGTTAATTTTGTCTACCGCTGGCCGCGAAAAAAAGACCTGATTCACACATGCAAGAATCTTGTTAACTGATGGCAAAAATCGATAAAATGCTAGCGAATACATAGATACTATGGGCATCATGGCATGATGATCATGTCGATAGCAAATGAAGTAAATAATAATAGCAAGCAAGATGGTGCACCCCATCCCTTCAAGCACAAACCGAGGACATGCTTGCAATGTCGCGTTCAACGCATTTGCTCGCGAGTACCCAAGCATTGATTCATTAAATTTTTCTGTCATAAAGTCTTGGTTACTCAACAGGCGAATGAGCTTGAAATTACCAAATGACTCATTAAAAATCTTCTGCGTTTGTACCGAGTGTATGTGACTTTTATTACCAGCCTTTTTTATACTCCTAGAAAACAGAAAAATCAAAATACCACTCTGTGCCGCTAACAAGATTGTTAACAAAACAGTCATTTTCCAGTTGATGTAAACAAGCATGCCATAAACGGACAAAATCGTCAGAACTTCTGCGCATACAATTAATAACGACGATAAAATATAGGTAAAGCAAACAGATGCATGAAAAATCATTGAACTAATTGCTGCTGAATTTTGCCTGACTACTTCTCCCGTGTTCATTGATAAAAAATGTTGGAAAAATCTTGTTGAAAAATCATAGTGCTTGGCAAACGAAAAACGTGTTATGACAAAAACAAGCGCCACATTAAGCACACTACGCAGTAGGTAAAAAGCAATCAGCAAAAATCCTGTTACAAGAAAAAAATCAAATGGTCCTTGGCTGCCAAGTATGTCACGTCCCCAGACATAGTACTTATTTTGTTCAACAACATCAAATCGTGTTGCTAAAGAGATGAAAGCCATAACACCTGTTATACTGGCCATCTCAATAAGTGATACCAAAAATGATATCCCCAATAGTCCCAGTACGACAAGACGATCACGCTTTGATAAAAGTGTATAAATTTGGTGGATTAAATTCATAAATCTCTAGATGATAACTTCTCAAGCTCAAACCGCATAAACCAACCAACACGCTGCCAACCAAGCAGCGTTGCCAAAAATCGTGCAAATCCTTGTACTGGAGACGAGGCGTAATACAACAAATCATGGTTTGAAACAGTCGTATCAAGGGCGCGTAAGGCAACAGGAAATTTTGACACTAAAGCCTTGAGCTCTTTTCGTGTCAACGCCTTTGTTCCGTAACTTTCCTGATGGTTGTACAAAATAGTTTGAAAACTTTGAAATGGCCGCCCACGTAGCACCCCAAAACGTAGATACTGGTAAAATGCAAACAGCGAACGGCGGTTGTACACCATCACCTTGATTTTACCACCTGGCTTTGTAACACGTACAATTTCTCTTAAACACTGCTCAATATCATGTGAATGGTGAATAACTCCCCATGAATAAACAAGATCAAACGTGTTATCCTCATGCGGTAGACTTTCAGCATCTGCGACACGTACATCGTGCGCTTCAAGATTATATAATGCAAGGCGGGTACGAACATGGTCAATTGATTCTTGCGTTAAATCAATGCCATGTGCTTGAGCGCCCGCACGTACCCACTGTAAAAAGTCTGAACCGGCACCAGTCCCTACCTCTAAAACTTTTTTATCTCTAAACCGGGTAAATTGTGCAAATGAAAAAATTTCTGGTTCAATCAGATAACGAAAATCTTCTACAGCCTCAAAATACTCTTTGCTGTACTTGCTCTGGTCAATAAATTCTGTACCACATGCTGCATGATTCCAATAATCTTTTACCCGCTCTTTAAATTGTTGGGGTTTCATACTTCTCACTCCCCTGGCTATGTGTTTCCTCTTTTTTTAACGCAGCGTGATACAATCTTTCAATCTTTCTAACATAGTGATTCATGTGAAATCGCTGCACACAAAACTCATAAGCACATTGTCCCATATGGTCACTAACCGCAGTGTTGGTCAACAACATCGCAAGCTTTTCAACCCACAGATTTTGCTTATACGGTGGAATAAGAAAGCCGGTGTAACCATCTCGAACAAGCTCATCAAGCGGAGCAAGTGCTGACGCAATGACAGGCTTTTTCATAAACCCAGCCTCTATAATTGGCCGTGCAAAATGTCCTACACTAGCGGGAAAAACGACAACGCGACTAGCAGCCATCACCTCAGGAACATTCTCAATTGCCCCCAAAAAAACAACCGACTCTGCTAGCTGTTCGACGACTCGCTGTACTCTCCGTTTATACCAAGCAAAGGGCGACAGCATTATACGCAAATGACCACCATCGTTCTGCATAGAAAAATAGCCAGCCACCAACAGTTTTGCCTGTGGCATAATTTTCAGGAGCTGCTGAAATATCAAAAGAATTTCTAGTGTTCCTTTTTGTTCAGACAATCCCCCCAAAAACAAAATAACAGGATCACCCTGTTTTATTCCATATCGCTTGAGCATTTTGCTTGCTGTAAAACGAGTATAGTCAAACGTTCGACCATCGACGGCGTTATGCGTTACAAATGTCTTTTGCAAACCTAACCATGGTTTACCATCAGTATGAGAAATGGGGATAATGTAATCTGCATAACGCGCTATAACTTTTTCTATAAATCTTTTACGTATTCCCAGATACCCATGAGCTAAAGGCTCACGTATGTGCCAAACAACAGGAATCTTTTTTTGGCTAGCTACAACAGCCCATGCTATCAATGAACTCGTATTAAGGTGTACCAGATCAGGCTTAACAAGATCTAACCACTTATCTGCTAGGCTATAACGTGTTAACAACGTATCTTTAAGCGCCTTCAAAAAATAAGGAGCGTGATACCAAGAAAAAGACCAAATCCTGGTATGCGGAAAATCACCAACACCAATCGGGCCAACAACGTCAATCCCAGCATCTTTGAAAAGTTTTATGATTGATGATTGATACAAAAAAAGAACAACCGGATGAAACTTTTTTCTGTCAAGAGCTTTAATAAGATAGAGCAGGCTTAAGCCTGCTCCTCCAATACCTTTACCATGATGGATATAAAGAATCGTTTGCATAGCAACTCAATCTTTTATGATTATAGACTTGCCTCGCTTCTCGTATTCGATACCGTATCTGTCTGTATGTGTAACCGATCCCCTCCATCTTTGCTTACATCAGTTAGCATCTGTCTCCCTAAAGCAAGATATGTGACGCCGGCCTTTCTAACACGATCAGCATCAAGGCAGTTACGTCCGTCAAAAATAACCCTGTCTTTAAGCATGACAAATTCTGTTTCATTAAATGCCAAAAACTCTTCCCATTCAGTCAACAAAGCAAGTGAATGAGCATACACAAGCACCTGTAACGCATTTGTAGCATAGGTCAGCTGCTTGCCAAAAATATTTTCTATATGGCGCATCCCAGCCGGATCATACACAATAATTTCGGCACCAAGATCTAATAATTTACGAATAATATCGATGGCGGGAGCACAACGAATATCATCGGTATGCGGTTTAAATGTTAACCCCCATATACCAATTCGCTTACCTTTAATATCATTTGCATAGTACGCAAGAATTTTTTCAACAAAAATATTTCTTTGCAACTCATTAGCACAATCCGCCTCTTGCATAAGCGTCATAGGCTGATTATTTTCTTTCCCCATATGGATAAGCGCTTTTACATCTTTGGGAAAACAACTGCCTCCATAACCAATGCCAGCTCGCAAAAATTGTTTTCCAATACGCTTATCACTTCCCATTCCTGTTTCTACCGCTTGAATGTCTGCACCAGTTTTATCTGCAAGCAGTGCAAGCTGGTTCATAAAGCTAATACGCAATGCAAGCATGGCATTTGATGCATACTTAGTAAGCTCTGCTGACTCAACAGCCATATCAATAAATTGATCGTGTTCCTGGCAGAAAGGCTTGTACAACATCCACAACGTCTGCAACGCCTGATCTGACTCCACGCCAACAATTACTCTATCCGGAATAAAGAAATCATTAACAGCACTTCCTTCCCGTAAGAACTCAGGATTTGAGGCTACATCAAATGCTTGGCTACTTCCCCGTTTTTCCAGTTCTGCTGCGATCACTTCTTTAATTTTTCTTACCGTTCCAACCGGTGCTGTAGATTTATTAACAACAACAGCATAAAAATCTAAATGCTTACCAATCTCTTTTGCCGCACTAAAAACATATGTTAAATCAGCAGCACCATCACTTTGAGAAGGGGTTCCAACACATGAGAAAATAATTTCAGGTTTGTGCTCCATAGCTTGAGCAATATTATCAACAAAAACAAGCGACTCTTTTTGTATCCCTTCATACACCAAAGCATCTAAACCCGGTTCATAAAAGGGAACTTTTCCTTGCTTAAGCAGTTCAAATTTTTCAGGATTGTTTTCGACAAGAATGACTTGATTATCTTTACGAGAAAAACAGGCGGCCGTTACAAGACCAACATAGCCACCACCAATCACCATAAGTTTTTTCATGACTTCCTCTCTAACCTTTTTTCTAATAACAATTGCCAAAAAGCGTATGTTGATCTGGCAATTTTTTCATGTGAGTAATGCTGAATCACTCTCTGATAGCCCCTTTGCTTAAGCGACTCTCTTAAAGCCTCATCTTGCATTAAAGTTTTTAATTGTGCAAGTAAAGATTGTTCATTTTTTTGTTGAAAAATAAGTCCGGCATCCCCTACAACAGCGGGTATATCGCCCGCATCACTTGCAAGAACTGCAACCCTGCATGCCATAGCCTCAATCAAGACATGACCAAATTGCTCCTTCCATTCAGGCGTATCATACGAAGGTAAAACTAAGATTTCAGCTTGAGCAATTAAGGGAGCCACCAGCTCATGACTCATTGGCTTTTCTAGCTGAACGTATTCACTTATACCCCATTCCTGCAATGCACTGACCAGATCGCACTTGTCTGCTCCCGTCCCAACAAATACAAGTCTCCAATCACGATTATCCTGTATGAGTTTTCCAAATACGTGAGCCAATAAAAAAATTCCTTTTTCACGAATAAAGCGTCCAACAAATATTATTTTTTTTATTCGTGTATCTATTTTTTGAGCTGGCTTGAATAATGCACAATCAACACCAAGCTGCGGTAACGTTTTTACTGGCTGTTTAAACCCCTGCTCGCGCAAAAGCTTCTGCGCACTGCAATTGCCGGTGATTGCGCCTTCAGAAAAAAAACGATTAATTTTTTGAACATATTGCCAAAAAATACGGTACCCCAGATTTACCTTGGGCTTCCAATTGATCCATGTAAAAAAAACACAGCTGGATTGAATCGACAATATTTTTAAAAAAAATATTGTCTGCAGGTAAGCAAGCGAACAGTCACCCTGCTCAACGTGCGCAACATCAGGGGCAATCTCTTTAAGCAGAGTAAAAAAACTAATCGGCTTATAAAAATACCTACTTTCATTACCCGCATAATACACATCAAGTGCTACAAATCTACAATTCTTCAATCCATAAAACGATTCGGTCTCAACATCATACGATCGAAGCGTTCCCAACCATTTTTTTGGATAAATAACCGTTATAAATACGTCGCAGTACAAACGTGCAAGCGTTAACCATTTTTCGCGATTAACTGACGCAATATAAGTGTGGCTAATAACAAGTACTTTCATAGAGTATTATGGCGCTGCTCATAGCGCATAACTTTTTCTAAAGCATCAACTCCACCATCACAAAAAGCAAACCATTGCTCAAGCTCTGGATATGTCTGAACAAACGCTTCTTTCATAATCGCATGAACCATGGAATAGGAAAATTCACTACGCACGAGCATCTGCCCATTCAGAGAAAGCTTAGTGTACAAAGCTTGATTAGACAAAACAGTAATAACAGAATCAGACATGGCTTGCACATCATTTACCGCAACCAGATAACCCGTTTGGTCATCATGAACAAAATCACGAGTACCGCCACAGTCGGTAGAAACAACTGGAATTCCATGTGATAATGCCTCAAGACCAACAATTCCAAGTCCCTCCTGATGCGATGTAATCAGTAAAACCGAAGCTTTTTCATACAGTTGATTACGCTCTTGATCGCTCACGCGTCCAGTAAAATGAACATGTTTAAAAGAAGAGAAATTTTTAAATGGTCGTAAAACATCTTCTGCAGGCCTGTCACCAACCACATACAACACGGCGTCTGGCATCTTTGTATAAATATTTTCAAACGCCGTCAAAAGCATCGTAATATTTTTTCGAGGATCACTAAACCGCCCAACGGCAAGCAAAACATTTCCTTGAAATGTTTTTTCTTTGTACACAAAAAAACTATTTTGTTTAATCGGATATCCACATCGGGCAATTGCCCCCCTATGTCTCGCTGCTAAATGATGAAAGGCATTTTTTGCATACTCACTCGTAGCAAGCGTAAAACTGGCACTTTCAAGAACATTCCGCTCTATCCCTAACATCTTTTTGTGTGCAAGACTATCAATAAGCTTTCTCACACCCTTCATGGCCGCAACACGTGCAAACCGATCATGGTCGTATGGCGTAGCTAGCCACAATAAATATTTTTTATCAAGTTGCAAAAAAGGATGTCCTGCTATCGCCGTACCACTAATGGCAAAACAATATTCATAGTCATTGAGCAGTTCATGCCAATACGGACGAGTATATGCGTAATGACCCGGCTCCCAAAAAGCCCAGCGAGCACCAACCTCAATACAATTCATATCAAAATAACGTGTACGTCTTGTAGACGATGAAAACTTCAACCGACGAAGGCTTGTCGAGATCTCTTGGTCAAAACCCAAACAAAATACTGTCGGCTCAAAATAGTTTTCGCAAAATTGATATGCTGTTTTAACAAGTGAAAGTACGCCACCATACACGTAAGAGTTTTTGAGTGTTAGCAAGGCAACTTTGGGCTTGACTAACTGCGATCCGGTCCTCACTACACACACTCCTTTTTAGCAACAAAAAAAAGATCTGACGACAGACCAGTTTTGATTACCCCCAATTTACGCAATAATCCACACATTTTTCTAATTGGGTAGCGACAAAAATCTGGAAAAAATTCAGCTATAACCTGAGGCGAGATACCGCCACATTTTTGAATAAATAGAACTTCAAAACCACTTTTTGCCAGAGCCTGTTCTATTGTTGCAGGAAGATAGTAACGCTTGTGCGTTATGTCTGATCTATGTTTAAACGTCAGATTATAGGCTGGCAAAAAGCCATCGTCATCGTGCGGTACAGAACCTATAAGTACGCCATCTGGCGCACATACACGATACAGCTCATCAGTAAGTAGCTGCTCGTTTGAGATGTGCTCGATGATATCAAATGCCAAAATTGTATCAAAAGAGTTGTCAGACAAAGAAATGAGTGGTTGCTCCAGATCAAGATTAAGATAGGAAAAATCTTTTATCTCGTCCGGCTCGTATAAATCAATTGCCGTTACCTGTATAGCCTTGTTTCGCTCACCAATCCAACGACTGTATAAACAATGCCCGGCACCTACATCAAGAACACGCTGTCCCCGCAAATAACGTTCTATATAGTTAACTTTAACTGGTGAAAGCCTTTTTTCATACGCAACCGTCATAACACAAACCTTTCTCACTACTTTCTTGCTCAAACAAGCTCATGATCATCTCAAGCTGTTTTTTCAAACCAAAGGATTGAACAACACGATGGGCACGCAAAGCAATTTCTTCGCGTTCTTTTGTATGATCTAAATAAAATCTAACTTTAGTAACAAGATCTTGCACACTGGTAAAACATACAATACTTTCTCCCTCACAAAACAACTGCTCCGCCTGTTCTACGCTATATTGCGTCAACATAAACGCTCCCGCAGCGGGCGCTTCAAACGTACGCATATTGTGAGCTGTCATATTTTGTTGGCGCAAAAAATTTAAAACAATTTTGCTACAACGAAATATTTTTATAAGTTCTGCTCCGTAGCGCGCAGGCCCTTGCCATATCGTTTTTATGTACTGATTAGCGCTCACTGCATGTTGCCAGTTATTTCCCCACAGCGCTATGCGCTTTTGAGGAAAGTTTTTAACAAGTTCGGTCAACCATGCCTCACGCTCAGGGTCCCACGTTCCAACAAAACTAATGTCACTTGTGTAAAATTCTTTTTCTATCAAGGAAATTGTTATCGGTTGCTCAAAAAGCTCTTGATCAAAAGCAAGAGGAAAATAAAACACCCGCTTTGCACCAGCAGAAGTGAGTGAAGGAATCAACATTTTCGACCATATCAAAAAATAATCATACAGCGGGAGTCCGTTTAATACCTGCGCATTCGCATTCCCATTCCATAGCGAAAATGGATTATCTGGATAAAAACAAGCAAGACGTGTATTGCATGCCTTTAATGTTCTCATCGTTGATAGCGTTATGTTGTCAGGCTTTATAAAAAAAACCATGTCTGGCCTAAAGCGCTGTACATGTTGCACAAGCAATCTATTGAGCAATATGTCGTTAATTCTTTTTATGTGATATGGCAACAGATTTGGATTGCTACGTGAGTAAAACGGCATCACTATTTTGCGAATATTAAACCCGCTCACCACATAGCCAAGTTGCCCGAAAGTTCTATAAAAAGATGATGCATAGGTATAAACATTTTGATCAGGACTAAAAAAACCAACAACCAAAACTTTTTTTATTGATGCGATTGCTACTCCTCTCACACATTCAAAATCTGCTGATATAGGCTATATACCTGTTGCCCATAATGGTCCCATGTTAAACTTTTAACCGTTTGTTGTGCGCATCTGCCCATCTCAAAACATGCTTCACGATGCTGATAGCACCACGCCAAACAAGCTGCTAACGCTTGAACATTTGCATGCGGTACAATAAAGCCCTGCTGATAATCTTGCACTAACTCGCCAGCACCAACATGATCAGAACAAATAACGGGAATACCACTTGCCATTGCCTCAGTCACAACCATACCAAAACCTTCATCAATGGAGGGTAAGGCCAAAACCGTAGCCTGCTGGTAAAGCTTTTTAAGCTGTTGATGCGAAACAGAACCCATAATTTTTACATTTTTTTTCATGGGCAATCGCTTTAAGACGGCTTCACAATCTTTTTGCATGCCCCCAACAAGCAGGAGTTCCGCATCATTGTCAGGAAGATTCAGTTCATTCCATGCCTGAATCAAATACGGCACGCCTTTACGAATGCTGAGCAACCCGGCAAAAAGAACAATAAATTTTTTAACATACGTATCTCGCGATTCAAGCGATGTTAGCGGTGCTCCATCAATGCCACATGGCACTTTCAAAACTTTATCGCGAGCAACCCCCTGTCGATAAAAACTCTGACAAACCACCTCAGATGGTGTCATAATGTAGTCTGCTAGCTCATATTCTGCAAGCATGCGCTCCATGTTTTTTTTGTTAATCGGCTCATAGCAAATACCCCAACGGTCATACTCTTGAGTGAGCAACTGAGCTTGGTCTTTGATGTGAAAAGAGCCAGACTCAATAATTACCTTGGCTCCTTTTTGCCGTACAAAGGGAATGGTTTTGAGCACATAATCAGCCCAACCAACAAATATGTCAAAGGGTTCTAACGCCTGAATTTTTTTTGCTACCCATGTATCAAACAACGCATCTTGCGTAGCATTACACCACGATTTGTTAACAAATCGACGCACCTGCAACCGGCATGCAAGCCAGTTGACAAACTTGCACACAGTACTTTGGTCAACTACACTGCGTGGTAAATAATCAAAGTCACTGTTCTGCGCACTAAAACTGAAAAATTTTGCAAGCGAATTACGCCTTGCCAGCTGCTTTGCTAAATGAAATGCATGGAATCGTCCGCCCGCTGAGAGCACAACTCTCATTCAAGTTCCTTAGCAAAATACTCAACGGTCTGTTCAAGCCCGTGTTTCAAATCAACTTTTGGCTCCCAGCCCAACAGGCTTTTTGCCTGCGTAATGTCGGGGCAACGCTGTGTTGGATCATCCTCAGGCAGAGGCTTAAAGCTGATCACCGACGAACTGTCTGTAAAGCTTTTGACATGCTTAACCAGATCAAGCACGGTAAATTCATCGCAGTTACCAAGGTTGATTGGCCCTGTAATTTCTTTGTCAGACTGCATCATGGCAATGATGCCGTTGATCAAATCATCAACATAACAAAATGACCGCGTTTGCGTGCCATCACCATAAACGGTAAGTGGTTCATTTTGCAGTGCCTGGATAATAAAATTACTCACAACACGACCGTCGTTGACATCCATGTTTGGACCATAGGTATTAAAAATTCGAATAACCTTGATATCAACATTATGCATGCGATGATAATCAAAAAATAATGACTCTGCACACCGCTTGCCTTCATCATAGCAAGCACGAATGCCAATTGGATTCACATGACCACGGTACTGCTCAGTCTGTGGATGCTCAAGCGGATCACCATACACCTCGCTCGTTGATGCTTGCATAATGCGTGCACCGTGCTTTTTTGCAAGTTCAAGCATATTCAGCGCACCAAGCACACTCGTCTTGGTTGTCCTGACTGGATCTTTTTGATAATGAACGGGCGATGCTGGGCAAGCAAAATTAAAAATCCAATCAACATCTAGGTCAATTGGATCAATAATGTCGTGCTCCATAAACGTAAAATTTTCATTATCCTTGCACTCAGCAAGGTTTTTAAGGCTACCCGTGCTCAGATCATCAAGCACAATGACACTATACCCTTGCTCAAGCATGCGCTTTGTTAAATGACTACCGAGAAACCCGGCTCCCCCCGTGATGAGAACACGATGATTTGATTGGTCCATGATACTACTCTCTCACTTTTTTGATTGATGCTTTTTGCTCGAGTGTAGCACAAAACAAAAAAAGAGGCAGCCATTAATGGCTGCCTCTTAAATCCTAAAAACTAGAAGTGTCTATTTTCCAGCTAATTCACAAATCTTTTTATGAATTGGAGAAACGATAAACGTATCAACAAGCTTCTCACTCAGTTTATAGATGATGAAAACACTCAGTAATACTGTAGTTGTTTTGACAACTTTTGAAGTAATATTTTGTCCCTTAAATGCACCAAATTCTTTCTCAAGGTCATCAAGTATTTTGTCAACATACCCTTTACCAACAGTAGTTGCATCTTTGGTCGCTTCAATAACATCTTGAAGTTTGTCGTCGCAATGCTTATAAAACTTACGTGCTTCTGGGCTGAGATCCTCTGTTGTCAATAGGTGATAATATTTCTTCAAAAATTTAATATCGCTATTATCATGCATACTACTGATCTCATTAACCATTTCAAGCAATAAAACTGGCTTTTCTGCTCTTTTAACAATACCATTCTTTTTAAGATACTGTACTACAGATGCTAAATGGCCCTCATCTTTAAGTACCCATTTCATAGGCAGACCAGCATTATACTCATCAAGTAACACGGTGCCTTTGTACTCGCCTTTTACAAAAATGCTTTCAAGCATCTGCCCAAGAACTGCTTCACGCTGCCCTTGAAATTTCTTCTCAACCTGAAGGCCTGGAAGATAAGCATATTTTTGAAATGTCCATACTGGTTTAAGATCAACCAAATGCTCAGCCTGTGTTACCAAACTAGTCGAACCAGATGACTGGTCCTCATAACCACAGTTAACCAAATCAGTCACACCAGTACGTGGATCAAACTTCATAAGCATTGGATATTTGCCAACACTATGAAAAAATGCAAATGGCTGATTAAAACGAGTATACTCTTTTCGTGGTGCTGATGGATCATAGTTCTCTTCAAGCTCATCAGCTTCTTCAAGCAATGCCTCGACTAGTTCACCATCATTTTGTACCGCTTCAAGCACTTGCTGAGAAACCGCACCGATGAGGTTATTTTCAGTAATTACTTGCTCAACTGGTTTTAACAAATCAACAGCTTGCTCAAGATTTTCGACGGCTTGGTCAACCTGCTCTGGTGTTACTGATGTAGTAGGTTTAGGCTGCTCTGCTTGTGTAGCATCAGCAGTTGCATTTTCCTGTTCTACAGAAACTTCTGAACGAGTTGTAAATCCTTCAGGCAATGCTGGCAAACTTTTTTCTTTGCCGAACAATTTTTTCAATGATTCTTTGTCTTGTGCGCTCTGAGTTTTTGCAAGAGCAAATGGCTGGTAAGAACAGCTCAACAACAAACTTGCACACAACAACAGACGAGATGAAACAACACCAACCCTTTTCTTCATGAAAAGTGCTCCCTCTTAAAAAATTACACTATCATTATAAAACACAACGTAAATAACTTTTTCAGTATCATATAAAACAATCATTTTTTCAACTAGAACAAGCTATTTTTCAGACTCTCCAGACCCTTTAATACTCTTTGAAAGAAATATGTCTATCGCAAAAAATAAAAAAGACTTACCTATTTCACAGTAAGCATCTCCAAACACTCGTCATGCCGGCCCACGAACCGGTATCCATGGCTATACTCAGGTCAAAAAACATAGGTTTTATCTTTTAGAAATGGACTCCGGGTCGAGCCCGGAGCGACGAGCTTATTTGTCAGGGTGACGAGAACACTCAAGCAAGCACAAATAAGCTACTGAGCAAAAATAAGAACACAGGAAAATAGAGCATCAACAGCAGCCATGCACTCACCCCTGAGCCTAACACCAAAAAATCACCCCAAATACCCAGCAGCGTAATCAAAAAATAGGGAATGAAAAGAACAAACCACGATCGCTGAGCACTCCCAACAAATAATGCAAACAACACAAACGTCAGTAATGGATAGAGTATCAAATGCATATATTCAACAATGCGCTTGAGCGCTGCATACAACAACTCATTACGAACGTTCCATGGCACATGCATCCCCTGACCAAACACACAGCCCAACAAGTTAGCCAATGTCGGTACCTGAACGTCAGCCTTAAGTTGCGGTAAAAAGCCCTGGAGCATAATGGTCTGTTCAACCAGCTGTGAGTGCTGACCGGATGCTTGATCATACAAACGCGCTTGCTGTACAAGCAAAGCATCAGCATCATTGCCAAAATTAAATGTCGGTGCTGTTATTATTTTTTTCAATAAAAAGACATCATCCACGTAGAGCAGCAGCAGGTTTGTACCCTGCCCTGTTCTAAAGTCGAATGAGCCAACGTGTCCAAATACACCATCGTCAAACATAAGCCAACGGTCGACAATAGCATCTACCGATTGCTGCTTAAATGTTTCAAGCTTGTATCGTTGTGCGTGGCTGGCTAACGGCACAATCCAGACTTCTTTGACTACCGCAATTCCCCCGGCAAGTAAAAGCCCCGCACCAAAAACATAAGCCATGCATTTTTGTGGCGTTAGACCTACCAGATTCAAAACATCCCACTCATGCTGGCTTGCAAGCTCACGCAGCAAAAAAAAGGTTGCCAGCCAGCTTGCCTGTGGGGCAAGGTCAAAGAGTGAAACAACAAAATTAATGCCTACAAAGTAAGCAATATCTGTCAAAGAAGCGCTGTCGGTCCGAACCACTTTTTCGACAAACTCTACAAAATTAACCAGTACCGCAAGTAAAAGGCTAAACGTCAAAAAATAGGCGCTAAAACGTCGACTCAGATAGGAGATTAAAACCATACACGTTTACTTTAGCGGCATCTCAAGTGGCGGTAGCGCCTTAAGGCTTTCGGGTGTTACCAGTCCGCACGAAACAAGGACTTTAATCGCCTCTTCAAAGGTAACATCGGTGTGAATAATATCATCTTCAGACATGATAAAAAAGTAACCCGTTGTTGGGTTTGGTGAGTTCGGCATGAAAACTTTATAATACTTTTCATCAGGGCGCTTTTTAACTGCTTCAGGAATGACCTTTTGATAGCTATCAAGAGCATCTTCAAGCAAAAAAGCCATGTGGTATTGACCCTTTTTCGGGTAGGGAATAAGAACAACTTTGCGCTGGCCAACCTTAGTAGAATCAGAAACCTTAAAGAAGTCGACCAGAATTTTTGCCGATGAATACACAATGCGAATAAACGGTATTTTAGCAATAACTTCTTCACAATAACTCACAACACTATGCACGATAAAAAATCGCAAAATAGCGCCTAAAGCTAAAATAAAAATCATGATCAGCACAAATTCAGAACCGGGAATACGCTGAAGATAATCTGGCTCTAAGCGTCTGAGTGGTTCGAGCATACGAACCGAAAAATTGTACGCAAAATTAATAAAAAAGACTGTGGCCGCAATCGGAATGATCGTGAACAGGCCACTCAAAAACAAATTTCTGATATGCGCAAAAAAATCTAGTACTTTTTCAACAATTTTATTCACATGACACCCTTTATGAGGCATTTAACATATTTTTTAAATCACGCGCTAGGTCATAGGCAACCGTATGAGCAAGATCATGAGTCGGGGCCTCGGTCATTACACGCAGCAAGTCTTCAGTACCAGAATAGCGAACAACCAAGCGACCAGAATCAAGCTGCTCACGATATTGGTCAATAACTTGTGCATACGGCGCAAACGATAAATCATTTTTTTTATCAACAGGAACGCTACACAAGACCTGTGGATACTTTTCAAAGGTTGTAAAGTCCCAATTACCAGAACGCTGCAGTTCACGCAAAATGCTGAGTGCAACAAAAATACCATCTCCGGTTAACAGATAGTCTGCCAAAATCAAATGCCCAGACGCCTCACCACCAAGCAACAAACTATCCTGCTCAAGCTGCGCTGCAACATACTTATCGCCCACAGGAGTACGCACAAGTTGCTTGTTGTGCTTACGCAAAAACACCTCAAACCCTTGGTTGGTCATAAGCGTGCCAACCACCGCCTGCATGTTTTGGTAGCGTGGTGACAAGCACAGCAATGCCAACATGTCATCGCCATTTTTTATCTCACCATGCTTGTTAACTGCAATGACACGATCACCGTCACCATCAAATGAAAAACCGATATCCGCATTGTGCTCACGCACAACAGCTGCAAGTTTGTCTGGGTACAGCGCGCCACAGCCCTTGTTAATGTTGCAGCCATCAGGGCAAACATTAAGCGCAACCACCTCTGCACCAAGCTGGGCAAAGATATCTGGGGCTAATTTGTACGTTGCACCGTGTGCACAGTCAAGTACTACACGAAGCCCTTTAAACTGGCGCTTATCAAAAAACGAAAGAATATGACATGCATATGCCTGTCCAGCTTGCCCCCACTGCTGCAAGCCATGCTCCACACGAGAGCCAACAATGCCCTGCTGATAACACTGGCTAAAGAATGCCGTAATACTTTGCTCATCTTCTGGCGTAATTTTGCACGTCGTGCCATCCAGCACCTTGATGCCATTGTCATGAAATGGATTATGTGATGCGGAAATAACAATGCCCGCATGAAAATCATCCTGGCTATGCACCAATGATGCCACAGCCGGCGTTGGCAAAATACCGCCATCAATAACAACACAACCCTCATACACTAGTCCAGAAACCAGCTGTGTCTTAATTCGGTCACCACTCTGGCGAGTATCGGCACCAATCAATAGCTTAGGCGTTTGTGTAGCATACTTTTCACACGCCCACTGCCCTATACAGCGACCAAGAGCATATAATGCATCATCGGTGAATGGAAAAATATCAGCATTACCCCGTATCCCATCAGTACCAAACGCGATTTGCATTGCCCTGCTCCTATTTTTTTATGCTTAATTGTAATTTTGAAATAAATCTTTTCTCCCAGCCTTTCATTATGTTAAAATAATTTACCATAAAAGGATAATTTAATCTCAACTTAAATGTATTAATCGATATCATGATTCATTATGTGTTTTTTATAAAATGTTTTACTATTGGAGTTTTAGCTGCATCCGCTGTCGGGCCGATCTTTGTCATGACATTTAATAACGCTGCAATTCATGGTTTCAAAAAAGGCTTTTTGACTGCATTTGGCGCTGCACTGGGTGACGGATTTCTTTTGCTCATGGGTCTTTTTGGAGCACTGAGCATTGTTGAGCAGTATCAGTACGGCAATTTGTGTCTTGATATTGCCGGCGGCATACTCCTGATCACTATTGGCTCACTCACGCTCAAACGACACTACAGCGCAACACAAACCACGACAACAAAACGCGACTCTGCTCTTGCAACCGTAACAAAAACATTTTTGCTCACAACAGTTAATCCCGTCAGTGTTGCATTTTTCGTATTTGCCGCATCCAAAATTTTACCACTCAAGGCAGGCAGTATGCCAACACATATCCTTTTTGTCGGCAGTACAGTAACAATCAGCGCTTCAACCAGCATTTTGGGTACTGTGGCGTTCATTGCAAGCTTTCTGGGCAGAAAAATCAATCCCCAACGCCTTAACTACCTAACCACACTAACCGGTATTTTAATGTTTTGCACCGGTATATGGTTTTTGGGCAAAAGCATTACCTTCTTTTTGGACTAAACCTCTTCGACAGCGCCGACACCCATAAATTCAATCATTAATTTATAAAAAACCAAATAGCTTGATTATTTTCTTCCTGAATCTTTACACTGATGCTGTATTGTATCGTTAATCGATTTAAAGGGGACTCTTGTTATGAATAAATCACGTTTTAGTTATTTACTGGCTATCGCTTTGGTGCTTACTACGTGCAGCATACTTAATGCCAGCGAACTTGATGCAATGAAAGCAAAAGGTGCGACGGGGGCACCACCGCCACCTCCTCCACCGCCAGGAGGTATCCTTCCCTCAAAACGAATCCCTAGCAGTGTTGAAACTGATGCAGGTACAACAAAACCAGCTGGCCCATCAAAATTTACACCTCCAATGCCTACGGGAAAAGCTGGATTACTCGATGAAATAAGAGCCGGAGGGTTCAAACTTAAACCAGCTACCGAAAGAAAAGTACCGGAAAAATCTGTAAAAACAGAAGAACCCCCCAGTATACAAGAAGCATTGCTAAAAGTTTTCCAAAAGAGAAAAGCGGCTGAAGAAACAACAAAAAAAGATGAAGGAGAAGACGTAGTCAAAGAGGACGAATGGGATGAACCCACCACGCAGACTCCCGTTTTCAAACCAACAGTAACACCCAAACAGGTTCAACCAAAAGTCGACACCAAACCCAAAGCAAGACCCCTCCCTGCAAGACCCGCAGCTGCAAAGCCTATGGCGCCAGCATCAGTAACAAAAAAACCCGACCCTACTCCCGCCGCACCACTTGACATGAGCAAAATAACCGGACGACGAAAGTCTATTGGAGATGAGGCAGATGAGGTTGAAGACGACGACTGGGATGATGCAACTGACGCAGCAAAAGCAAAAGAAGCCGCTACTGCAAAAGCCGAAGAGCCTAAAACTGAAGACCAAGCTATTAAATTCGGCGACGAAGACGAAGAAATAACCGTAATCAAGGAAGAAGATTTTGAAGCAATAACAGAAGCGCCAAGGCTTGAAGATGAACCAGATAGAATTCCTGAGAAAAAAGAAAAAACGACAGATGACGACGACGATGACGACATGCCAGAACTTGAACTTATCAGTGAAGGAAAGGCAAGGGACTTACTTAAACAAGCACAACAACAAGAAATTGCTAAGCTGAAACGACAGATTAAAGAAAAAGAAACCACACTACAAAAAGTAACCGAACCAGAGAAAACAGCCGACGAGCCAGAAGCAATTCAACTGCTCAGAGCGGTCAAGAAAACTGTTCCAGAAAAAAAGGCCACAAAAGAAAGCTTGAAAGCAGATATCAAAGACTTGAAAAAATCGATAGAAGCTATTGAAATGGGAGCCATACGAGTAAAAAGTGAACATAGTGACGGAACAAAGAAAACCCCTGAAGAAAGAAGAAAAGAAACTGATGCTATCTTAAACAAACGTAAAGAACAAGTTGCGCCAATGAAGCAAGCGCTTGAGAGTAAACAACGAGAGCTCGAGATCAAAGAACTAGACCCAAATACCGTTAGCAACTTCACGTCTCTTGGCTTTCAACAGCTTAAAGCAGCACAAAACAGTGATGATCCTCAAGCTGTACAAAAAACTTTTGATCTCTTACTTGATAAAGCTAGCGAACTTGCTGCAGATAAAGAAGACGGAGTAGGATACATAAACTCAATACTTGAAGCCGCATTATACCGCCCTCAGTTTAAAACGACTGACGAATATAAAGAAGATCTTCGAGTAAGAGCAACTGATACTGCTATAAACACCTTAAAAGCAAAAACTGAATCCGCGAAAGAACAAGACATCAAACAACTTGCTACAACAATCGCTCACGCACGTAATATCGGTAAAGAAAACGAATCGTTTAGCGTTATTATGGGACGCCTTGAACCTACCCAGTTACGCGTTCTTGCAAATCAATTAAAGCAACCAGGTCAGCAAGATGATGTGTTGGTTGCCAAAAGAGTAACACCTGATCAATTTGAAGGAGGTGTACAAACTCTGCTCAAAGAACTGATAGATATGGCCGAAGGAGATGGCAAGGGAAGAGACAAGAGAATTATACAAAACCTCAAAGAGGCCCACAAACAAGACGTTATTGGAGAAAGCGGTATTGCCATGTCAACAAATCAAGTACTGCGTAATGTTTTTGAAAATACTTTCTATGCAGACAAGCTCGGCCTAGATGACGATCAAAAAATAACTATTCTTAAGAACGGCATCTCTAACGGCCTTGAAGTTTTGAAGGCTGCAACAACAGAAAATCAAAAAGTTAGCACTCTTCAAAATGTCCTGGTCGATACAATTGGGTATGCTGGCAAACTAAAAGATCCGCAAGTAGCACGTGAAACACAAGGCCAAATAGTTAAGACATTAATTGAATACACCAAAGATGTTGATGGCAACCCAGACCCTAAAGTAATTGACGTTCTACATCAAAAAGTCAAAGATCTCAAACTTGACGAGGATGCCCAGCGTGAGATTTATGCCGAAAACCCAGAGCTCATGACAAAAGTTGCAGAAGAAAATGAAGCTCTAACAAATGCCGCTCAAGACGCCATTGCAGGTAATGGTACTCTTTCTCCACATGCAACAAGAATGATTAACCAAACCGAAGGCATTGATGAGGTATATGCAGCAGGAACGGTCTACAACACAATAGTGGTAAACCCGAGCTACGCAGACGCAATGATCCGTATAAATGAAGAAGCTGGTGGTGATTTTGAAGTTGATGCCTTAGAAGACATGTTTGTAAACAACCTAATGCCACAACCAACACAACAACTACCTACAGCAGCTATAAAAGAAGTAAACAATCTTGTGGAAAAGGCCGCCAGTGACACAAAACCAAGCTTTAAAAGTAAACTCAAGGCTTTATTTTCTCGACCTAAAAAAGAAAAAGAACCTAAACCTAAAAAAGAAAAAGCAACCAGTAAAAAACGTAAGCTCTCATTTCCTAGTTTGACCGGAAAAAAGAAAGCTAAAGTAGATGCAGGAGAGTCTGATCTAGAGAAGCTCTAACTCAAGCCACTAGAAAACAAAGTAGGCCATGGCAAATTACCATGGCCTACTTTATAAAAAGACTATCCAAGCTTTTGATAACGATAAATCACTTTACCGATAACTCTGAAATTATCTTTGCCTCGTACAAGCGCAACAGGCGGATTTTTGTGGTTGACTGACTCAAGTACAATAAAATCGTCCATGTAGGTAACTTGCATAATCGCTTTGGTTACGGTGTCATTACCGTACTCAACAGCGGCAATATCGCCCGAGCGTGTCCACACCTCTGGTGAGACAATCAAATAGTCGCCTTTGATAAAGTTTGGCGCCATAACGTTGTTTTCGACACAAAAACAAAACATTGCATCGTCAACGTTGTTAAATACAGGAACAAATACATCTTTGTAGCCAGTGGTTACTTGCGTAACCTGATTGTTGTATGGTGACGGATTTGACGGGATGTCGCCAACAACGGGAACAATTTTAAGCTGCAGATCAACATTTGTGTTTTCTGGCATCTTGACATTGTTGTCTACATTATCAGTCCTGCTTTTGCGCTGTGCAAATAAATCAACAGGATGAGTACCAAATGCGGTGGCAAGTTTTTTTAACGCATCTTCATTCCAACGGCGCGTGCCATTTTTGATGTGCGTCAGGTAACTTTCGGACATGCCAGTTTTTTCTGCCAAAATTTTTGTTGTCCAACCCCTCTCTCGCAGTAATTCTTTTACGCGTAGCTCTGTCGATGACATAACAACTCCTTTTAAAAACTTTTATTACTAGCAATGACGATGCCACAGCTGTGACCAATATAAACCATGTCAAATAGAAATGCCACTAAATTTCCACAATAAATAAATTTTCTTCTAACACTTTTATGAGAAGTGCTTATAAAAATAGCAAAAAAATCATTCTTTTGAGATAATAATTTTATATTTTTTTAACCCGAAAAATAAAAATATGAAACAATCAAAAATAACTGCAAATTATTTTGAACATGATGCGTGGAAAAATAACGCGTATGTTTGCGGACTTGATGAAGTTGGCAGAGGCTGTTTAGCAGGTCCGGTGGTTGTTGGCGCTGCCATTTTGCCAGTCAATACAACATCAAACTTGCTCAAAGATTCAAAGGTACTCGACGGAAAAAAACGCGAAGAAGCGTTTGTCTGGATAAACAAACATTGTCTATGGACAACGGTATCTCTTGATCACCACATCATTGACCACCTCAATATTTATCAGGCAACACTACGCGCTATGAAGCAAGCAACCGTGCAGTTGATGGCCCAACTTCCTTTTTGCAAAGATCGGCTCAAGTATATTGTTACTGATGCCATGCCACTCAAGCTCCCACAGGTATTTATGCATGAAAAGCTTGAACTGCATCACTTTACCAACGGTGAAAAATACTCTACATCGATAGCTGCAGCATCAATTGTTGCCAAGGTAACGCGAGACAGGCTCATGGAGCGTATGGACAAACACTTTCCGCAGTTTGGCTTTGCATCACACAAAGGGTATGCAACAAAAAAACACCTGGCCAGTATCAATACTCATGGACCACTGATAATCCATCGTAAAAGTTTTTTGAAAAAAGTTATAACCATTAAGGCCGACCATGGACAACAGTGCCTCTTTTAATACAAATGATCAGAAAAATAATGCTGTACACTTTGCAGAAATTGTTGAAAGCTCACTCGAGCTGGCAACTGCTCAGTGTTGGCAGTGGGATTATTTTCCAGAATTTGGCTCACTCGTACAGATAAACCAAAAAGAGCGTACACTCATTGGCTGCGTCAGTCATATTCAAACAGGCTCAATGGACCCAACACGCTACCCATTTCCCTATCAAAAAACTGAAGACGAGTTGGCAGCTGAACAACCACAAATTTTTGAGTTTCTTAAAACAACCTTTTCTGTACAAGTGTTGGGCTACCAAGAAAATAATAAGTTTTTTTATCAGCTTCCGCCTAAACCAAGTAAAATTCATGCCTTTGTAAAGCATTGCGACAAAGAGTTGTACCAACAATTTCTACAGCAGCACGACTATCTTCATGTACTCTTTGCGTGCAGCAGCCAGCATCACAACCTTGACGAGCTGCTACTTGCGTTGCTCAAAAATCTAGCCACACAGCAACTTTTAAGCAAAGCACTGCTCGAAAACTTCTGCCACACATTCTCCCTGCTGACCGGCAATGATTACCGCCGTCTCAAACTCTTTTTACAACGCGTACAGCATCTTCTATAAAAACCAACAATTTTTGGGAATTATTTTCTGTGAGAAAATAATAGTGAGATAGAACTTGTTTTCTTGCCAGACAATCTCTACAATAAAGCGAATAAGCAAGATAATACGCATACATTTCAAGGAGACCAACGACCATGGCCTATGACTTTAAAGCCGTTGAATCTAAATGGCGCACACGATGGAAAGAAAATCCATACTACAAAACCAAAGACAATTGTCAGGATAAAAAATACTATTGCCTAGATATGTTCCCATACCCATCTGGAGCTGGACTACACGTTGGTCACTGGAAAGGATATGTCCTTTCAGATGTGTATGCACGTATCAAGTGGCACCAAGGGTATAATGTATTGCACCCAATGGGGTGGGATGCATTTGGCCTGCCTGCAGAAAATGATGCCATTCGTAAGGGCATTCACCCAAAAATTGGTACTGAAAGCAACATCAGCAACTTCAAAAAACAACTAGCCACCATCGGCGCTATGTACGACTGGGACAAAGAACTTAACACCACCGACCCAGAATACTACAAGTGGACGCAGTGGATCTTTCTTGAAATGTTTAAAAAGGGACTTGCTTACGAATCATCCATTCCCATTAACTGGTGCCCTAAGTGTTTAACCGGCCTTGCAAACGAAGAAGTGGTCAATGGTGGTTGCGAGCGCTGTCACACCCCAACGGAAGAAAAACCAATCAGACAGTGGGTACTCAAAATTACTGACTACGCCGAAAAACTGCTTGAAGGACTTGACCGACTTGAGTGGTCTGAAAAAGTAAAACTCATGCAGCGCAACTGGATTGGTAAAAGCCAAGGGCTTGTCTTCACCGCACCAGTCAAAGATACAGGCATGAAAATTCAAACGTTTTCAGCACACTTTGAGTCATTTTGTGCTGATACCTTTGTCGTCATTGCACCAGACCATCCACTCTTGCCTGACCTGCTTGAAGGTACACCAACAAAAAATGAAGTGCTTGAGTTTTGTGCAGAGCTAGTACGCAAACGTGCAGAGCGCGGCAACGAAGCTGAAAAAGAATCTGAAGGTATTTTTACTGGACGCTACATTGTTGATCCAATCGGCAATGGCGACCTACCAATTTGGGTTGCAAGCTTTGCAATCAAAGACTATGGCACCGGAATCGTAAAATGCTCTGCTCACGATGAACGTGATTTTAAATTTGCTAAAAAATATAACATCCCACTCAAGCCTGTTTTGTTTCCTGAAGACAAAGAGCAGGCAGCACGTGTTGCCAACCTTGAGGAATGCTACACCGACATGGTGCATGGCATCTTGCAAGCGCCTGCAGAATTTGCGGGCAAACGAGCTGGTGACCATCGCCAAGACATTATTGAGTACTGCGAAAAGAAGGGTTATGCACAACGCAAAACGCAGTACAAATTGCGTGACTGGATCTTCTCTCGTCAACGCTATTGGGGTGAACCAATTCCACTAGTACATTGCGATGCATGTGGCGTTGTACCTGTTCCTGAAAGCGAACTGCCTATTAGATTGCCTGAAGTAGAGCGTTATGAACCAACAGGTACGGGCGAGTCTCCGCTGGCTAGTGTTGACGAGTGGGTTAACACGACCTGCCCTGAATGTGGCAGCGCTGCAAAGCGTGAAACTAACACCATGCCGCAATGGGCTGGCTCATGTTGGTACTTTTTGCGTTATCCAAACCCACAGCTTGCAGACAAACCATTTTCTCCTGAAGATATGAAACACTGGATGCCCGTTGACTTGTACGTCGGCGGTATCGAGCACGCAATCTTGCACTTGCTGTACGCACGCTTTTACGTCAAGGTACTCTATGACCTTGGCCACCTGCCATTTGACGAACCGTTTGCAAAACTGTTCAACCAAGGCATGGTCTGCATGAAAGTACCGGGCACTGATCGCGTTGAGAAGATGTCAAAGTCAAAAGGTAACGTGGTCAACCCAGATGACATCGTCAATGACCTCGGCTCAGACGCCCTACGCATGTACATGATGTTTATGGGTCCACCAGAACTTGACACAGAATGGCAAACAGACTCTATCCGCGGCGTAAAAAACTTTTTAAACCGCCTGTGGGCGTTTTTAACCAATGACAAAAATATTGCCTTACAAGCAGCTGATGAAAAATCACTCAAGCGATTCCATGCATTCTTAAAAGACTTTACAACGCGAATCCACGACTTTAAACCCAACACCGCAGTCTCCGCGATTATGGAGTACTTGAATGACCTTGAGGCTGACAAGTGCGTACTTGACAAACAACTGCTTGAACATTTTTTGGCGGCAATTTCTGTCATGGTGCCTCACTTTGCAAGTGAACTGCTAGAAACATTGGTTGGCAAACAGCTTGCAGATTGTTCATGGCCTGAATATGACGCAGCGCTGGCTGAATCTGATGAGGTTACCATTGTCATACAAGTTAACGGCAAAACACGAACCTCACTGGTTAAAGCAAAAGATGTTACGCAGGCAGACATTGAAAAAGAAGCTGCTCAAGCAGCTGAAAAGTGGTTAGCTGGTAAAACAATCAGAAAAACCATTTTTGTGCCTAACCGGTTAATTAACTTTGTTGCCACACCATAAAAAAGGAAAATGTAAATGAAACTATTTCTTGATACTGCCGATCGTGAATTAATCAAAAAATGGGTTCCAACAGGACTGGTTGATGGCATTACAACAAATCCAACCCACCTGAGCAAGCAAGGCCCTAACAGCAAACAAGTACTACTTGATATTTGCTCGATGGTTGAAGGCGATGTTAGCATTGAAGTTGTTGAAAAAAAACCCGAAGCTGTAGCAGCACAAGCACGTGAAATAGCAAATCTTGCGCAAAACGTGGTTGTCAAAATACCATTCAGTCCTGAGTACCTGCCTGTTATAAAGCAACTCTCACAAGAAAATATTAAAATCAATGTGACGCTTGTTTTTAACACGCTGCAAGCACTTATGGTTGCAAAACTTGGCGTCGCCTACATCTCGCCATTTGCAGGTAGACTTGATGACATCGGGGCAGACGGTATTGCCACTATTGCAGATATTGTTGCTATCAAAGAAATATATGATCTTAAATCAGAAATTCTTGCAGCATCAATTAGAAGTGTACAACACTGGCATCAATCTGCACTTGCAGGCGCTGACGTAGCAACACTTCCTCCAACGGTGTTTGAACAAGCAATGCATCATCCGCTAACTGAAAAGGGAATTGCCCTTTTTGATCGAGACTGGCAAAAACTTGGTAAAGAAAAACTACTAGGTTAAAAAAACTATAAAAAGGAGAAGGGATTCTACATGTTTGAAAGGTACATTTCTATTGTATTTTTTTCTTTGGCACTCTCTACTGGTCTTTGCCTGACAACACAAAAACCTAGATTAGAACTCCGATCTCTAAACACTAACAAAGACTCTAAATGTTGGGTTGATTATGTTTGTGGGCTGATTGATCTTTTAGCAACACTAGAACTCAATCAGCTGCAACTTGATGATTTGTGGAACGCTGCTCACGGCAATAATGTTCCAATTGTAAGCGGTCATTTAGCACGCGAATTTTTTAGCCACGGCTTTGCTGATGAACGAGGTTTTTTGATTGAAGAAATAAAAATTGTCTTGCAAGCATTAATGACAAAAGAAGATGAATTCGTATTCATCAGCAATGAATACGAATTTTCAGACACAGATAACGATAAATAAGAAAACTCAACGGAAAGGAGCAAATGATAAAAATAGCACATAAGGCTTTTTTTCTTCTTGCTCTGATACATTACAGTACAACCCATGCTATTGCCCCCGTAAAGCCTGCAACCTCTTGCCACCGTTTACCACTTTACACACATAACAAAATGCAAGAACTGAAAAAAATTCCGGTTTACAAGCAAACTGAACTACTGCCCTCTCGACCACTCTTCCCTCGTTTTTTCACAGCGCTCTCCGACAAATTACAACAACAAAAAAAACATATTGCTATACCTGCAACTCGACAAGACTACACACCAAATGCTACTCCAATCCATTTCTTCAAAACAAAGCCAGAACTACCACAACGACCACTCCCACTGCATTCAGCAGTCCTTGAACAGGGACCAGATGCAATAAAGGAACACCTTAGAAAAGGTGCATACATCAACCAACAAGACAACAGGGGATTAACCCCACTCCACGTTGCAGCAAAACAGGGCAACAACGATGCGATCAAACTCCTGCTCTCTCACGACTGTCCAGCTCAACAACAATCGCAAACATTTGCTCCACAACCATGTAGTGCACAAAGCTTTATCGGTTCATGTTGCCGCCCCTACACATCTGGCATGAGACAACTTATTTCCTGCAAGGCCGACACAAACAGCACTGACAACAAAGGACGAACCCCACTACATCTGGCGGCAAAATATGGAAACCTTGATGCTTGTAAACTATTGCTCTGGCATGGCGCCGACCGAATGTTACTTGATGGCAACTCTCGTTCGGCATTAGACTATGCAATTTTAAAAAACCACGAAGATATAACCAAACTACTCATGAGCTAGCTGGTAACATGCTTTAACCAAGCAAAATCACAAATAGTACGCCACAACTAAAATCTCATCACAAAATTGTTACGTTTTTACAATGTTTTTTCATCTTTTGTGGTAATCTTGGTAAAATCGTTGTAGTAGCTCTGTCTCTAGTTTCTGCACTAACAAGGATAGTCATGTTCGGATTCATAAAAGAAAAATTCAAAAAAGTTTATGACAACTTCACGAGTAAAGTTTCTTCACTCTTTACTACAGGCAAACTCGATCAAGCTTTTCTCGACGAACTCTCACGCCTTTTACTCTCAGCCGATACCGGCGTTAAAACAACCAATAGTATCATTCAAAAGCTTCAGGCAGACATTGGCAGCAATAAAATAACCAGCCTTGAACAAGCAAAAGATGAATTAGAAGTCTTACTTCAAGAGCAACTTACAACAAAACACGTGCCAGACAAGCAGCCGCATGTTTTACTTATGCTTGGCGTGAACGGAACCGGTAAAACAACATTTATTAGCAAATATGCCCATAAACTCAAACGTGATGGGGGTAAAATTCTTGTTGTCGCTGCAGATACATTTCGGGCTGCTGCTCCACAGCAGCTACAGGAATGGGCTGCTCGTATTGGCGTTGAAATTTTTTTAGGCAAGCAGGAGCAAGACCCCGCTTCAGTTGTGTTTGATGCATGTGAAAAATTCAAGCAAGAAAACTTCTCACACATCATCATCGATACTGCCGGTCGACTACAAACAAAAATAAATTTAATGAAAGAGCTGGAAAAAATAAAAAAGATCGTTCAACGTCAATTGCCAGATCATGACGTTCACACCTGGCTTACCATTGATGCCATGCTTGGGCAAAATAGTCTTGCACAAGCCGAAGTATTTGGACAAGCAACCAGTGTTAACGGTATCGTACTTACCAAGCTTGACGGCAGTGGAAAAGGTGGCATTGTCTTTTCAATCATTGACAAACTCTCCATACCAATTGTATATGTCACCTTTGGAGAAGGACTTGAAGACATTAAACCATTTGATGGCCAGCAGTACGTACACGACTTACTACACGGCTAAAAGGAGACTTCTATGAAAAAAAACCTCAGACGCGCACTGATGCTTTCCATTCTTTTCGCTCCATACGCTACGCATGCAAAAAATCCAATACAATCATTGCGTAAAATACGTGACCAAGTTGAGCGAGCAGTAAAACAAATTCCAAACATGTCAGTTAAAGAATTGCTTACACGAAGCAAAAATAAGACATTACCGCCTGAACAAGAACTACTTGAAAATGTGTTGCTCGACATTGAAAGCATGCTAAGCAACGCCCACTGGTGTAATCAAACAGAGTTTATAACACAGCTGCAATCACTTGCTCAAACTGATGCGGCTCAAGCTCGCCAGCTTCTACAACACACCATCAAACATACGTACAAAAAGACGTCAATACAACTTCACAGTTTTTCACAAAGCTTGCAAAGCGAACAAGGGCAACTAAAAAATTACATTAACAAACTGCTACCACACATTAACAAAAGCCCAAGTCAGACACGATCAGCAGGAGAAATTAAGCAAATCTGGAACCACTTAAGCGCACTGAATGCACAGCTTGATATGCTCAGCACCATTGCTGACACGCTTTTATTGAACTAACTGCTATGACAGCTACACTTGCAACAGTGGTTGCACAACTACAGCAGCAACTCCCTGCCGAACAAGAAGCATGGTGGTTACTTGAAAAGGTAACAGGAACAAGCAAAGCAAAACTTCTTGCAAATAAAAGCTTTCAGCTAACGCACGAGCAGACTAAATTGCTTGAAAAACTGGTTGACGAACGTGTTAACGAAAAAAAGCCGTTACAGTATATTCTTGGCAGTGTACCATTTTGCAACCTTGATATCATAACCAGGCCACCTGTTCTGATTCCACGGCCTGAAACTGAAGAATGGGTTAGCTGGCTTATTACGCAATTAGATCCTATTAAAAATGAGCCGTTACACATTCTCGATTTATGTACTGGGTCGGGATGCATTGCACTCGCGCTGAGCAAGGCATTACCCAATGCCAATGTAACTGGTGTTGACATTACATCTCACGCAATAGAACTTGCACGGCAGAACAAACAACACAACAATATTGGTAACTGCACGTTTATACAGTCAGATTTGTACACGCATCTCCAAAACGATATAACTTTCGACTTAATTGTAAGTAATCCACCATATTTAAGCGAACATGAATGGCAAGGCCTTGAACAGGATGTAACACAGTGGGAAGACAAGACAGCATTTGTTGCAAACGCAGGAGGTCTGGGGATTTACAACAATATTATTGAACAAGCACACAACTATCTCAAAAAAAACAGTGTCTTACAAAGCCACACAATACCCCAGCTCGTGCTAGAGCTGGGAACAAATGCCAAAGCCGTGCAAAAAACCCTTGAAACAGCAGCCTTGAGCAATATCACGATCTACAAAGATCTTCAAGGAAAGGACCGATGGATTAGTGCATGCATTTGACATATTTTAATACAAAGGGTAAAATAATTGATAAATGGAGCGTTACTCTTTTTTGTACTTCTACACCAACCTTTTGACTATTGTTCTTGATTAATTTAGGGAAAAGAATCGTCTTAATTGGCGTTATTTTATGAAAGGTATGCATTATGAAGTTTCTATCATGTAGTAAAAAAATTTTGGGCTTAGCATTTGCTAGCGCATGTTGCTTGTGCCTTTTAACCACACCGCACAATCTTGCATCAAAAAACAGGCAAAGCAAACAATCGTTTATTTTTTCTGAATCTATGCTTATCAAAGATGCTGTCAGCAAAATAAAAAAGCAACTCAAGCAACGTGAAGGCAGCCCATACTTTGTCTCATGCACCTATAAAATGCACAACAACAAACCTTTAGAAATAGGCACCAAAACCTATTTTCGTAACTACCGCAAAAAGCCTGCATACACCAACGAAGTAATCAACGCCAACGCTGGTGATGCCCAGGCAAGCCGCATTATTGAAGTCACTTACAATAAAGCTCAGGATAAAAATAGCATTTCAATTATTGAAAAAAGTAAGCGCAAACATGCCAAGGCAAGCAAAACTGTTGATGTGAGCAACTTGCTGAAAGATGAAGAAACCTCAAGCGCTGTTTAAAACATACTATATTTTCAGATAATCAAAAGCCGCCTTTGTTGGTCTGTTTGGAACTAACAAAAGCGGCTTTTCTTGCAAGCAAACCGGAAATCATTTAGAGTTATACCTTACGCAAAAAGCAAATTCAAAAAATCATATTCAAGGAATCATTGTGGAAAAAAACAACAAGCAGATGAACTTTTACAACATCTTAAGAAATCTTTTCTTTATTATTCTTATTCTTCAATTTACCCCAGCTCTTATTTCCAACTTACGCACATCCTTTGAAGAAACGGTCAATCCAAGCGCCCATGTCGCTTACCTAACCATCAATGGCCCAATCTTTGACTCAAGTTTTTATGTCAAAAAAATCGAAGACTTTTCTGAAAACAAAGATATTAAGGCACTTCTTTTAAAAATTAATTCCCCAGGAGGCTACCCCGGCTCATGCCAGGCAATTTTTAATGAGCTCCTCAAATTCAAAAAGAAAAAACCTATCGTTAGTTTTGTAGAAAACACCTGTGCTTCGGGAGGCTACTACGTTGCATCAGCTTCCAACAAAATATTTGCAAACTCATTGTCAATGATTGGTAGCGTTGGCGCACTTATGGAACTACCAAACGTTAAAGGTCTTCTCAACAACTGGATGGTTAACTACACATACGTGCAGGCCGGCGAGTACAAGACTGCCGGAAGCCCAGTCAAAGACCTCACGCCAAAAGAGCTTGCCTATTTACAAAACCTTGCCAACGATAACTACAAAGAATTTGTCAAAGATATTAAGGCACAACGTAACGTTGGTGCCGATGACAAAAAATGGGCTGACGGAAAGGTTTTTACCGGCAGTCAAGCTCTTAAGCTCAACATGATTGACGAAATTGGTTCATACTCTGATGCTATAGCTGAAATCAAAAAGTTAATTAATATCGAGCCTGATGACAAAATCAAGTTGGTAAAACCTAAAAAGCCCACAGGCTTGATGAAACTATTTGGTGCTGAAGAAGAATATGGCGAGCAAGGTGGTCTTGCAGATAAAACTGCAGCATTCATACACAACGTTTATCAAAAGTTCATGGTTCGCTGCAGTGTAACCAGCAGCGATATCCAAGCACATTAAAAAAAGGGGCGGAAGTTTTTCCGCCCCTTTTTACATTAAACCAACTGAATTGACTCCACTACGTACAGCGATAACGTACATAAACTACCGGTATTCTCAAGCAACATCATATCACCATTAGGCAGTACCTGAGTCATAGTCCCTTGTACAACACTGCCATCTTTGCGATGAACGCTAATTTTTTTGCCGAGATACACCTGATGCTGTCGCCACTGCTTGTACAACTGATCATAAGCACCATCTAACCACACCTGATACCACGATCCAATTGACGTTAAAAGATTTTTAAATAAGACACGCATATCAACATCGCTACCCTGCTCTTGCGCAATACTGGTGGCAATACTGCTCAGCTCATCAGTTGGCTCAAAGCGAGTATTAGCGTTAAGCGCAAAACCAAAAATGAGGCCTTGAAGTTGTTGTCCTTGCCATAATGCATGAGCAAGCATGCCGCCTATTTTTTTATCGTTCAAGACAAAGTCGTTGGGCCATTTGATACCAACGCCATATTCAAGCAACGGCTCAAGAATACCTAAGCTACATGCTATATCAAGCTGATTAAGTCTAATTGAAAGGTCATGCTCATCACACATGCCAAGCTCTGGCTTTAGAATAAACGTCACCAAAAGTTGTCCTGGCATAATCTGCCAACTACGTCCTTGCCTGCCTTGCGCGTGCTCAAGTTTGTCAACAACAATAACAGTCGCATGCTCGAGTTGGTCAAAGTTTTGCCGCGCCCACGCCATCGTGTTGTCACACGTTTTAAGACGACGCATTTTCCACAAAAGACTCACAAAATTCCCCCCTAATTGCTACTTCTCTTAGATCCCCAATCGAGTTGGGGATGAGATAAAGCTTTCAGCTTTATCTCACTTAATACGAACCTTCACTTCTCGCTCAGCCTGACGCTTCTGTTCACGATCTTGAATCGTTTTTCGCTTGTCAACTAACTTTTTATGACGAGCTAGTGCTATTTCAACCTTTGCATAGCCACGGCTGTTGATAAAAATGCGTAGCGGTACAATCGTCAGACCTTTTTTTGAAACCGCCCCCACAAGTGTGTTTAGCTCCCGTTTGTTAAGCAAAAGCTTGCGTGAACGACGGGAAACGTCGGTCTTTTCATATGCATGAGTGTACGGTGCAATATAGCAATTGAGTAAAAACAACTCACCTCGCGTAAATGTTGCAAATGCATCTGCAAGCGAAACCTGTTTTTTACGTAGTGATTTTATCTCGTCGCCCGTTAATTGAACACCTGCTTCAAACTTTTCAAGCAACTCGTACTCAAAATATGCTTTTTTATTTTTTGCTATATCCATAGTGTCTTTTACTCACACACCTGTTGTGGCACAATAATTCGTTTAAAAATACTCAATGCAAACGGATAGCAGAGCAACCCTGCAAGCGCTCCAAGCAGATTTCCTCCAATCAAAAACGACCAGACGCAAATACTACCAGAACCAAAAAATTTTTCCAGTGAAAATGCCCACGACGGGGAATACCCAAAGACATAATGCACCAGCCAATATCCAAAAAAATAATCTCCTGAAAAAAATGGTATAGCGGTCCACGGATTATTTATCGAAGCAACAACAAACAGTGTTGGGAAATGAAGATCAAAAATATAATTCATACAAACCATCATGAGCGTATGCGCACCAGGAAAGGGCGAAAAGGCAACATACACCCCCAACGCGCAAGAGCGTGCTAAACGTTTGGGGTTTGGATCACGCAACACTACACTCATCAATTTTTTATAAAACTTTTTGATCATCGCACTCCTAAAGATCTACACGTGTTACAACGCCATGTAGTTTATTTGCCGGAAGCTTGTAAAACTGGACAAATGAAGGTGACATGTGCTTGATAATGGCATACATTTTCCACAACCAGCTTTTTGTTGCAACCGCCTCAATTCCATAAAAAATAACCTTTGAGTTAATGCCCGCGTTGACCAATATCTTTTCAATATCAAGCACTTCCATGTAGCCACGATGAATTTCAAAAACCTGCAATCCTGGCGCTAACGTTCCTTTAAAAAAGCTGATTACACCAAAAGGATCATCGCGCGTTACGACAGAGACAATAATATTTTCTTCGTACATAATGCCATTAACAAACATCGTTTGTGCAACGTATGGCTGCAGTCTATCAACATCGGGTGCAAAAAATAATGCACATCCGTCAAGATGCTGATGCTTTTGATACTCTTCGTTGTACTTTTCTAAGTAATCTTCCAATGAGGTGAACTCACTTACATCATACAGCTTCTGCTCACCTCTGTTATAAATAAGCAAAATAGTAAATGGAATGAGCCCAATCAAAATAGACCAGTAACCCCCCTTTGGTATTTTGTATGTGCTTGCAAGTAGAAAAACTATGTTGATCAACGTTAGCAAAAACGCAAGACATGACTTGAAGTAATTTTTACGAAGCCAAAAAATCCACGTCATCATGGTACCGGTCATGGTCATTGTTCCGGTTACCGCAAAACCATAAAACGCCGTTAATTTGTATGAAAAACGAAATTGAATAATGACTAAAATAACAGCAATGTACAAACACCAGTTAATAAAGCCAATGTATACTTGGGAGCGTAATTTACTTGAGGTGTAGGCTATTTTAATGGTCGGGATTACGTTAGTAATAATTCCCTGGTAAACAATTGAGAATATACCGCTAATCATAGCTTGAGATGCGGCAATTGTCGAAACCAAACTTAAAATTAAGAATGGTATGTATGCTGCAGAAAATTGATGTAAGATCATCTCGTACAAAACGTACTTAGCATCTGGGCTAGAAAGTAAAAAAGCCCCTTGTCCTAGATAGGTAAGGGTCAGTGCAACAAAAACGACACACCAAGCTCGAATGATAGGCATACGTCCAAGGTGACCCATGTCTGCATAGAGCGCCTCACCTCCTGTTGCACACAAAAAAATTGCCGACAATGTAAAAAAACCTACAATTCCATTATGAATAAAAAATTGCAGTGCATAATATGGATTGAGGGCATACAAAATGCTTGGATGCTGAACGATTGAGTACATACCAGAAATGGATAATGCACTAAACCAAAGCAGCATTAATGGCCCAAAAGCATGCGAAACACGCTCAGCTCCACGCTTTTGCAACAAAAACAACATGGTTGTAATCGCACACGCAGCAACAACGAGTACTGTACGGCTCACCTGCGCAAATGCAGGAATAAGCAACGCCCCTTCAACAGCACTCAAAATACCTACAGCTGGGGTAATAACCCCGTCACCAAAGAAGAGTGATATTGCTATGAATGTCAGTATTGTCACCACCATGGCCTGCTTTGGTGAACTGAGTAGCGGTGTCAAAAGCTCTTTAAGCACGATGGTTCCACCCTCACCTTTTTTGCCTAGACTCATGGCAAGCCATGCGTACTCAAGTGTTACCACACTCGTCAACGTCCAAAAAATAAGCGATAAAACGCCAAAAATATTTTCGCTACTGGGGGCAATAAATAAAAAAATGACAGATAGCGCATAAATTGGACTGGTCCCAATATCGCCAAACACAATACCCAAAGACTTTATAACATCTTTGACCTGTTTTTTTAAGCTCTCAGTACTCCGATGATCCCTCTGCTCGCTTTCCATACCGCAACGCCCTTCACGCCTTTAAAATGGTAATAATTGCTCAACATATTTTTCGTAATAAAAAGCATAGTAAAACATACCTAAAATTATTGTGCAATAACCTGCAGAAAAGTAAAATAGGCCTCCTGTTCATTCAAACAACGCACTATCAGGTCATTTTTGATTGTATAACCAGCAATTTTTTAGTTGACACGCCCGCTTACTCCTTGTATTCTACACAATCATTCGCTTTGAATAAAAGCTTCTTTAAATAATGCCAGGATAGCTCAGGGGTAGAGCAGTAGACTGAAAATCTACGTGTCGGCGGTTCGATTCCGCCTCCTGGCACCACTTTTTTCCAAAAAGCTTCTCTTTTCAGATTTTTGCCTCTATTTTTTTAAGAATGCATGTTTTGTATTCTTAAAAAAGGAGAAACCTCGTGAATCATTTACACTTAGCAGCTGTATGTTTGCTGAGCATATTAGTCGCAAACCCATGCACCGCCGCCGAGCTACCCGAACAAATGAAAGAAGAAAGAGAAGTCATAAAAGAAATAGAAAGACCAAGAACTCCTCCCTTTTGCATGTTTCAAACAAATAAACACAAACTAACGCTAACTCCAGAAGTTTTACAACATTTATTTTTCATCATAGACACACGAGCGCATCCAACAAAAATAACGCACCAAGGAATTGAAAATTTTACATGCTCGTTTATAGATAACACTTTTACTGCTCCGCGAGACACAGCAAGTGAATATATGCCCCCAGAAACTACTCAATTACTTATTCAGGCAATGGCTGGTGCTACTTTAAAACAAGCCATCACAGAAAAAATTTTACCTGAGTTACATAAAACTCATATTACTTTCTTTTTTATTCAAGTCAGAATAGGGGCGAATCAAATTACTGTTCAAGAATCATACAGAAAAGCCTTAGCTGACTTGAAAGTAAGACCACAATCCATAATATATTTGCACGATGGAACTCTTGACGCTCTATACTTAAACCATTTAGTAGAACAAGGGATAGATGTTTTTGAATTAACAGAGCAAGATGAAACAAGTGACATTGTCCAAACACTCGTGGCATCATTTTTCACTGAAAAACTACGCAAGCATTCACAATCCATTGGTCGGTAATTTCACTTTAAAAAAAGGAGATTTTTAAATGCACTATTCATACGTAGTACTTGCATGCGCCATGACACTATTTGGCAATGCGACATGCGCAGAACAAAATCAAGCCGCAAAAGATAAAGAATCGAAGAAAACGAAGAAAGAAAAACATTCACACAAAGATAAGAAACGAAGCTCATTCGAATTCAATCAACATCAAATGGTACCTTTGGCAGAAGCATTGAAAAATCGACTTTTTTTAGTTATCAATGCTGCGCATGATAAACCTAACCCACTCGAAAGCATGTCCAGTCTAAAATCTCATGCTAACTTCAAAGTTTTTGAGGTCAATATTCCTGATTCTCTCCATCAGATCTGCATGCTACTAAATCATATAAGCAAAAAAAGTCACCACCAAGATCTTTTAAAAGCTTTTTTCAAGATAAAGCTTGAAAGTATAATTTCTGAATTAGAAGAACAGCCAACACTCAAGGGTATTATAAAAATTGACTTCTTCTCAACGCACACCGCAGCACAACATGTCTTCGTAAAACTTTTTAGCGATCTTGTCAAACCACAGTCTATATTTTATTTCGCCAATCCAGACTACGTAGACAGAGCTACAAAAAACTATTTAGATCATCTTGAACAAACACAGATTCTTGTTTTTAATCACGAGGGCTCACCGCTTAGCAAAAGAGAAAAAAATAAATTTCATCAAGCCATCAAAGACGCCTTTGGCATCAATTAATTTCAATAAAATAAGGAATTTTTATGAAACACATGTATTTTATGTTCGCCTTAGCACTTGGCATCTGTAACTCAGCCATGGGTGCTGAAAGCAGCAAAGACAAGAAGGAGAAAACAAAGAAAGATAAAAAAGATTCACAGAAAAACAAAAAGCGAGACTCTTTTGAATTTAACCTATACAAAATGCCGCGACTGGAAGAAGATATAAAAAATCGTCTTTTTTTAGTAATTAATGCTGCCCACAAAAAACCTGATCCACTTGAGCTCTTGCCCACAGATATTTTTACTTTAAGTCATTCTACATATAAAATTTTTGAGATTTACATTCCTGATGAAATTTATCAAAACCAAATTAGGATCTTGAACTTCATGGATGATAAACATCATGCTCAAAGCACCCTACGTGCTATTTTACTTGCTAATTTGATACCAGACGTGATTCCTGAACTTCAAAGCAATAAAAAACTTAGAGGCTTCATACGGATTAATTTTTATCCAACAGACACAGCAGCTCAAAACGTGTTTATAAAATTTTTCGAGAAGCATATTGGCCCTCAATCAATATTCTATTTTATAAACGAAAAATATATAGAAGACCCAGACTACCTTGAACATCTCCAGAAAAAAGGAATTTTTGTTTTTAACCATAAAGGCACCCAATTGGGCAGAGACCAAGAAAAAACATTTCGTCAAATCGTCGTAAACTATTTTGACATACCTCAAGAAATCATACCAAAGCATCTTTAGATCTCTCTAGACGAATAAATTTAATAAATATATAAACACAGGAGATTTTTTAGTGAAAAATGTATATTTTGCCCTCGCCATAACACTTGGCATCTGCAACTCAGCAATAGCAGCTGAACCAGGAAAAGACAAGAAAGAGAAAACAAAGAAAGATAAAAAAGAGAAAGATAAAAAAACTGGGTCTGGAAGAACCCCTAGTGGTATTTTCTCTAAAAGAAAAAGCGACACTCCGGAAATATCAGCCCCAAGTCCACTTATAGATTTAAAAGTGAAACCTTCCCCTGATCAAAACGATCAAGACCGGGTACTACAGTCCCCCCACCGTCCTTCACTAGACGGCAGCAGACGTAACTCTTTTGACTTAAGTCCATACAACACAATCACACTTACACCTGAACAATCTAAACGCCTCTTTTTCATACTCGACACGGCATGTATAACATTTTTTAAAGAAGATTCTGATTACTGCGAGCAAGTAGATCCTATTGAACTAGCCTTTCAAGCTCTTCAACCAGAACTTCAATTACCAATTAAACTTATAAACCAAGAAAATCCCGAAGCCACTCTCCCCCAGAAGGAGTGGATAGACAACACAGAGCATCAACCTACCGTAGAAAGCTATAAAGAGTTACTTAAGGGCTCATTGCGTCGAAAAATGATAGACACAATAGTGCCAGCTCTGCAAGATAAGACTGAACATACAAACACTCCTGTTTTTTTCAGAATTAAAGCTCCACGTTCAAGCGTCGTAGCGCAAAAGGCCTTTTTAGAGTTTATGCAGGAGTTCATTCCTCGCTCACAAATAATTTATTATGGTAATGCAAGTCAATACATCGTATACTACAATAAGGCTGCCATAGGGTTCGTCCAACATCTTAAGAAAAATGAATATACTGGTTATGGACTAGACAGTAAGGACAAGAATATTGCTACAACAATACAAAACCATCTACGATTTCTCGTTTCCTCATTATTGAAGCAAACAGCTGAATAAACATCAAATAATCAAAAACGAAAGGAGAAAAAATCAGACAACTGACATCGTAATCAGCGATAATATTTACTACTCAAAACAAAGGAGAACAAATGAATCACAAAATTCATTCACATTATTTTGCACTTTTTGCTCTACTCATGAGCACAAATCTTAATGCTGGATGCCCATTTGGCTTTGATAGCGGTAACACCGCTCAGCCAAAACGTAACACTGGCGCACAAACGAAAACCATCTCGCAAAAAAATCCAACACCGCAAGCACCAGGATCTATTGATCTGAGCGATGCTGTAGCAATCACGCAAGCAGATTTTGACAGCGGTACGTACCGAATCAAAACGCCAGGCTACTACTATCTGAAAGAAGATATTGCTTTTGAGCCATCACCAGGTGCTGAAGCTGGCAGAGCAGACAAACCAACACGTGGCTGGTTTGCTGTCATCTCAATCGAGACTGACAACGTTACCTTAGACCTCAACCAAAAAACCATTGAAACTACAACTGACTTTGTTAACGCACATAACTTTAAACTATTTTCCATCATTGAACTTGCAAATGCTGCGTTTCCTACCCCACCAAAAGACCTTGAATTCACCGCTTTTGCCGGAGAAACAGAATTCATAAGTGCTAACAACGTTGTTGTCCGTAATGGAACACTTGGTCGTTCATCGCACCATGGCATCCACGGAAACTTTAACGATAACATCCAGGTACATGATTTGGTTGTGCGTGACTGGGAAGTTGGTGGTATTGCGTTCAATAATTTGATCAGTGGCCAAATTAAAAACTGTATGGTCTCGGGCTCTCAGCACGAAATCAAAATCAAGGGTGATCCTGCAACACTGCATGATTTGCGCAGAGCACTCGTTGCGCTTGAAGATGGCGGCGACGCCAACGCAACACCACACCGCGAAGCGATTGATAAATTAATCGCAGATCCTGTTGCCAATGGCACAGCAAGTCCAATACCATTCCCTGATGGCAACATGTACGGTATATTCATTAACAACTTTCTGGACGTCGGACCGCGTGGAACTGAAAAAGCATGCCTAGAACTTGAGCAGCTTCACGGCTTTACGCACGGTCACTGTGTAGAGATTGAAAATGTATCAGTCTGTAACATTCAAGCAGCGCTCCGCGAAACCGTTGGCATGGCTGGTTATACCGTCCGCGAAGGTAAAGTTGCTCGCTTGACCATGGGCCCTAACGGCGTCTTTGGCACACTTCGCTGGGAAGATGCCTATCCAAGCGGAACGTTTGCTCCAAACGCTATTTTAAAAGCTCAGGTATATGCAGTAAACGCAGCAGATCCTGATGGCCTGCCAGCGGGCTTTGCTGCAAATATTTTATCAGCAACTCCTAGTGAAGCACTTTTCAAAACACACGTAACACCTGTGTTTGGTGAAGACCTTGCAGGCCACTTCAACAAAGGAATTTTTGGCATACGCCTTGACTGTGTTGATGGCATCAGCATTAAAAACTGCAACGTTTCCGGTCTTGAAAATAAAGGTGTAACTGGCATTGTGTTGAGTGATCTTGCAGGAGGAGCAAACTATCCTGACTTTGAGCAAAAACGCTACAAAGGTAATGATGTCTGGGGAATTTCACTCTCATATTGCAACAGCTGCTTGATTAAAGACTGCGCGGTAAACAATTGCACCACAAGCAATGGTGACGTAGTCGGTGTTTCATGCCTAAATGGCTCAAGTGCAAATCTCATTGAGAACTGCTACACCGGAGACATGCATTCACAACACGATAGCGAAGAAACAATTGTTAATCCAACTGGCAGATCAATCGGATTTCTTTGTGAAGAGGGCTCAAACTCAAACTTGATCAACAATTGCGACTGCGCACTGCTTTCATCATATCGATCAACATTTGGTTTCACGTCAAGAAACTGTCTAGCAAACCGATTTGAAGACTGTAAAGCATACAACCTCCGTGCACATGCGACAGATCGCCTTGACGATCCTAAGCAAGCTGTTGGCTTTGAATCAGAGGCTAGCAAATGCACACAGTTCTTACATTGCGAAGCCGTTTGCATGGCATGCACAGGAGAGTCTGCGGAGCGAAGAGAGACTGACTCTCAAGCTGCAGGATTTTTACTTTGCGATAATAAAGATGAAGTAACCGACAAAAAGTCATTGATAAAAGATTGTGTTTCACGCTGCCACAACGGTGGTGCTGGTGAAGCGTTTGGCATATGCCTGTCTGGTGCTGAATGCGCAGCATTGGTTGGCAACACCACAGCACTCAACGACGGTGACTCACCAGCAAATAACAGCTTTGGCATCAAAGACTTTGCTCGTCAATCAACATCGCTGGTAACCAAAAATATTGCCTACGCAAACGAACAAAACTACTATGTCACGTATGCAAACTCAAGCGGAAAACTGCTCGTTACTGAAAGCTCGTATGACGATCTTGACTCACTTATTTCCGTTAATGCGTGGGAAAATATTGCACTTGATAAACGAAAAGATAGCCAAAACAACGTAAGGCCACCACGCCCACCACGTCCATCACGACGCTAATCACAATCTGTAAATAGGTTGTTAAAGCCCCTATTTTGTGCTAGTTTTCTTACTTTAAAGCTATTGTTTTTAAAGGTTTTATAGGCTACGCAGACTAGGGGCTTACATGTTTGATTTTCTTTCTCAAAAATTCTCAGGTGTTTTAAGTTGGCTCAAAGACAAGGGGCGCCTTAGCGAAGAAAACATCGCACAGGCAACTAAACAAATAGAAGAGGCATTGCTTGAGGCTGACGTTCCTTTTGATATCGTTAAAGAATTTTTGAATCAAGTAAAAGGTGAAATTGTTGGACAAAAAGTCACCAAGTCACTCAACCCTGGTCAACAAATGATCAAAATTGTTCATCAAAAACTGCTTGATTTTCTTGGCGGGGCCAAGGCCCTTTCTCCTACATCGTTTCAAATCCCATCTGTACTTATGGTCATGGGGTTGCAAGGCTCTGGTAAAACAACTACTATTGCCAAACTCACTCATTGGATAAAAAAACAAGCAAAGCAACGAGGCAAACAACGCGCGGTTTTACTTGCCTCTGTTGACTTTTATCGCCCCGCAGCCATTGATCAGTTGGAAATTTTGGCAAAGCAGGTTGATACTGATTTTTATCGAGCTCAGTCAACTGACCCCGTCAGTGCTGCCCGCGAAATTTATGATCATTTCAAAAAAAATCAATATGAACATCTCTTTCTAGATACCGCTGGACGCTTGCATATTGATCAGCAGTTGATGGAAGAACTCAAACAAATTAATGCAAAACTAACACCTCGTTACAAAATTTTGGTCCTTGATGCAATGACGGGCCAAGAATCACTTAACATTGCAAAAAGCTTTAATGATGAAATCGGCTTTGACTCAGTTATTTTAAGTAAAATGGACAGTGACACTCGCGGTGGCGCCGCCTTTGCATTTCGCTATGCACTCAAAAAGCCGATAGCTTTTGTTGGGAGCGGTGAAAAAATAGATGACCTTGAACATTTCATTCCAGAGCGTATGACAACACGCATTTTGGGTATGGGTGATATCATGACCCTGATTGAAAAGGCATCTGAAGATATTGACGAACAAAAGCAAGAAAATTTATCAAAAAAACTTTTTAGCGGTAATTTTTCACTCAACGAGTTTCTTGATCAAATTCAGATGATTGACAAACTTGGCTCGCTGCAAAAGATAACACGCTACCTACCAGGCTTTCATTCACTCCCACAAGACGCCATGGAAAAAGGACAAACAGAAATAAAAAAATTTAAGGCCATTATCTGCTCAATGACCCCCAAAGAACGCCTTGCACCCGCTATATTCGACGCTTCACGCAAAAAAAGGGTCGCCCAGGGGGCTGGAGTTCAAGTTCAAGATATCAACCAATTGCTGGAAAGATTTGAACAAAGTAAACAATTTGTTAGAATGTTTAAGAGAAGTGGCAAATTTGGAAAATTCTTCACTGTTGCCGCACTAACCATATGCAGTATGTTGGTATAGCAAATCGAGCGTATATAATAAATTCTGTTTTTGGGAAATACACTTTCGATAAACGAAATACAGAAGAGAGACTACGGAAAGGATAACAAAGAATGGCTGTTACAATTCGGCTCAGTCGCTTAGGCAGAAAAAATCGTCCTTATTGGCGAATCGTTGCCATGGACTCACGTAAAAAACGTGATGGTGCGTTTCTTGATAACCTGGGCACCTACGACCCAATTAAACATGAAATCGTTCAGTTGAATACTGAAGGTATTCAAAAATGGGTGTCAAACGGAGCACAATGCTCACAGACTGTAGCAAAGTTGCTTAAATCACATAAAGCAGCTGGCAAGACAACTGCCGCAAGCTAAACGTAGACCTTTTTAGCACCTAAAACAAACTCATCTCTTTTTTCAGCGTCGTTACATGACTATTCCATTAGGAGAAAATAATGAGCGTACTTAAGGAACTTGTTGAGTTTATTGTAAAAAAGCTTGTTGATAGGCCAGAGCAAGTATCTGTAACAGAAGTAAGCGGAGAACAGTCAATTATAATTGAGCTGCACGTTTCCCCAGAAGACTTAGGAAAAGTTATCGGCAAAGAAGGTAGAACCGCTCGTTCTATCAGAACGCTTGTTCATGCAGCAGCATCAAAAGAGCAGAAGCGTGCTGTACTTGAAATTCTTGAATAAGTAGCTAATACATAAATAGAACATTTTTTAAAGAGGCTGACGTTGTCAGCCTCTTTTTTTACTCAAAATGCATACAATGAAAATTACAATTATCTCTGTCTTCCCAGAACTACACGAATCTTTCATCAACACAAGCCTTGTGGCTCGAGCTGTTGATGCAGGCATTGTCAAATTTAACTTGCTCAAACTGTCGCAATTTTGTCCTGTAAAAGAACGAATTGACGAGCCAACCTGCGGCCCAGGCCCAGGCATGATCATTAAACCTGAATTATTGCAACTAGCTATCGATCACGCACAAGATGAGCATGGTCCGGGATTTAAGATCTTCTTTTCTCCTCAGGGGCAACGACTTGACCAACACATGCTACAAAAATTTGCGGAAAAAATTACACCTCAAGACACGAGCAAGACGTTAGAAACAATGGCTCAAAATCCTGACGGTCACCTCATTTTGGTGTGTGCTCGATATGAAGGCATCGATGCTCGGGTTGAACAAGAATACGCTGATGCCAGCATCTCAATTGGAGACTACGTACTCATGGGAGGCGACCTACCAGCTCAAGTGCTACTTGAAGGTCTTTTACGTCTCATTCCTGGCGTTGTAGGCAATGAGCAGTCAGTCGAACAAGAATCTTTCAAGGGACCATTCCTTGACCACCCTCATTATGGGCTGCCGGTAGAGTGGAAGGGAAAGCGAATCCCAGACATCGTACGTTCTGGCAATCATGAAAAAATCAATCAATGGCGCCAAGAGCAAGCCTGTAAAAAAACACTCTTAACCCGTTTTGATTGGTTGAGAACTCAGTCTTTAACCGACGCACAAACTGATCTTTGCAAACAACAAATTCCAAACCACTATGTTGCGCTGCTTCATAGTCAAATTAGACTCAAAGACAATGAAAGTGGGCACACATCAATTGCATCATTAGACATCCATGACGGTGCTCGCTCATGTGCAACATATGGCATCGAAAATTACTTTGTCGTTTCATGCTTAAAGGATCAACAAAAAATACTCCAAACATTTTTGCAGTTTTGGCATTCGGAAGAGGGTAAAAAATATAACAAGAGTCGTTACGACGCAGTAGCAAAACTTATTCCCTCTCCAAACCTTGACCATGTCATTGAAACCATCAGACAAAAAGAAGGTCAGTCCCCGCTCATTATAAGTACATCCGCAAAATACCATGGCCACGGACAAGTGATTGACTATCACAGCCAGGGAACTGTTTGGCAGCATAACAGGCCTGTACTCATTTTATTTGGCACTGGGCTTGGCCTTGCAGACGAAGTACTTGAACAAAGTGATTTCTTACTCACCCCTGTTGCTGGCATGAGTAATTATCGACACCTGTCGGTTAGGGCTGCTATCGCTATTGTACTTGACCGCTGGCTTGGACTTAATAAAAAACTTTCTATGTAAAAAATACTAATAGGAATACAAAGTCGTGAAATATGTTAAGTATTGCTAAGCAAGAAAAAGCAATATATACTGAATAACTCAAGTTTTTTTGAAAACATTGCAGTATTTTTTGTGTACAAACTAAAGCAAGGTCAATCATGAAAGCAAAAAAATTAACAAAAGAAACAATCCTTGATCACGGTGTTTACGACCGTAATTTTCCTGAGTTCAAAGTTGGTGACACCATCCAAGTCGATCAAATCGTCAAAGAAGGTGGCAAAGAACGTATACAGCTGTTCACAGGCAACGTTATTAGCATGCATAAAAAGGGCATTTCCTCAACGTTTACCGTTCGCAAACTGGGTGCTAACAACATTGGTGTTGAAAAAATTTTCCCATACTACTCAAAAAACATCAAAGATATTACGCTTGTTAAACAAGGTGTTGTGCGTAGAGCAAAACTTTACTACCTACGTGATCGCTTAGGCAAAGCAGCTAAAGTCGAAGAAAAAATTATCTTTAAAGATAAAGCAGCTTCAAGCGAGCAAAATCAAAAAAACCCTACTACTCAAGCTGCAGCAGAATAGCCTTAAAGCATATGGTGCTTTATGCGGGGAAAAAGGAGTACGCAAGTCGTTTGTCGCTTGGCGAAATTTTTTTTGACTATATCTTGTTTTTTGCTTTCATCATGCAGTAAAGAAAAAAAAACGCCCTGTAACTTATCGTATCGGGAAGTGACACAAGCCGCCTTGCAGGCTCCTTTATTCGACGCTCAAATAATTCAAGCAAAGCATTTTGACATACCTGTTCCGACAGGTTTTGAACTGCATGCCACCTCATCTTCATACTCATCGTCGTGCTTTCCTACCACGAAACTGGAGGAAGACTCTGTCGCCGAGATAGATATTTCTACTACTTTTTTACAGTACTCTGGTAAGCAGAAATTAAAACAACTCAAAACATTTTACTTGCGCGAAATGGAACTTGCAGGTTGGGACATCTCTGATTTTTCAAGTACACAGGAAGGCCTTTTCGCTTGTCAAAAACCTACAAAACAATGTGTCATATCTCTCAGGCAGGAGCATAATGACACACCGTCAAGCATCTACGTTTTTATTAAAGGACGAGGAGACTTAACAGCATGAATGTAATGATAACTTTTTTTGTTCAGGCCTTTTTTTTACTTAGCCTTTCGCTCATTGCAACTATTTTTATCTTTTTTATGTTGGCTAAATTTTTAGGACCATATTTTGGTCTAAAGATCGAATCAGACTCTATTTATGCTCAAATACTTAAACACCTGAAGCAGTAGCATGACACTACGGCTTTAGCCCCTTGATCTTCTTTGCCAATGCGCTAAATATACGCCCATCAAGCAAAAAAATACCAGACGCTATCATTGCTATACCTTGTAAAAATGGCAAAAACAAACCAAAAATTCCTGCAATAATAAGAAAAATTCCAGCAATTTTCTTGATCACAAACAAAAACTTTTGCTTAGCCGTCATCATTTTCAAGAGCATTCCTTACCACAGAAGGCGTCTAAAAAATGCAAAAACTGCTTTTATAAAAGCAACAATAGCCCTAAGAATATCTGTAAACGATTCCATAACCCCCTTATGTTCATCACCATGAAATCGCTCGCGCTCTGCAAGTGTGATACCCCTCTTCAAGGGCATGGGGCGTTCCTCTTTTTTTATAACGATTTCAACAGCATTTTGATTACTGCTGGAACTATCCTCTACCTTATCAACAACTGCTTCTTTAATTACTTTTGCAGGTTCTTCAGGAAGTTTAAATGGTTCGGTTGTGATCTTTTCAATCCTATCTATATTACTTAAAAACCATGATTTATTGAGATTTGTTTTTGCATCAATCCCACAAATACTCACTCTTCTAGGTATCAGCAAGTTCGCAATTTCCTTATCTGTCGTTGTTCTGACAGTTACTTTCGCCCAATCGCCATCGCGATATCGTTCACTAGGAAAATGGGAATCCTCAACATGAATTTCTAAAATTTTGGATAATTCAAGCTTAGTATTTGAATCATTATCTTCATGCTTAACCCCATCAATACTCGTCTGACCAGAAAAGCTCAAATCCTTAATAATAGTTGCTGTTTCCTCATCATAAATAACAGCTTGAAAACTTTGCTCTCCAGGCTCAAGGCTAACAAATGGTGGATCTGAAACAACATTACCTCGATCGGCTTCTCCAAAAGGAGATCCCACAAAAAAACTTACCGACAAGGTAATAAACATAAGATACAAGACATTTTGCTTCATGAGACATCCCCTTCTTCTTTAAATCAATCATTGTATCAGCCCTGCAAAAGACACCGTTAAGATATCAATAATTACACAAAGAATACAAGAATTTAAAAAGGCTTTACTAATCAGCAAGAACTTTGCATCACTTGTCTTTGAAGCACATTTTAAGTATAATCACAGTCACATTTAAACAGATAAATATTATAACAAATTGTATAACAGAATATTAAAAGGGTCGTGTGAAACTCAAGGGTTACGTAGCTATCACACTCATTGTATTACTCAAGTTAACTGTTGGCATGCAGGCAAGTCAGTCACCCACTTCTGGATTGAACAACAAGCCTAGCAAGCAAAACAAGCTTTTGGAGCTTTACAAATTAGCTCAAGACGATGATATAGTAAGAGAAGAATACAACACAAAAAAAACATCTCACCTGTACCAACAGTTTAGCAAAGAACAATACATAGCATTGGTCGATCGACTTAAAAAGCATATCCCCATGACCAACAACTACGATGGCCAAAAAAATATACAACCACTTCAGAAGCTGCCTCCATACACTAAAAAACTACTTATTCAACTAAATCAAAAGCACCTTTTGCCCTACACGCACGCTCTGTATGCATTTCTTGCATGGAGCATATACTTTTTTATTTTTACACATTCTCCTTACAAGATTGCTTTTTATGATAATTTATACCTTCCCTATATCCGCTGGAAACCATACAGACCACGACTAGAACAATCCAGTATACCACTGCCGCAACTCCATGAACCTGTTGAGTATAGCCCGGAAGATAGTGAGGAACGTAAAAAACGTATTACTCAACTACAAGCAGAACTTGATCGCATTCTTGAAGATATTTACACACTCAGTAATGCCTCTCTTGACAAACATATTAAGGATGAAACGCTTCTGACACTCAATCAGCAAAAAGAAGAAATAATGACAAAACTTCGTCTACTTCAAAAGCACATTAGTCCGCTTTTTTATTATGATCGAAAAAAAGCATCAATATCTCTTGCTTTGCCTATTTTTCTTGCAGGGATAACAACACTGCTTGTTGCCGGCTCATACAACAAAACTAAAAAAGAGTTTGATCTCTCAACCGATGACTTTTTCAAAAATATGCACGATAACTTCGAGTTCTTGTGGACGTAAATTATTTAAATAGTCACATCCTCAAGCCACTGCTCGGCTAACTTATTTGACGTAAAAACAAGAAGCTTTTTGTTTGGATACTTTTGTGCCAAATTTTGGATGTAACTAGAATCTGGGCGATAACGCTTTCGGTAATTCCAAACATACTTCAAAAACCTAAGGCGAAGCTTCTCTGGACAGTTTTCTGGCTTACAATCTGTTGTACGTCCCGCCCACCAACGCTTAACTACGCGCCACAAACAAACTCGACGGGTAATGTCTAGGCAGATTAATAGATCTGCAGCCTGAAAGCGCAACTCTAGCGAACGCATGCTACACCCCTCAACAATCCACCTGTCTAAGGCTAGAATCTCCTTCTGCCGCTTCACAAAATTCTCTAACCCCACTTCTTGCCAATCATGCTTAAAAAAATACTTATCCAAATGGTAAACCGGAATACTCAACTTTTTTGAAATCTTTGTTGCAAAAGTACTCTTGCCACTACCTGGACAACCAAAAATAGCTATCTTCATGCCTTCATTTTGCTCATAAAATAGTCGTAATCTTTATGCTCTGCCCATACAGGCACATACGTCGCCAACGTCTTTGGCAAAATATTTGCTTCCTTTAATTGATCAAAAGCGACCCATTCAAAGCTTATGTGCTCTTCCTGCGACTGAGGGGTCTGTTGACTCGTAAGATTATCACCTATTACATGGAAAATAAAGTTGATTTCATGCACCAACTGACTATCAACATTCCAGCTATGCTCCATGCACCCTATAAACTTACCGATATGAGCATGAATCCCCATCTCTTCACCCAGCTCACGCGCAAGCGCGGTCATGATTGGCTCGCCGTACTCAACCTTACCCCCAAGTAAATACGTATAACTTGGCTGCTTGTGTGCACGAGTCAAAAGCACATGTCCATTGTCGACAATCAACGCTCGAGCACGTAAAATAATCTGCTCACTCATGGTCTGTCCTCTTTTAAACTTAAAATCATACTGATCGCATAATGAAAAGTACCATTATTGACAACGTCCTGTCACCCACTTTGCAAAAACAAATACTCAAGCCACTGTCACAAAGGCACTAAAAAGCCTACAATCATAAGGCAATCTCAATAATCCTATTAAAATTGTCAGACAACATAATTTCAGCAACCCTATTCTTTGCTTGACCTAACATAAACTCAGCACAGGGTTTCACGAGCGGAAGTACGTCATCCCAACGTTCTTTTTCCTCTCCTTTGCAAATCAATCTTGCCCGTTCAATGACCGGACGATATTTTTGAGGCAGCCGCTCAAGGGCCCAATCTGCAGCTGCTGGTTTGCAACGAATTTGGTCAGTTACCACGGTACTCCAGATTCGAGCAAACGTTAGCAACACATTACGAATATCACCATCAAGCTCCACCATTAAGTTGGGTAATGCATCGGCTATGGCGGCCATAAAATCTTTATACGGCACTTTGCATAGTACTTGGTCTGGCTCAACCCCAGCTAATGTATTGCTGGCTAACAATACTTGCGTAATGAGCAACGCAAGATCTGGCATTTTTTTATCTGGCCATGGCTCCATATTACCGGCCTCAAATTCCTCTCGTAACCACTCGCCATATTGAAAATCAAATCGAGGGGGATAACGCCAGGGATTAACTTCAGCTTTTTCAACTATCGTCATCTCAATAGGTAGCTTCTTACCCTTCATGTATATACCAGAAATCTTAAGCAAAGATTGCACAAGCATAACTTTTTCTTCATGAGTTGTAGCTCTATTGCAGACAATAAATAAATCAATGTCACTATACTTTTCAAGACCACCTACTATGGATGATCCGTATAGATATACTCCTAGTAAATCTTGCCCTAAAATCTGCTTGATTGTACCAAGAGATTCATGTACTTGTTCAGTTATCCTTGCTTCAGACTTTACATTGATAAAATCGATTTCTTTTTTCATGTCCTAAGCTCCTAACTTCAAGCGCTATCAAAACAATGGAGAGAGGTTTCCCTCCCTCCGTATCAAAGTACTTTATGGTCCTAACAAAAACGATCTGTAATCCAATCAGCAATAGTATCGAGCGCTAACGGAGCCATGGTCTCCTTAAGCGTTGCATACTCTGCCATTGAACCTATCTGACATGTCTGAAACATATGATTAAGATTTGGCAGCTCGGAAATAGTACAATCACTATTTCCACCTTTAGCAAAGCTTTCCCTGAGCGTGGGCAACACGAGGTGCGATGATATGATAGCATCACGACTCCCATTAATGGCCAACACTGGTACCGAAATGCTTTCAAACATTTCAGCAGGCTTACATGTCAGGAAATAGCGATACCAAGCCCCATTGAATACCTTGATCATGGCCTTAGCGTTTTTCTCACTAATCACAAACATAATCTTTTCAGATTCTTTTTGCTGCTGCTGAGATAGATTCTTCCAATATCTTTCAAATATTGCATTGAGCTTTTCCTCAGCAAGGTCTGCATTAGACTCTTCTAAAACAACAGTCAACATTTGCCTACGAACCTCTTTGTCATGGGCAATAAGCTCATCTGTCGCCCCGTCAAGGTGCAGCCTGTACGCAGCTTGCTCAAGCATATAGTCAATATCAGTCTTACAAACACCTGCAAGTAATATCAAAAATGCCAGATCACTACGCTCTGCGGTAACCATGGACGCTATCATGCCCCCTTCGCTATGACCAGCAAGCCCTATTTTGCTTGCGTCCACTTCAGGTCGTGTTTTAAGGTAATCAATACTTGCGCACACATCATCTGCAAAATCACGACTCGTTGCACCTTGGTACTGCCCCATTGACATACCTGCCCCGCGTTTATCAAAACGCAAAACAGCAACTCCCCGTTTTGTCAGATGGTCAGCTAGCACAAGAAACGGCTTATGCCCCATCATCTCTGCATTTCTGTTTTGCGGTCCATACCCAGCAACCAATATGACTACAGGAAAGGGACCGTCACCTTGAGGTAGCGTTAATGTTCCCGCAAGCGTTATCCCTGCTTTTTTATTTTCGTATCTTATGTCATGTTCATGGTACGAAAACGGCCTTTGGAGCTCTTGTGGAAATGATTTTTTTTCAACGTCTTGTCTTACGTTCGAATTACTCATTGTATTTATTCTTTCATTATGAGCTAAACAAATAGTTACATTCATACCCATAGCAATGGATATCCAATATATCGCTGTACAGCGAAAATACGGCATGTCATGTACCTTCTTATTTTATATGCAACACAAAGCTGCATAGTTAAAACGAAACTATGTAAAAAAATATAAGAAAAAAGATGAAGCAGTATAAAAGCTTATACTACCCCTAATTTAGCTGATGTATACTGAAACTTTCATGCGCACCACTTACTTTCGTTGTTGTAATGGGGCCTATTTATTGTAGAATAAAAACTATCTTTTGAACCTATCATAAAAAGTAAGCAATGTAAAAGGGGAAATCACATGTTAGCTACAAGAAAAAGTATCAAGGTGCTTCTACTCAATAACAAAAACGAGCTCCTCATGCTTTACACAGACGATCCAAAAACTACTGCTTCTGACGGAACCTACCATGGCCCTTTTTGGCAAATGATAGGTGGCAGCCTAGAAGCTGACGAAACCCTTGAGGATGCGGCTTTACGTGAAATTTATGAAGAAACGGGAATTCCCGCAACTGAGATTACACTTGGCCCTATTGTCTGGATTGGTGAATTTGAGCTTGTACTTTCAGGTACTCACACACTACTTAAACAGCAATTCATCGTAGCACACACAACAAAACAAAATGTTAATCTTGAAAATTTAACTGATGCTGAAAAAATGGTCATTAAAAAAATTGCGTGGCTTTCATTAGAGCAAATGGCCAAGTGTAAATATATCATCTATCCCATAGGAATAACCGAATACTTACCGAACATCTTAGCTGGTAAGTACCCCAAAGAGCCCATCCCCATCAATCTGGCACGCAAACCAAATTCGTAAAATAATTTTTAAAAAATGGAGAGGGTGGGATTCGAACCCACGAGCCCGGTCACCCGGACTGACGGTTTTCAAGACCGTTGCTTTCAACCACTCAGCCACCTCTCCGGTAAGCTTTGAAGACAGGATTTTGCTTTGCTTGCAACTAAACAAGTGGTGGAGAGAGAGGGATTCGAACCCTCGATCCGGGTCACCCCAGATACCCGCTTAGCAGGCGAGCGCTTTCGACCACTCAGCCATCTCTCCACGACAAAACAAAAATCATGCAAAAGATCCTATTTGAAAAATAATATGTGCCCAAGAGGAGTCGAACCTCTAACCTTCAGATCCGTAGTCTGATGCTCTATCCAATTGAGCTATGGGCACAATATTTTATTTAAAAAGCCAATTAAAACTGGCTTTTCTGATTACTTGCAAGATATTATAAAACATAATAATCGAGTTGTCTTGTTTTTTCTGCATATTTTTTATAAAAAATGAGCACATTTATGAGCATTTCATTAGAAATTAAAGTCGTACCACAATCAGGCAAACAAGCGATAATAAGCGACAAGTCGGGCATAATCAAATGTTTTGTCAAAAGCGCCCCTACTGATGGCAAAGCAAACAAAGAGCTGATAAAGTTTCTAGCCAAACAACTTAAGATCAGTCAAAGCGATGTATCAATAACCCATGGACTCACGTCACGCAAGAAAGTTCTGTCTATTAACACGGATCTTTCGTATGAGCAAGCACTGGCAAAACTGGGCCTTGAGCAACAAATGCGGATAGAATAATGCAAACATACCGATGGAAAGGCATGACCACCGCCGGCAAAACAGTTAAAGGAACAGCACAGGCGCTCTCAGAGCAAGAACTACAAGCAGATCTCCTTTCTCGTCATATTGCCCTTCTCTCCTGTAAGCAGACAGGTTCACAAAGATACTCCCTGTTAACTAAACCGCTTATTTATCGGCCCATTACAACGTATGATCTATTTTTGTGGTGCAATCATCTTGCCCAGCTCATTGGCAACGGCCTACCACTCCTCAATGCGCTGGTTTTATACACAAGTCATGCCAATCACCCAAAACTCAAAGATATTACTCAAATCATTATTGTAAACATAAAAGAAGGTGAAAAACTTGCGCAAAGCATGCAACAATTTCCCAAGGTCTTTAATCCGTTCATCACCCGTATGATCGATGTTGGAGAACAAACGGGCAAACTCCCCGAAATACTAACACTTCTGAGTACGTACTTAGACCAAAAACTTGCGCGGGAACAGGCACTCAAAAAGGCCCTGTTCCTCCCTATGCTCACCCTTGTTTTTTGTATGCTCTTACTACTTGCACTGTTTATCTTCATTATCCCACAGTTTGAACACTTACTCTTATCAATGCGTAATTCACTGCCATTTAGTACCCGTGTTATTTTTTCTTTAAGTACATTTTTACGAACGACTTACGGTAGCCTAGTGGCATTTGCCCTGCTTCTAAGTCCAGCCCTTTTCAGTCTTATCGGCCATCTTAAACCTCTTGCTCTCTACAAAGACTGGATCACCATAAAACTGCCCGGCGTTAAATCAATTCTGGTTGCGGCAAACCTTTCTCGCTTTTTACACGCACTTCTACTCAGCCTTACTGCTGGCATTCCGCTCTGCCCGGGACTCAAACTTGCAAGCAACGTAACAAACAATGTCTACATCAAAACTGTTCTTGCCTCTATCGTACATGAACTAGAGCAAGGATCCAGCCTTTCTCTAGCACTTGAACATAATGGCTCATTGTTCTTTTCAAAAAAATTGATCGCTCTATTTTGGGCTGGTGAACAGTCGGGACAACTACAAAATGCTGTCAGGAGCGCTCACGATTTGGTAACTCAAGAGCTTGAACAAAAAGTACATACACTCACAACCACAATTCAGCCACTTCTACTCGTTTTAGTTGGACTGATTATTGCGTTTGTTATGGTTGCGGTCTATATGCCTATTTTCAATGCAGCAATGATTATTCAGCCCTAATCTACTGCAAAAGCTGCTTGAGCTTAATAAGGTGTTGTTTAAGATCACGTAGCTGACTGCGCGTATGATTATCAAAATTGAGTGCAGTATCTCTTGCTCGATTCAACGACTCTGATTCAGCCTGCTCAACATCTGAAGTTCTGTCCACAATGGCTGCGTTAACAACACAATAGCCGGTCTCAACATCCTCCGCATCATCTTCCTGATAATGACGTTCTACCACATCATCGTCGTTCTCTTGCTCATTGCTTTCTTGATCATGTTCAAGAATTGGCCCAGCACGAAAAGGCGCTGCTTGCTCTGATTCGTCTTTGGCTAGACATTCGCTGGATTGTTCAGCTTGTCGCGTTGGCTCAACAGACGCAACAAGGTCTTGGTCCATTGATTGCTGAGTGGAAGCAGTTTCCACTGATTCCTCAGTTGATTGAGCCGTTTCTTGTTCAACATGAGCAGCCTCTACCGGCTCTTGAACGTGATGGGTTAACTCTAAATCAGTTGTTGTTTGTGTAGCTGGCGTTACACTACTTGTAGAAGTCTGCAACACTTCCTTTTTTACATCGGCAATACTTTTACCATATTTACAGATAAGCTCTTTGATACGTGCAAAAACTTCCAACTTATCCTGAGCTGTCATGTCGGTACGCGGTCTACACCGTCCTGAAAGTACCCCAAACTCTTTTTCCCACTCTCTGATAAGAAATTTTTTGACTCCAAGCTGTCGTGCAACATCACCTACTTTGAGATGTTTCTTTGATCCCTTCATACTTTGCATCTCCATCACCCTCTCTCTTACAATCAAACTCAACTAAACGCTGACCTGATCGTACTACATTCCCCTCACTGATCAAAATAGTTTTGACAAATCCATCCACTTGTGCACAGATTTCATTTTCCATTTTCATTGATTCTATAACAACCAATGGCTGGCTCTTACTAACATATTTCCCTGCTTGGGTAAGAATACGAATAACTTTTCCCGTAACAGGGCTGACAAGTTCAACATCGTTAATTACCGTTTTCTGAGCCCCATGCATCGTCATTTTTTTTGACCTCACGTTAACCTGCTCAACAACGTGCATGTTTCCATTAACACTCACATCAATCGATTCTTTTCTGTTAACGTTTTCACAGGGAATAAAAATAACATACTGCTGACCGTTGGCTCGTACAACAGCTCTGCCAGTAACGACATCATAAGCAATGAGCTCAACCTGATATTTCTTGTCGTTATGCTCGACAGCTACCATGTCATTAACTTGCACAACGCTAACTGGAGCTGATTTACCGTTAACAAAAAACTTTTTCAACCCCATGTTTGTCTCCTCCACCCATATGCACATACTCGCTGGTCGCCACCACCACTCACTTGCTTTTTTTCTTTTGATTGAACGAGTAAAACAACACAAGCAGCAAGTATTTCTTCCAGTTCATTGTGATCGGTAGTATTTAAACGCTGTAGTACATCAGGGTCTTCTAGCCAACGAGTATGAAAGTCACCGCGAACAAATTCATGTGAGCCAAGAACATTACGCAAGAATACACAATTTGTTTTAACACCAAGCAAGATACATTGCTGCAATACATGTGCCATCTTGCTCTGAGCATGCTCTCGACTAGTCCCGCTCACAGTAAGCTTTGCAATCATCGGATCAAAAAACTGCGATACTTCAAAACCTGCAAATACATCAGCGTCTATGCGCACATCTGGTCCACCTGGCATACTGACGACATTGACCATGCCTGTTGATGGCATAAATTTTTGAGCCGCATCTTCTGCATACACACGACATTCAATTGCATGTCCTTGTCGCACCACAGTGGTTGCCCACACAGGTAATTTTTTAAACGCTGCAAGCTCAAGCTGCAAGGCAACCAGGTCAACTCCCGTGGTCATTTCTGTAACCGAATGCTCAACCTGCAGACGTGTATTCATTTCAAGAAAATAAAACTGACCATCAGGACATACCATGAACTCGACTGTTCCAATACTATCGTAACCAACAGCAACAGCCAGTCGACATGCGGCCTTGTACATTCTTTCCAAAACACTTTGCGCTACAAACCGACATGGAGCTTCTTCAATAATTTTTTGGTGCCGACGTTGAATTGAACATTCACGCTCATAAAAATGCTGCACCTCAGCCCCGTCTCCTGCAACTTGCACTTCAACGTGCCGTGCTACCGGAACATAGCGCTCAATAACAATCGATTGAGCCTTTGTCGTACGCTGTACCTGCCCACACAGCGCTTGCCAGGCCTTATCAAAATCTTGCATCTGCATAACACAACGCATTCCCTTGCCGCCACCTCCTAACGGATCCTTGAGCAATAATGGAAAACCGATTTCCTGGGCAACTAAACGCGCTTGCTGATTGGCGTCAGCATCTGTTACGGAGACCGCCTTGCCCGGCACAAGTGGAATATTAAGCTGCAGCGCAAATTTGCGTGCGCGTGCCTTGTCTCCCATCAACTCAATAACTTCTGGTCGTGGCCCAATCCACACAAGCCCGGCATCAACAACTTTTTGAGCAAAAATGGCATTTTCCGACAGAAAGCCATAGCCTGGGTGGAGCCCATCAGCACCAGCACGTAATGCAATTTCGATAATTTCTTCATGGGCCATGTAGGCCAACGCACCCTGCCCTGAAAGTTGGTAAGCTTGATTTGCACTAGTCACAAATTTACAGTACTGATCGCTTTGCTCATACACCGCAACTGTTTTAACACCCAACATCGCACATGTATGCTGGATACGAAGCGCTATCTCGCCACGATTGGCAATGAGAACTTTTGTGATTTTATGTTTTTGATCTTTGAAAAAACTATGCTGCATGACCGTTCCCGCTGTTAGATCAAATTTTATACACTATTTTTATGAGATGCAGCAAGTCACTTTTTGCCCCGTCACCACGAGCAACACGATCAATAACCTCATAAGGCGTTAGCCAAAAATGCTCCGTAAATTCCTCAGAAGGGTAAGAAATTTCAAAACCGGTTGGAACAAGCATTTCATAGACGTGCATGAATGATGAAACCGGGTTATTGACTGGGCTTAGCTTGACAACCGAACGAATATGTTTGTTTTTCCAACTGTCACCAATTTCTTCCTGAAGCTCACGCTTACAAGCTTGGTCGTAAGTCTCGCCTGCTTGCACGCATCCACCAACCCCAACATCTAGACACCCTGGGTAAAAACGTTTTGTTTTTGCCCGACGAGGAATCCACAACTTTCCCTGCTGGTTTATGATAAATACGTTAATGGCACGAATATACTTAAGTCCATCAAGCATAGCTTGATTACGACAGACTTGTTTGACCACACAATCATTTTGGTCGACTAGGTCAACCCATTCAATCCCATCCTGCACACAAAACCCTTTTATAATAGACTTTTTACACCAACCCAATCCATTGACTCTGACAGTTTACTAAAAAATGAAGGCTTACCCAAGTGGCATTGCTTGCAAAATTCTACTTGTAAACGGTTGAAACATAGAGTACTTTGGTTGTCCAAAATTCTAAATTAGGAACATATTATGACCATGAAAAAATACATATTTACTATTTTTATTATCAATGCTTGCGCTGCTTCGCTTTTTTCACTCGAACAAATTAGGAGAAATTACAGCTACCCCAAAACTAAACTTTCAAAAGACTACAGAACTATAATAAAAAAATATGGGGGTGTTTATTTTGAGAGTGACAGCCCCGAGAAAACAATTTCTACAACTAGAAAAAAAGAAATTCAACTTATAAAAACTGTCTCTGGTGACGTTTCAAGCGCCGAAAAACTCTTCGATGCAATTTTTAACAACGATTACACACACGCAAAACACATTTTAGAGAATACTCAATCTCCTCAAATCGTAGTAAACGTACAAGATCACAAGGGAAAAACTCCATTATATTGCGCTGTTTTATACGCAGATGAAGAAATGATTGACCTTCTTTTACATCATGGCGCAGACGTTACCATAGAGCTTAAAAAATCAGATGCTCCATCTGTCTTACATGCAGCCTGTCAATGGCAACCATGGACAGTTGTACTGAAACTAATTAACAGGCATCCAACATTTAAGGAAAATATCAACTACCAGCCAACAATCCTTAGTAAAACCCTACTTTATACCGCATGCGAATCTCAAAACACCGATGTCGTAAGAAGTCTGCTTGCGATGGGCGCAAACAAAGAAGCAGCACTCACAAGGTTTGATCTGGACAGCAACATTTTTACGATTAGCATAGATGACTTACCTGTCTGTGAAGAAATTCAAGACCTTCTCAACAAATACTAAGTCCTAGCAGTCTTGCTTGTAAATTCCTGTGTCCTTTTAATCTGCAGACTATTTACATTGGCAGAGCTTTGCAAACTGCAGTCATGCTCAAACATCTCCTTGAGCAGCTTTTTCCAATCGTACTCAGGCTGCCAACCAATGCTACGTATTTTTGACGAATCACCGAGTAAAAACGGTACATCACTTGGCCGCATAAACTCTGGGTTCATGCGATAGACATCATCGTAGGCAAGGCCTGCAAGCTGACAAACATACTCAAGCATTTGCCTGATAGTTGCACCATCGCCCGTTGCTACAACATAGTCATCAGCTTTGTCTTGCATCAACATCAAATATTGTGCCTTTACATAATCTTTTGCATGCCCCTCATCACGAAATGCATCCATGTTACCCATAGGTAGATATTGCTGCTTACCTGCGACAATTTGTGCAACTCCGTGAGTAATTTTGCGCGTTGCAAAATCATACCCTCGTCGCGGGCTACTGTGATTAAACAAAATTCCCGAACAAGCAAACAAACCATATGCTTGACGATAATTTTTAACCGCATGATGAGCGGCAACTTTTGCTACTGCATAAGGCGAGCAAGGATTAAGTGGGTGCTGCTCTGTATACCCATGTTTGGGACAATCAATACCCCCAAACATTTCACTGGTACTTGCTTGATAATATCGTGTTTTTGGCGAGACACGACGAATGATATCAAGCTGTGCAATAACCGCCTCAGCATCTACGCGAAACGTTTCTATAGGAACTTTGAAAGAGTAACCTACATGACTTTGTGCTGCAAGATTGAAAAAAAACTCTGGCTTAGTGTCGCTGATCAATTCAGTCAATGAGCTATACTCGAGAATATCGCTTTCAACAAGTTTGAAATTTTGGTGATTTTTTAGATGTGCAACATTTTCATCCTCACCATGAGCAATGCAACGGCGATAGACGCCATACACTTCATACCCTTGCCCAAGCAAAAACTCAGCCAGGTACGACCCATCTTGCCCAAACACTCCAGTAACGATCGCTCGTGTTGCCATACGTTCTCCTTTCTCCGTAGTTTTTTAATCTTTTTGATTAATTAACCCTGTAGCTAAGACGCCATATTCCTGCTCAAAAAGTTCACCATGGACCTCTCGTTTCTTGCCTGCTGATAATTGCTCAAAAAGCTTTTTTGCAAATCCCTGATAACGCCTCTCTTCACTTTTAATAATAAGTAACGCGCACGTTTTCGAGTCAAGACAAACAAACAACTCAGCAGCTTCACGAAACCGTTCATGAAGATTTAGAGCCCATAACAAGGCTATTTGAATAACATGCCTATCTCTACGAGGACTCATTTTGATAAAAAAATTAGTATCACATTTTAATAATTCGTCACCAGCAGATAACAAACTAGGAATAATTTTTTCAAACTCTGTAACATTTGACAACCGCAATGCATTCCCTATTGCCCCCAAACTATCATTTTCCAAAGGCTCTGCTGCAAAAACATTGGCAGCTGTTGATACTGTAAACAGCGTAATAAAACTAATAAAAAGAAATATCTTTTTTGCCATAATACCTCTACGTCTAATTCAAAATACAAGTATGTGGCCAAGTCTACCAAGAGCTCACCAATAAAAAAAGCCCCCGAAAATGGGGGCTTTTTAATCGACGCTAGTTTTTTTCCCTACTTTTTGAGATAATCCTTTGCAGCAGGCCCCTCATGGGAAAAGCCTTTCGCCAGCCACTCTTTCATGCCGCCCTCATAAGCACGCACATTAGTAAAGCCCATTTCAACAAGCTTTTTATAGGCATCACGACTTGCACTACATTGATATGACGCGCAGTAAACAACCAGCGGGGTATTTTCGCTGTATTCGTTGAGTAATTCATCAAGATTATCAAGTGATTTATTAATTGAACCAGTTATATGAGCATCATTAAAATACTCCTTAGCCAAAACATTAATAACGACCAAATTTGGATTATTGGCCATTTCGTCTTTTAACGCTTCTGCTTTAACCTCACGAATGCCTAAATGATTTTGCGCTACCATTCCATCTCCTTTCATTCTCTTTTTTGCCTCAACATAACTACTGGTGAGTAAAAAGCCTGCAAATAAAAAAAGATATCCAACATTTTTCATGAACTTACTCCTCTTAAAAAATAATTGTTGGTACAATTTCGTAAGGTATAAAGTGTCCAAACAAAAAACAAGGTTCTAATGAAAAAATATTTACCAGTCTTTCTCTCCATCATATCTATCTTGTCACCAAACTTCATACAAGCAAGCGAAAAATCCTATTGTTTTGAATATGGTTTTTTTCAGACCCCACGTGGCGATCACAGGGCAATTTGTGACCATGGAACCATCACTATCTACAGAAAGAATGCAAAAGGCGAATATCTTCGTGACGAGCTTCAGATTGAAAACAAAAACTTCAAACAGTTTGCTTTTAATTATAATGGAGACTCATTTCTTTTAGTATTCGATACTCATATCGAATATTACTACACAGGATGTGGAAAAACAATCATACAAGATGTAAAACGTGTAAAATCTAAATACAGTTTTGGCAAAGAAAAAAGCTGCAACAAGCTCGGACAAGATCAGTTAATACATTATGTTGCGCCTCATCCATTACACAATGGTTTAGCAAAATATTACTCACACAACGATGAAAATAAGATAGCAATTTACAACAAAGACGATGAACAAACACATGACTTCTCAGCCCCCTTTTCCAACAGCGAACTCGTTACAATGCTTTTCAGCCCCTGCGGCAACTTTCTGATTGTTCAAACACGCAGCGAAACCGAAAACTGTATTTATATTTTCAACTTAGAAAAAAACGAACATGAATGCTTAAGCTTTACCAAGCCTATAAAACTCATAGGCTTCAATCCAAACAGTTCACTGCTTGCTGTACAACATGGCACTAACGTCTCCATGATTGCTCTTGAAAACGGTGAACTCCGCCCTACAAAAAAGAACATCTCATGCTTTGCCTTTGCCCCCAACGGCCAGTTTGCCGCATACACAACACCAGACGATCCACACATTATTTATGTTTATGATAGGACTGGCGAGCACATAGCCAGCTTTAGTAGTTGGAAAAAATGCAGATTTACTGATCTTTTTTTCTCAACATCTGGAAAATCATTAATCGCTATAACAAGCTACCACTGCAATAAATTCAATCAAGAATACTTTGATGTACACTTTTTTGACTTTGAAAAAAAAGAACAAGTTGATATATCTGATAAAATATCGCAGGATTCTTTGCATCTACTGGCTAACCCCTATAATGCAGGCTGCCTCTCCATGATGAAAATAAATTTTCAGTTGATGTTATTTCTTAATGGACCACCAAGCAGCGCTTACAAAAACAGTGATAATCGTTTATACTAGGTAAAAATCTATATCCCATATCAAAAAATAAATTACAGTATGGACTTTAAAAAAGTAAAAAACGATTTCCCATTACTTGCAAATAACCCTGCACTCAGCTACCTGGATAGTGGCGCAACAAGCCAAAAGCCTGAAGTAGTTATTGATGCTATCTCAAACTACTATAAAGAGGCTAATGCAAACGTACATCGTGCAATCTATCCCCTAGGCGAGCGTGCCACAATGCTGTATGAACAAACACGTGAAAAAGTAGCAAAATTTATCAATGCTGCCAGCTCATGTGAAGTTGTCTTTACCAAGGGTACGACAGAAAGTATCAACTTTGTAGCGCACAGCTGGGCACTGGATCATCTCAAAGCAGGTGATGAGATCGTTTTAACCAAAACAGAGCACCATGCAAATCTGCTTCCATGGCAACTAGTGGCAAAGCAAACTGGCGCTAAGCTCGTGTTTGTCCCACTCAACACACAAACGTTTGAATGTGATGACGCACAATCTGTCATTACAAGTAAAACCAGATTGATTACAGTAACCCAGAGCTCAAATGTTATCGGTGACATCTGGCAGGATGGCCAACTTGAAGCTGTCATTAAAAAAGCTCACGCCGTTGGTGCACGAGTACTGGTTGATGCAGCACAAACACCTGCGCATGCAAGACTTGACGTACAAAAGCTTGGTGCAGATTTTGTTGTTTTTTCGCCGCATAAAATGTTTGGTCCAACTGGGGTTGGTGTTCTTTACATCAAGCAAGCACTGCATGATGACGTTCGGCCCTACCAGGTTGGTGGTTCGATGATTTTTTCTGCGACCTTCAATGATGCCACCTGGGCACAAGCACCACAAAAATTTGAAGCGGGCACCCCGCCTATTGCAAGCGTTATTGGCCTTGGCGCTGCCATTGACTACATCGAAAAAAATATAGATTTTGACGAACTAAAAAAGCATGAAGCTGGACTATGTGCTCAACTGATTGACGGACTTGAAAAACTTGATGGCGTTCATATAGCTGGCAACAAGAACAAACTACGCTCATCAGGCCACTTGGTCAGTTTTTGGGTTGAAGACGCACACGCACATGACGTAGCAACATTTCTAGGCATGCACGGCGTTGCGCTACGCGCCGGACATCATTGCGCACAGCCTCTGGCAAACCTACTGGGCGTTCAGTCACTGCTACGAGCAAGCCTTTGCGCCTACAATAACTCAGAAGATATTAAAAAATTGCTCATAGGACTTGAGCAAACACTGACAAGCATTAGGTCACTTTCAAATAAAAAAAGCCATGAACAATCTGTATCAAGAAGAACTGATAGAACATTTCAAGTATCCCAGCAACAATAAAGTGGTTGATCAACCTGACTTTATGTGTGCACAATTCAATCCATCATGCGGCGATAAAGTCAGCATTATGGGAAAACTGGACGGACACACTATTTCAGACATCGGCTTTCAAGGCTCGGGATGTGTTATCAGTCAGGCAGCTGCATCTATGCTGACAGAAGAATGTCTTGGCAACAGCGTTGATCACGCAAAAAATCTCAATCAGACAACAATCAAAACTATGGTTGGACTTGATCTAGGACCAACTCGCCTCAAGTGCGCCCTGCTGTGCCTTCATGCACTTCATGATGCGCTAAAAAATATCGAGAAAAAATAACACACAACAGAAAGGTTTTTCTATGTTGAACGTTGCTTTAAGCCAAAAAAAATTTTGGGACAACGACGTTGAGGGTTATATTTTGCTGCTTGATGACAAGCTAAGCTCTCTGACACCCGAGGCAAATCTTGAACATATTGAACAGAATTACTACACCCGACTAAAAGATATTTTAAAAAAGCATCAATTCGAAGGGAAAAAAGGCCAGTCTTTTGTTTTAACCGAAAGTAAAAATGACAAGCTCATTCAGTTCATTTTTATTGGAGTTGGTAGCCTACCTGACAGCTGGGACCGCAACCTGGAAATCTTACGCCGCGCAATCGGCTCAGGCATTGGCCAGCTTAAAAGACTTTCCATTCAAAACGCTGTTGTTGCCCTACCAGCAGTAGACAAGTTTAATGTCAACGATACTGAGCTACTCAAACAACTCGTCATCACTGCTTATATGGCCGACTATGAATTTATTACTTTTAAAACAGGCAAAAAAGGCAAAGAATGGAACGGCAAACTTTTTATCGCCGTTGACAGTGCAATTGAGCAGGAACATTTTATTCCGCGCCTTACACACGGCCAAACCATTGGGCAAGCTATGAATATGGCACGTCACTGGGCTGACCTACCAGCAAACATTCTCACCCCAACCGAGCTTGCCAAACAAGCACAAGAGCTGGCTGACAAACATGGACTTAAGGCGACCATATTTGGCCAAGAACGAGCACAAGAGCTTGGCATGGGAGCATTTCTTTCTGTAGACCGAGGCTCTGAGCAGGAAGGCAAATTTATTGTTCTTGAATACCATACTGATAAAAAAGATGCCCCGACCATTGCTTTGTGCGGAAAGGGCGTCATGTTTGACACCGGGGGCATTAGCCTGAAGCCATCAAACTACATGACCGGCATGAAATACGATATGTCTGGAGCTGCTGCGGTACTGGCAACCATGAGTATTTTGTCTGTGTTTAAGCCTAAAGTTAATGTCGTTGGTATTACCCCGCTGGTTGAAAACATGCCGGGCGGAAATGCCTCACGTCAAGACGATGTCGTTACCGCACTTAACGGTAAAACCATCGAGATTCAAAACACCGACGCGGAAGGTCGACTTATTTTAGCCGACGCACTCTGCTATGCTGAAAAATTTTATTCTCCAGAAATTATCATCGATATCGCAACACTAACCGGCGCCTGCGTCCATGCACTTGGACACTTTTACTCGGGCATCATGGGCAACGATGAAGCATTGAGCAAAAAACTTGTCGAAGCCGGCACCTTGACTGGTGATCGAGTTTGGCCACTACCATTTGATGAAGACTACAAAAAATCTAATGATTCTGACGTTGCCGACGTCAACAATTCAGGCTCACGAGCATACCTTGCAGGTACCATCATTGGCGCATGCTTTTTAAGCGAGTTTGTTGATAAAGCAAAATGGGCACACATTGACATAGCAGGAACATCAAACGACGTACCAGCTGTAAATTACCTAGGAAAGGGTGCAACGGGTGCAGGCATCAGACTTTTAACCGAATTTGTGATGAGCTACAAATAACACCTCAGTACATCACAGCATTTTCTCGTTGACGATTCACCAGCCTTCTTTATGCTGAAACACAAAGTATAAGGAAGGCTGGTTTTTTATTTTAAAAAAAAAGGAGAAAATCGTGAAACAGATGACCTTAGCTCGTGCATTGTGTTGTATCATGGCGTTGTTTGTAAGTCTTACGTCGGCAACCGCAAAAACAAAACAATCATTGCGTAAGCATCGAATAGATGGCGAACAAAAACGTTGCCCCGATGTTGCCATCTATAACAGCAATGTAGCCGTTAAACTCAGTCCACAAAGCCTATGGCAGACTCAAGCAAATGTTCATGTCGTTTTTGTCAACCACGAGTTAGTACCACTCAATACAGCACAAGCCTTGGAAAACATTGAAGAAAGCATGCAAGAGCAAATTATAACCATACTCAAACGAGTTCATTTTGAGGGTAAAGTAGGCCAAACCTACCTTTATACACCAACAGATGAAGGCCGCTCTCACTGTCTGTTCGTCGGGCTGGGCGAACTCCACCACACAGGAGAGCGTAACCTTGAGCTATTCAGACGAGCAATTGGCCATGCGGTGAAAGAAGCAAAAAAATTACAAGCAAATAATGTCGCTCTAGCACTACCCGATGCAAGTTTTTTTGATATCAATACGCAAAACTTAATACATCATGCAACATGTGCTTATCACTTGGCATACTATTCATTTGACACATTTAAATCAAACAATGAAGACGCAAAAAATAACCCATGTGTGGTTTGGCTGACAGGCCTTGAAAAAACTGACGAAAACAACACAGCAGTCGAATTTGGCAATATACTGGGAAATGCAACTAATATGGCACGTCATTGGGGAGATCTACCCGCAAATATTTTAACTCCATCAGAATTTGCTACAGAAGCAAAAAGACTTGCAGAAAAATATGATTTTAGCTGCACTATCCTGGAGGAAGAAGATGCAGAGGAACTAAAAATGGGCGGTTTCCTCGCGGTTACCAGCGGCTCACAACAAGATGGAAAATTTGTTATTCTTGAGTACGATTCTGGCCTTGAAAACGCACCAACTATTGCCCTGTGCGGCAAGGGTGTAACCTTTGATACTGGTGGCGTTAGCTTGAAACCAGCCACCGGCATGACAGACATGAAGTATGACATGTGTGGCGCTGCTGCAGTTATCGCAACCATGAGCGTAATTGCTCAACTAAAACCAGCCGTCAATGTTGTTGGAATCACCCCCATGGTTGAGAACATGCCTGATGGCAATGCAGCTCGTCAAGACGATATTATCAGAGCGATGAATGGTAAAAGTATCGAAGTTAAAAATACCGATGCTGAAGGTCGCCTTATTTTGTCTGATGCACTTTGCTATGCTGAAAGCTTTTATCAGCCAGATGTTATTATCGATATAGCAACCCTAACTGGAGCTTGCAAACATGCTCTGGGACACTTTTATGCTGGCCTTGTGAGTAATGACAAAAATCTTACCAATCAACTTGTTACCAGTGGACAACGTAGTGGTGATAGAGTTTGGCAAATGCCATTTGACGAAGACTACAAGCAAGCAAATAAATCATCCGTTGCTGACGTCGCCAACACACCTTCAAATACTTATCTTGCGGGCTGCATCTCTGGTGGTTGTTTTTTAAGTGAATTTATCCGCGACACTAAGTGGGCACACATTGATACCTCTGGCACAGCAAAAAGGGTTCCAGGGATCAACTACCTCGGTGAAGGTGGTACCGGTGCAGGCGTACGTCTGCTCACAGACTTTATTATGAATTATAAGATATAACCTCTTAAAAATAATAACCACCTATAACACTCACACCATTTTAAGAGAGTCCCCCAACCCTACTTGTTCTAGTGGGCATCATTGGCTACCAATGACAATTATGAGTATGCATAAGGTCCAAGAACGAAAGCAAGCAAGAAATAAAAAATAGGCGATAGTGCTTATCTATCGCCTATTTTTTATTTTCACGCTAACGTGATTTTTTCAACAAAGTCACTAAATTCGTAGTTAATAAATTGGTCAATAACGTTTTTATAAAATGGCGTGTTACTAAGATGCTCCACATGCTCATGCGGCGTCACTAAAACAGCCTTTTGGCTAAGATTTACAGCGGACTGCCAAATGCGTTTGAAATGATCAAGCGGGACCAGACTGTCACCAGATCCATGAATAAAAAGTGTTGGAACACCCTGAATGTAGGGAATATGCCGTTCGACACCAACTTTAGGAACAAACAAACTTGCAAAGCCAAGAAATGGCGTCGCAAAAATGCTTGATTTTTTATAGATGCTTTTCATAAAGCCACGCAGCGACAACCAGGTACTGTCAAGAATGAGCTTGTCAAATAAACGCCCCCCAGCCTCTTGTGCTTTTTGCTCGGCCATAATAAAGGCGGTTGCACTATAACATTTTCCTAAGCCAATGACCTGTTGATACTCTTTTTTCGATTTTGCATAGTTTACGACGGCCTCAACTTCCTGAACTGGATGATACACAAGCTTATTAAGTGGATGAAAAATTGTTGAAAGCTTCATGTAGTACTTCTTAAGCTTTGCCCAACGGTAGTCAAACAACAAAATATCATACTCGGGGTTAAATTTTTGGGCATAAACTTGCATATGCTCTTTTTTATTGTTGTAGCCCGGACCTATAATTAAAATTTTATCTTTGCCGTTATCACAATATTCAACATTGATACGAACTTTTTTGCTAACACGGACGATATCATGCGCATAAACAGGTTCTTGCTTTAAAACCTTAGAGTCAGACAATGCGACATGCTCGTATGAAGTCATGTTAAGCGGCTTTACTTGCTCAAAGTCTGATGAAATTAGAAAGTAAGCAGTATCTGGGTTAAAACACCAGTCCGCCACACTTGTACACAGGCAAACAAAGGAAAACACAAAAAGTGAAAGTATAAGCTTTCTTGCACTAACCCCCATCATACATTAAATCCTTTCTAAAAATTTTATGCCGCAGGTACTACGCTTGCCTCCCTTTCTGCAAGCCTTGTATACATCATTTTAAAAGCTTGAGGCTCAGGCGTCTGATCTATAAACGCCTTAATTTGTTCTGCAGCTTGCTCAGGCGTTAACTCAGTGTTATCAACTTCAAAATCATAAATCGCATTTTCATGAACTGTCTGGTAGTGTGTACGTGCATGTCCCCGCGGTGAGATGCCACGATCAGCCTCTCGCTTTTCAATCACTGCAATGTCGGCTTTTACCGCTACAAAGTAAACAGTGCAGTCATGTAGTTCACGTACTAAGTCATCAAGCCAGGCATGTTCGTAGGCTATGTAATCAACGATGACACTATTACCTCGTCGTACATAAGCAGCGATAGCACTATTCATGCCTAAAATAATTTTCCTACCCTTAGGACCAAAATCGACATAGAAAAGCGGATTGCCCTCTTCGTCCATCGATGGTCTTCCCCAAATGACCTCTTTATTCTTTTTAGCTATTGTTGTGATATACCGCTTAGGCAATAACTCAACAAAACACTTGTCTATTCCCATGGCCAAAAACGGATCGTCCGTAAATGTTTCTTGCAAAACCCGTTGTATGCTTGACTTACCAACCGCAGAGGAACCGTTTAGAATTATAACAATCCCATTATTTTTTTCTGTTAATTGCTGCTGTTCCGGCCTGTTTTCTGCACTTACTTGGCTAGCCAATAATGTTCCGTAAACCAAAAGATATAATGTCAAAGCTTGAGCAAAGTTCATAACCATCTCCTTACCCACTAGGTAGCTCCTATTCGATACTTTTACCACCTGTAGATATAATAAAAGAAGACCTTGTTTTGCAACCTTTCAAGCCCTAATATTCTAACAAAAATATTTACACATGGCAAATGAGTAGATATATACAAATAGAAATCAATATTAACTGTAAAATCAAAAGAAAGGCACTCTAAATCTAGCAAAAAATACTTTGACAGGAGCCCAAAATTCGATTAGTATTACCTGTATATTTTGAAATAAATGCTTTTAAAGCTTGTTCTGAGCAAAGCATGCATCAAATACACGGGCGAATAGCTCAGTTGGCTAGAGCACCTGCCTTACAAGCAGGGGGTCACAGGTTCGAGTCCTGTTTCGCCCACCATCTTTAGAATAAAATTTGTGTTCCTCGGTAGCTCAGTTGGTAGAGCAAACGACTGTTAATCGTTGGGTCGCAGGTTCGAGTCCTGCCCGGGGAGCCACTCTTATAAGTCTTTAATTCAGGACTTTTAGTGCAGGAAAATACGTCGAAATCACAGGTTTCTAACTTTAATTTCACGTCTATCACCGAAGGCAACATTCAATCACTGCTGCCATTACTTCAATCATGGTTTACTCAGCCCCACGTAAGCAAATGGTGGCCAGTTCCAAAGGAAGCAGAAAGTTTTTTAGATTCATTTATTACACGGATCAGATCAGGCACCAAACCGTATCTTGTTGTATATAGTAACGTACCAATTGGCTATATCCAATCATATATCGCTAACACAACCGACTCATGGCTACCAACAGAATATCAACATTCATTTGGCATTGACCAATTTATTGGCGAACCTGATTATTTATATAAAGGTTTTGGAGCTTTGTTCATCAAGGCTTTTGTGCAAAAACTTCTCACCGACCACACAATCAACCATGTTATTGTTGATCCTGATGCAAGTAATGCTCCTGCTATCAAGTGCTACACAAAGGCCTGCTTCAAACCAGTAGGAGAATTTACCGCTCCATGGGGGCAGACACTACTTATGGTTTTAAAGCGAGCTGACTGCAATCTTTAAACAACAGAATATCATTCGTAATTTTAGAAGGAGAAAGACTAGATGTTAACAATACAAACAGTAGCTCAAGCATGGCAAGAGTACCTAAAGACCATTCAAAACTGGCAGGATCTGACTACTAATATCACTCCACTACAAGACACCTGTGGCATTATCTACGAGATACCAAATCCAATAAATCGACCGAATGAAAGCTTTGCCATTGTTGATATGAGCACCATAGCCCTGGCCCCGCCACACTACCACACCGGTGGAGAATATGAGATCTACATTGTCTTACAAGGTAACGGAACTTTGGTTGTTGGCAGCCAAGAACACCAAATAGAAAAAGGCTCTGTTGTTATCACACCTCCTGAAACCACACACTACACCTTGCCAAAAAACAATCTCGTTTTAGCAGTCATCAATACTCCACCATTCAATCCGCGTAATATGGTTTATGTTAATCACACCAACCCCACCGTTAAATTTGATAAAACCCAATATTATCGCCTCATTGGAAGTCATAACCACACAAAACAACACGCCGTGTAAAACATACCTCTCTTGTTCACATGGATACTATTGACTTAACCTGCTGACAAAAATTACCTTCAGGTCAAGTATCGCGCCAAACCATCTTTATACAAAATGCGTAAGGCTCACATGTTCTTTTTAATTCTTTCAATTATTTTGATCAATCTTTTTAATCAAACTACTGTTTTGCCAATGGAGGACTCAAAAGACAAGTACGAATCAGCTGCCTATCACAAAAGGGCTATAGTTGTTGGGGCAACATCAGGCATGGGACGACAAGTTGCAAAAAAACTTGCAACCGAAGAAGGTTATGAGGTTGGCATTACCGGAAGACGCCTCAATTTACTCGAGTCACTCAAGCAAGAAATTGGAGAAAAAGCACACATAAAACAAGTTGATGTAACCAAGCCAGATGAAGCGAAAAGAGCAATTCGAGAATTAATTGAGGAACTGGGTGGCCTGGATTTGTTTATCGTCAGCGTCAGCGCTGCAAATGATAATGTGAATGAAACTAACAACCACGAAGCCAACCTACTAAGACTCAATGTTGATTTACTGGGTTTTTGGCATATGGCCGATCTAGCATTTGAATATTTTAAAACACAAGGGCACGGTCACCTAGTTGGCCTGTCGTCTATGTCTGGACTAGTAGGTGAGGCATCAAGTCCGGTTTATAGTGGATGTAAGGCTTTTATACAACGATACTTGGAGGGGTGTTACAACTACATTCAACAGAATAACTTATCAAACATTTATGTCACTGACATTGTCCCTGGTTGGGTTGAGATAGAGGCTGAAGATGTTCATAAAATACCCAACGCTTATTGGGTTGAGACAACTCAAGATGCTGCAAATGAAATTATTGAAGCCATCAAAGAAAAGAAACAACGAGCCTACATCACCAAACGCTGGGAATTTATTGCATTTCTATACCAAGTATGTCCAACATGGCTTTATAACAAAATTGGAGGTTTTTGATCTACTCGAAATCTTTTTTACTTCTCATTTTTTTTACATCGCTACGTCGCTTTTTTTCCTCAAGTCGTGCTTGCTTTACTGCTTTTGGCACCCGTGTTTTCATCCGCTTTTTGGGTACATAAAGTGCTTTACGCACCTCTGTTGCTAGTTTTGTTAGCGCATTTTGCAAATTCTGCTGTTGACTGCGCGTTGTACTATCACGTACAACCAAGTAGCCGTCTTCTGTTAGCTTTGCTTGCAAGTTGCCTAATACCCGTTCTTTTTGGCCTTGATTAAGCACCTGAGTATTTTCAACGTTCCAATGAAGCGTCACCTTGGTGTCAGCTTTATTAACATGTTGCCCGCCCGGGCCACCCGCTCTGCTGGTTGTCACCTCAATTTCATGTGCAGGAATCACAATTCCATTTTTTACTGCAACATCATTTTTCATCGCAACCTCTCCTTCACAAATACTCTGGAACAGAGTAGCATGAAGTTTGATTTACACTAAACTGTTTTCATAGCTTAATAAACACTGCAAAGAATAATCATGCAAAACAAAATAAAAAATCGCTTAGCAGCATACGCTCTTGCACTCATCCGTAACGGCAACAAAATACTATTAATCAAACGCTCTGACTCAGCGTCATTTCGCCCAGGGCACTACTCCATGGTTGGAGGACTTCTAGAAAAAAATGAGCCATTTCGCCAAGCGTTAGCCAGAGAAATTAACGAAGAAATAGGCATTACCGCCAAACAAGAAGACTTACATTTTATTCACATGTTTCATCGCAACGGAACTGACCATGAACTTGTTGCAGCCGTCTTTGAATGCACAAACTGGACCGGTGAACCATTCAACAAAGAGCCAAATAAACACAGCGAAGTTGCTTGGTTTGATTTAGAAAATTTACCGACATTGATGATCCCAGCACACCGTAATGCAATAAAACTCATTATGCAAAAGCAGTTTTATTCTGAACAACCATAAGATTATATTTAGTCGTACTAATCCCCAACTGGTCGTTATTTCACGATGAGAATAACCCTGAGAGCAACTTGAAATAAGCTGCTAAATGAGATAACATTTGTCATAAAAGTAAGCTTCACTCTTTTTTTAACATCCACTAGCCAAAATAAACCTCACACAGGCTTCTATGAAAAAAATAACTACCTCCAGCATAGATAACGACTATGTCGCATATGTCTTAGATCTTCTTGCTCCTCTTCAAAACGTAACAGCAAAAAAAATGTTTGGCGGTTATGGTATTTACAAAGATGACACTTTTTTTGCTCTCATCGCTTATGATACTTTGTACTTTAAAGTAAACGACACAACTCGTATCGACTACGAAAATCATGAGTCATTTCCCTTTACTTACGATGGAAAAAACGGTCAGGTCTCACTTCACTACTGGTCTGTACCTGCAAGCATTCTTGAGAATGAAGAAGCATTAATAGACTGGGCAAACAAAGCTATTCAGGTTGCTCTTGAGGCAAAAAAAGCTAAGGTTGGCAAACGCAAAAAATAGGATACTAACATAATATGAAACAAAAAATGTACCCACTTCGACTTACACTCGCACTTCTGGCTTTGCCAATGAATTATATATATGGAACAGAAACCAAAACAATACCCAAGTTAGAACAAATTTGTCGCGACACAATACTCGCTTGTCATATCGATTACTCTGAGTTAGCAGAATGCATTGCTCAACCAATCGCTGATCAACAAAAAAGGCTAGATTTGGAATTAGTACGTTTGTGCCATTTGACCTTCAGCGAACCCGCTCAAATAAACCAACTACTTAGCCATGGAGCGGATCCAAATATCGAAAGCTTACACGACCTTTTACTTGAATCGCCTCTTGAAACCGTGACCATTCGGGCAAGTAATAATAACTATGACTACAATCGTTTGTATGGTGATGGAACTAGGCGAGAAGTTTTAATTGCAAAACTTTTAATACAATATGGCGCAAAATTTACTCCACGCTGCCTATTTTGTGCAGTCAGCAGTGAAAATAAAGAAATGGTCGAATTACTGCACAAAAACTATTTTCCAGATTACAAAGAAGAATGGCATCGTAATGCTGATGGAACCTGGAGATGTGCATCGGTCTTGCAGAATACGAACGCTTGGCTAGAACTTACCGAAGCAGGAAAGAATATATTCCATTGTGCTGCTCTATTTGCATTTGATAATGATTTTACGAAGTGGTTGTTTAAAACGTATGGAAAAAGAAAATTTCTCTATGCTCGCAATCAAAACGGTAAAACCCCATTAGATATACTGTCAAATCGTGGACCACAAGCAAAGCGTATTGCAGATGAGTGCGCTTCTTGTATTAGCTTTGGGCTATTCCCTGGGACATATGAGCATGCAACAAACAAAGCAACCCAAACACTACAATGGCTTCAAAGAACTGAATTGGGTGATACTGTAAGGCATAACTGGCACCAACTATTTCGATAGGAAAAAACCATGCGTAAAGTCTTTTGGGATAATCCATATCAATGCACACTCAATACTACCGTTAGATCTGTAAATGACAGCGAAGTCCTTTTTGAAGAAACTATCGCATACTCATTTGCTGGCGGACAAGAAAGCGATAAAGCTACCGTTAACAATATTCCCATCTTGAACTCACGACGCGAAGGCAATCTTATTTATTATACACTGCCAGAAAACCATGGACTCAAACTAGGAGATCTAGTCATAATGACCATTGACTGGCCGCGTAGAAACCGGTTGATGCGACTGCATTTTGCAGCCGAACTCGTGTTAGAGCTTGTCACACAACAATTTGGCTTTGAAAAAATTGGGGCACACATAGCCGAAGATAAAGCACGTATTGACTTTATATGCCCTGAAAATATTTCATCCACTTTTGACTACATTCTCGAACAATATAATGCAATTATTAAGGCAGATAAATCAATCGAAAAAGGCTACTCCAATGTTGCCAATCAACGACGTTTTTGGAAAATCGATGGTTTTGCACAAGTCCCATGTGGTGGGACACATGTAAAATCAACTACAGAAGTTGGTTTTATCACCCTAAAAAGAGACCGTCGCGGTAAAAATATCGAACGAATTGAGATTCGCCTCATTGACGACAACCCTACGGGTAAACCTGCCTAACACGGGCGTTACTACGAGCATCTCAGTAAACAAACGTCCCATAAAAACAATAAAAAGACATCTCTTTAACCCACTTTCTCTTCCCTGCAAATATCTCCATAATCACGATTCAGCCGATGCTATTGTAAAAAAAATATATCCCATTTGAAATTTATAACAGATGTGATAGAATAGTAGTAGATGGAGAAAGTAATAAAAAATGGTCACATACATGGAGGTTTACGATGAAAAATAGTACAAAACTCTTATTATTCAGCATTTTTAGCATATCACTCACGCTTTTTGGCGCAGAAAATGATCCTATTTTGGACCAATCAACAGAGCTCAACTCAAGCGATGAACCCGTTTTTGAACAGCCATCTGAGCTGTCAATCATGGAACAAGCAACTCAGATAATTGGCGAAGACGATGGGCAGGACAGTCTGGATGACTTGTTTTTTGAGCGACCAACTGAATTGTCAATTATGGAGGAGCCGACTCAAATAATTGATGAAAGCCTCAACCAGGATCAGGATAGTTTGGAAAGATTACTCGACCAAACAACTCAAATAATCGATAATGAATCTGATCAAGCCCCTCTGGAATACGAAGAAGTAATTGCTGATTTTCAGCGAAAGAGAATACCCGTTCCTAATATCAGTCCCATCAAACCTAACCCGGATCTTTCTAAAAAAAGAAAACGTGATGGTGAAAATTAAGCCTACTTTTAGAAAAGTAAAAACCGAATTATTCAAGAACAGTAATCAATAAGATGAAGGGCCACTTTTTTTGTGGCCCTCATTTCTTCACAACCATTTTCAAATTAAACCTGCTAAACATTTGCCACATACTCACAAAAAGGACATACCTACCAGTTGCGCTCCCAAATGATTATGATAGCCTGACAGTTCAGACTTTATGCAAAACAATACTTTTGTTCATTGGGGGAACATAATAAAATGCAAACAAGCAATAAATCACCACAAGTGCAAGCAATTTTTGATATTGAGACGCTCATACAAGCAGCGCATGAACTTAACGAACTTGAAAAACATCTCATACAAAATTGGTCAACAATGCATACCACGCTTTATAATCTGCTCGATGGTATTATGAAGCAACACCTTGCCTCACTCTCATGCACAGCAAAACCGGACATCTTCATTATCTTTGCGGGAATCCAAAACCATCAAGCTGAAGCGCAGCTCATGGTCAACGGAGCTACACGCATCATCATTGGTGCGCAATTTATGAGGGAAACAATCCTGAAAGTCTCCGCGCCAAACCATTCAGCACTTGTACAACAGTTTAACTGAATACTTGCTCACGAAGTTGGACACCTACACGACAACCGCTTCCAAATACTTGCCAAGACACATTACCCCACGCTCATGCTTGACATGACCGCCCGCTTCTCACTCTTTTATGCAGTTGCACGATTCTTTCTGGTGACAGGCTTCCTAGAGCCTCGAATCCTTATAATCCCTGCAGGAGTGCTCACTTATTTCTCTCTCAAACATATCCTACTTGCAGCTTACTTCAGGCATTTAGAGTACCGAGCTGATAGATTCTCTTTGCAATGCTTTGATGATCTTAACCTGCCAAACGTTCACCATGTTATGAGCAATATTACCAAAAATATTACCTCTGAAATAAACACCATGTGCAAAGCACCAAGCAATGCTTCTTTTTCTTCACGACTGAGTTCTTGGTTCATGAAAACAAGTCTGCTTTTTTCAACATTCAGAAGGCATCCGGCAGTAGCAAAAAGAATTAAGCGCTTACAGGCTCTCTCAAAACAGTAGTCAAACAATTGAGTCCTACAAAATAACTTCGTGACTAAAGTCGTAGCCTGGGTTTTTAAACATATGTATGTAACTACGCTCAAACTGCTTAATTGACTTGAGCCCTACAGACTTAAGAAATAATTTAATTTTGGCAAGCCCCTCAGCCGCATCTTGACAGCCATTCTTAAGCTCAACCTCAAAAAACCTGCCTAATCCCTCAACATCGTCAATTATCACCTCAAAGTCACTGTATTTGTAGATTTGGCGATCTTTTTTGACAAGAATTTTTTCGGTATAGCCAAGCTTTTCAAAAATCAAAATCGTTTCTTGGGGATCTTCAATCAATGTTTCATGCTCATCTTTTGAAAGAGTGTGTCCTGTAACTGGATCAACATTGCCCTTTTTCATACACAACCATGAGCCAGAATCAGTTTCTCGTACACGCAGTGCAGTCAATGCATCAATATACCCGTATTTACTCTCTTCAAAGAACGATTCATCTGGATTGTTTAAATAATTTTCAATCTGCTTTTGCTGTTCATACAACTCGTTGTTACACTCCAGCCATACAACAAACAATGCTTCATCTTTCTTGGAAAGCTGAAATTTAATTTCTATTTCTTTTGCAGCTTCAACTACACTCAAACCTAATCCTAAAGTCAACAAAATTACACCGATGAACACAGACTTTTTCATTACATACCTTTCTTTTCTCTTCAAACTTTCTATCCAACACCACTCATTTTAAAGCGCTTTCCTACTCAGAACAATGCAAAAATTGTCTTTTTAAAACATTTCTTGCACTCATGCCAATTATCGTTATAATCGCAATCCAATTTTTTACTAAAATAGAGATAATTAAAATATAAGCAGGCAAGCATTTAAAAAATAAATAACAGGAATCTATGAAACTTTATATAAAATTTGTCTTCATAATCACTTTCGGATATTCAATGCAACTTTTTTGTGCAGAACGAGGAGAATCTTCGTATCTTGATCAAACAACTGTGTTGAATACGAGCAGCCAAAATGAGCTATCTTTTCTTGAACAAACAACAGAGGTTAATGACTCATCATTTCTCGACAAAGCAACGCTACTTGCAGATGCCTCAGATCAGAGCACCATAGCAAATGAGTCTGACACGCTCGATGGCACAACAGTTTTGACAGGCTGCTCAATCGAACTAGGAACCCCACCTGGATATGAGAAAGTTGACACGAATGTGGGCTCAATGTATCTACCCCTACTTTCAATAAGCCCAATCAAAACAAAGGGTACAGCCAATAACAAGGAGAACCAACTCAAAGATCCAACGAATCCTTGTAAGAATGGAGAAAAAAGAAAAAGAGCTCCTCTATCACCGATCAAACAATCGTCCCCTTTAAAAAAATCTCGTACTGTCACCTTTAACCAACTTGATACAACAGAGCCACAACCAAGTTCAAACGTTGTTATAAACGAAGATTTAATTCACACAACACCCAATAGAAAAGGCGATTGGTATGAACACCAACTAGTAAAACAAGCGCTACAAAGCGGCTGTAATCCAGCTCTCTATTTGGCGCCATTTCTTCAGCAAGTCAAGGAACTTTACCAAGCAATAAAACAAAATAATGCTGAAACAATAAAAAAAAGTAATATCACGCCACTCTACGACCACGAAAAACGCAAAAACAAGCAAGGCCAAACTCTTAAGCAAATGCTTAATAACTGCTGCCATAAAAGTTTTCTTTCATTAGAAACTCAAGGCTTGTTTACCACGTATACTGATAGCCCAGTTGTTTTCGCCATGAAGCAAGAAAACATAGATCTTGACACCATCGAACTCCTCACAAATAAACTCACAGACCAAGAACAACAAACATTGCTCAAGTCCCTAGCTTATGAAAGAGATTTTCAATTGACGCCCTCAATAAAATTTATACTTTCTTCTATTTTTGAAAGACACAAAGATGCTTTGGGAAAATATGAGAGTTCCTCAATTTTCAATGCTCTGTTCATTCAAAGGCTTATTTTTATCAAAGACATGACTCAGAAGATGAACAAAGCTAATTTTTTTTGCAATCAACCACTTCTCTTTTCTTGACCACATAACTACTTTCAGACTAAGCTTTGCCAAAGTAGCATACAAAAACAATAAATCCTCAAAGCAAAGATCGTAGTCATGACTCACCATAACCAAAATATCGCCGTTGGCGTTGCCGTATTTATCGTAAAAGACGGCAAGGTACTGCTTGGCAAGCGCCTGAATTCTCATGGTCATGAAACATGGTCTCCCCCTGGCGGTCATTTAGAAAATCGTGAAACAATTGAAGACTGTGCTCGTCGAGAAGTAAAAGAAGAAACGGGTCTAGAAATCAAAAACATCCGTCTGGGAACATATACCAATAATATCTTCCCAGACGAAAACAGACACTCAATAACACTCTACGTTACTGCCGATTATATTTCCGGAACCGAAAAAATTATGGAACCCGACAAATGTGAAGAGTGGCGTTGGGTTGCATGGAAACCTGATGATTTTCCACAACCACTTTTTTTCCCCATCCAAGAACTGCTCAAACAAAACTATAGTCCCATCCGCTAAAAGGAGGAAATATGGAGAGTTTTCATTATCGTTTTTATCAGGTATTTTTAATCACGTTAATCACGCTTTACCTGATTCCAACAATGCTATTTACACTTTTTTCATTGCTTTCTTTATACCAGATGGCATCAATCCAAACCATGACGTTTGATAATAACGCACTTTGGGAAGCTCAAGCGCTCAACTATGTATTTCCTCTACAGGTTTTTCCCGGCATTTCAGGTGTTATTTTTGCAACACTTGTCATCTATGCTGCTATTTTACTAAAGGCCGCAGCAACCATCTACTGCATCTACTTCCTGTATAATGTTTTTCTCAACTATCAACAGAAACACATCAATAATATTTTAATCGCCCTTACACTCGCGCTATTACCCGCAATGCTTTTACTTTTGGCAAACTTTCTCCCCTTTCTTGCGCTTGGTGTATATATAATCCTTCTTTTTGAGCTAAAAAAAATCAGTCTGTTTATTGAGCAGACACTCGGCTGAATGGTAGAATCTTGACAGACGGTTAAACTCTTCTTTACGTTCTTATCTTAGGAAGATAGCTTTTTTCATAAGAAAGGAAACGTATGCTCAGTATACATGCAAAGTTTTATAAACCATTTTTGATAGTGAGTCTTACTGTGCATCTTGCAGCTTCAGCCATACTCGCACTGCGCGATGTTAGAATGCCTGATTTTGAACTCCCTTTCACCTCGCTATTGACTCATGAAGCACTAAAAAATATAACAAGTTTTACCAGCGTAGACAGTGAGGACCAGGTAACACAAGAAGATGTTGAGCCCACAGCCACTAGTAGACTCTTCACGCAAGGTATCAACATACTCAGTATAATTGTTTGGTTCGGTATGCTTTTACTTACATTTGCTGCAGGATGCTATCTAGTTTGCTGCCTTTACCAAATGTTGACAACAAGCGGGAGTTTAATATGCGCGGGAAAACGCCTACTTTTAGCGTGTATCCCACTATTGCTTCTCCTAGCACCTCGATACGTACTAACAATACTACCTATTCCATATCCAAAGTTGTACGCGAGTATTTTCAAACTCATTATCTCAGGAGCTCTGCTCATCTGGCTTGACAGCCTTACAAGTTATGTAGACTGCTGCTATGGCTCGATTATGATGTGTAAAAAAAACCACCCTTAATCAAATCGTTATAAAATAAGGAGCTATGCTTATGAATAGTGTACACTGTCGATTTTACAAAGCATTTCTAACCATCAGCATCATAGTACATCTTATTGCCTTTGGCATGCTTATGCTACGCGATGTCAAAATGCCAGGTTATGATCTACCATTTGAAGGAATATTAAGCTCTGACGCTATTCCAAGCCCAACAACATTTTTTGATCAAATTGGTGGAGGCGTGGTTGGTGGAGTTGCTGCACAAGCAGTAGAGGGAGCCGCTCAAGTAACCATGTTCAATGCTATCATTGACAAAACACTCGGCCTGCTTGGCATGGTTGTTTGGTTTGGTATGCTTTTGTTGATGATCATGGCAGTATGTTACTTACTCTATTGTGTCTATCTTACATTCACAACAAGATGCAGCCCACTCTGCATTGTAAAACGCCTTGTATGGGCGACAGTCCCATTACTCATCATGACTGCTCCCTGCTTTGTTGTAGGTATGCTTAACCTTGCAACACCAAAACTGTATTCTACTATTATTAGACTTGCAGCATCAATTCTCATGTTTGTCATGATACAGCCACTAACAAGTTGCATTGACTGTTGTTTCGGCATGAGTAAAAACAATAAAAATACAGCTCAATAAATTTTACAGCAAATAGCGAGAGGAGCATAGTTCCTCTCGCTATTTTTTAGCTTTAGCAATAATCAATGGCATAAAGTATTCAAGCTTACCATCTTCTCTTTTTGTAAGATCTTCAAAACGCTGTACGACATCAGTCAAATACCTGTCTAAATCTTTAGCAGAAAGTAATGCAACAACGGGAAATCCTCCAGCCCAACCACTAATCCACTCTTTAAACTCTTGAGCAGACTCAAATACTCTTTGCTCCAAGGTTTGTTCAACATCTATGACACTAAACCCCGCCACCTGAAGCATTATTTCAAACTCACTTTTTTCACGAGGAAAATAAGCCCCAAAAATATTCGCATCAGGAAATTGCTTTTTCCATTTTTCAGACCGTGCAACTTCGCAAAAAGCTTTTCGTATAGGGTGAGCAGGGTCAACCATTCCCGATGTACGTACTACTAGATCTCCTCCAGGCATAAGACTTTTATACACTGCATGTAATGCTTTCTGTTGATCTTGGATCCAATGAAATACCGCAAACGAAACGACCAAGTCAAACTCACTATCAAAAGAAAGCTCTTCTGCACTACATACTTCAAATATAAGATTTTTAATACTTGCATGTTCTTGACGGGCAAACTCAATCATTGACGAGCATAAATCAACCCCTAGCGCTGAGCCCTGCCCAATGCATTGGGCAATATGGGCAATCGTCCTACCAGTTCCACAGCCAACATCAAGTACTCTTTTAAACCTGGACAAATCAACACCCTCGAGAATTTTAAGTGACCGAGCATGCTGACGTAATGAGTTAGGATGATACATATCACCACACCATTCTTGCCCTCGAACAGAATTGTGAGGTAACAACAAAAAGACCAACGGCAAAAAGATAACAGCTATTTTTTTCATAGCAACTCCATAAAAAATGGCCCCATGTCACATAACATAGGGCCACCTGAACACAAATACTAACTTACCGCTTATTACTTCTTTGTTGCGGTAATCCGAACGGCTGGAACCGTGTAAACAAATGATCCATCACCTTTTTTAATCCCAAGAGCCTTGAGCTGCTCATCGTATGCAATAAAAATTGCAGCCAACAAAGCATCTCTCATCGCTCCTGGCAACTTTGAAAACGACTCAGCCTGCCCAACAAACCCTTTAAACCAAGCCGCAAAATCATTGAGCGAATCAAAAGGAACTTCTTGAACGTATTGTTCACACTCATTAACTTCACAATCAGCTTCTACCAAGAGTATATTAAGCCTTTCAGGATTAATATAGTTAGCAAGCTTAGAAGGCTCAAACTCAGCAAGCACACCCTTCCACTCAGCAGATTGCTTAACAACATTAAATGCTTTGACCAAGGGATGCTCATCGCCATAGTAGCATGCCCCTTTAATCTGCAATAATCCACCAGGCTTAAGGTTTCGAGCCATTCCTTGTAATGCTGCTTTATGATCTGGAAAATATTGGAGTGAGGCATGACAAAACACTAAGTCAAATTGCTCTGCAGCACTCACTTCGCAAGATTTTTCAATAGCTGCATGAACAAAGGCAAGATTTTTGGCACAATGCATTGCTTGACAAAAATCGATATATTCCTTCGATCGGTCAATACCTACAACAAAACTTTCTGGTGCTTGATGTGCAATCCATGTGACGGTCTTACCTGAACGACACTCAACTTCAAGAATATTTTTATACTGACTTAAGTCACCCAGTTTTTGCAAAGCATCCTGTGCACTTTTTTTTTGATGGTCAGAATTTTTATAGTGATACTCCGGGTCAGCACCACAAACGCTCGCAAATACTACTAAACTCAGTAATAGTCCACTAAAGAACTTCATACTTTCTCCTCATAAGAACTAGACTACTTCTTTACCGCTAAAACAATTAACGATGGAATCTCATAAAGTATTTGACCATTCGCATCACTCTTGATCTTCGTTGCCAAGCGATTGCAAATATCATCAAGCAAAGAAATCTTATCGCTTAACGGAATCAAAGTCAGTAATTCTATTTTTTCAAGAATAACACTCAAAAACGATTTGAAAGCATCAACAGAGGGAAAAGGAACTGACATAACACTTTCTTGAGTACTTTCAACTTTAAAGCCTAATTCATCTAACAAGTTTACAAACTCATCTTGTCTGACTGGGTTATACAAATCTCTTGCCTTTTTGCCGCTAAAAAGATGTTGCCAACACTCCATTTGCATGACCTCATTAAAAGACTGCACAAGTGGATGATCATCACCCAAATAACATGAAGCATTCATATAAAACACGCCGCCAGGCTTGAGAGCCTTTGCAACTACCTCCAATGCCTGCCTATGATCAGCAAACCAATGCCATGCGCCAAATGAATATACCAAATCAACAGTTGCAGCAGAAACGTCATGCTCAGTTGAGTTTGAAAGAAAGGTATAACCCTCTAGATTGCCACATTTCTTTCTCGCTTCTTCAATATTTTCTTTTGACTTATCCAATGCTCTAATACTTGATGCCCCAAACTTTTGCATAGCATATACAGCAAGATCGCCCGAATCACATCCAACCTCCATAAGATTCTCGAACTTATCATGCCCTAAGCTGTGCAGTGCGTCCAAAAACTGCTTACTCGCTACAAGTTTTTTTTGAGCAGTCACCTGACGATACATTTCCCGTTGATGTTCAGCTGCAAAAGCATTACCCCAAAGCAGCACCATCGAAAATAACGCAACAATAATCCTCACGTCCTCTCCTTTTTTAAAGAAAAGTTATATGATTTACTTCCAAAAGGATCTTTGCATAACACAAAATCTAAAAACAATAAAAAAGAGCCCCACAGATGTAGGGCTCTTTAAATTCAATATACTTAACTAACAAGAGAACCGTCAGAAGCTGCTTCACCCACGGTTAGTAATCGAAGCGATCCGTCTTCGTTTTTGGCAAAAAGCATCATACCCTGAGACTCTTCACCCATCATTTTACGCGGTGCAAGGTTTGCAACGACCGTACCCTGCTTTCCGATAAGCTGTTCTGGGGTAAAGTCTTTTGCAATGCCAGAAAATATCTGACGCATACCATGTTTTCCCAAGTCAACTTGAAGCTTGTAAAGCTTGTCTGAACCCTTAACAGGTTCACAAGCTTTAATAGTACCTACAATCATCTTAACTTTGATAAAGTCGTGAATGGTAATCTGATCAGGCGTTTCAACCTTCTTCACTTCTTTTTCTTTAGATGTTTTTTTGTCTTCTTGCTTATCCTGAGCCAGCTCGGGAATTTCAGGTCTTGTGAAAAGAGGACTATCCATTTTTTGCAAGGTAAAGGTCATTTTCCACTCGTTGGCACGAGCTTGTGCTTCATAATTACTACCAATATCAAATGTATGACCTAGAGCTGCAAGTAACTCTTCCATTTTATTTGGCATAACAGGCCAAAGCAATGATCCAACGGTATACAAACTGTGACACACTGCAGAAATAATCTCAACAAAAAGTTCTTTATTTTCTTTAGCTAATTTCCACGGCTCCTGAGCATGAAAGAATGCATTAACCTCAGAGATGAATTTCCACATTTGAGCAAGTGCAATATGATAATGATATTTATCCATTTCTTCGCTGTAAAAACTCACCATCTCTTTGCACTTTTTACGTAATGCAGCAGCTTCTGGTTCAAACACTTCAGGAGCAACAATTTCGTTCATCTTGTTGTTTCGAGCAAGTACAAGCGTTCTGTTAAGCAAGTTACCCAAGTTATTTGCAAGATCACCAGAAATACGTTCTTCAAGTTCTTTCAGTGTAAATTGACCATCGTGAGAAATTGGCATTTGACGCATGAGGTAGTAACGAACAGGCTCTACACCACACCACTCGGCAAGCTGCCCAGGGTCAACCATACCGCCGCGAGACTTGGACATTTTGTCCTGCCCCATCAAAATAAAACCGTGTACAAGCAGTTTTTTTGGTAATGGCACACCGGCTGCCATCAAAAATGCTGGCCAGTAAACCGCATGAAACCTAACAATATCTTTTGCCATTACGTGTACGTCGGCAGGCCACCAGTGCTCAAAGCTTTCTTTGCTCTTTTTATCACTTTGGCCATACCCAATGGCGGTAATATAGTTATTGAGAGCGTCACCCCATACATATACCGTGTGTTCAGAGTCACCAGGAAATGGAATTCCCCAACTTACACTCTTTCGCGAAATGCTCAAATCTTTCAAGCCTGATTTTACAAACGAAAGAACTTCTTGCATACGCTCTTGCGGCGTAATGAAGTTTGGGTTTTTTTCATAAAATTCAAGTAACTGGTCTTGATAAGCTGAAAGTCTAAAAAAGTAACTTTCTTCTGCAATTTCATCAAGCACTCGTTTGTGAATTGGACAAACTGACTTACCTTCTTCATTCTGTTCTGAATCGTGCGAGGCAACAATGAAGTTTTCACATGGCACACAGTAAAGCCCTGTATACGTTGATTTATAGATATCACCCTGCTTGTGTAACTGTTTTATCCAGTTAACAACGGCTTTCTCGTGGTACTCGTCAGTCGTTCTAATGAACTTGTTGTATTCGATACCATATTGTTTCCATACCTTCTCAAATCCAGGAATCATCGAATCACAAAAAGCTTTGGGATCCATGCCCACTTCTTCAGCTTTCTCCTGAATTTTTTGGCCGTGCTCGTCGGTTCCGGTCAAGAAAAAAACATCTTCTGTTTTTAGCTTGTGCCAGCGTGCTGCAACATCTGCAAGCAATGTCGAATACAACGTACCGAGGTGCGGTTTTGAGTTAACGTAGTAAATTGGTGTTGTAATGTAAAATTTATTCTTTTTCATGAAGATCTTTTCTTCCGTTGTAATGTGTTAAACCTTTGAAAAATCTGTTCCAACGGACATGTTTTGCCCAAAAATCAATTGGATGCTTAATCAAATCAAACAACCAGAATGCCTCTTCACTATCAATTGAGTAAATCACAAAACTTGCTCGTCCATGCACCAAACCTTGGTCTAGCAAGCCCCAGTAGCGACTATCTCTACTATTTTTTCGGCTATCTCCCATAACCCAATACTTACCCTTAGGAATGGTGATTGGGCCGAAGACATCGCGGTTAAACTCTTGTATTTTAAAGCCAGCAGTTAAAACTTTTTCATACATCGGTGTAAATGGCTGAACAAGTTTTGGATTTTGGCCACCAGACTCATAAACAACTTCATACGGTTCTACGTAGTAATATGGTTGCTGATCAAAAGGCCTTGATGGATCATATGTATACTGCACTTCTTTGTAGGTGCTGGCCAAAAAACTCGGTAACGGCAACGGGCCAACCCAGGCAGGATTAATCAGTCCTGGATTCTTTTTAAGCCTGATCAATGGCAGCGTGTTGACATAAGGCTCACTCAGTCGTTGCCCATTCAAATACACAACAGTTTTGCCATCTTCATCCATCTTCCCTTCAACCGTATCACCTGGCACACCAATAACACGCTTAACCCAGTTATCTGGACCAACACCAAGACCAAGCAGTGGTATTGGAAACCCTATATATTTTTGCCAGTAGTAGTTGAAAGAATTTGAACGATCAAATCTGAACTCAGGGTTATCAAAAATGACCAGCTCGCCGCGTTTGACTTCGTCCAAGTAGTAGGCAACCTTATTGCCCCAAATTCGATCTCCTACCAAAATATTTGGTTCTGCCGACCCTGTTGGCACATGGTACAACCCAAACAGAAAATTGCGTAAAATAAGCGCAAGAAATAGCGCTACAATGATTGCCTCGGTCCATTCTTGCCACCATGGCTTGGTCAGAATAACCAGTTTCTTATACGTTTTTTTCAAATCAATTCGAACTGCTTTAACATCACTAATCCGCTCTGGATGATCCGCTAGGTCCTGACACCATAAACGCAAATTCTTCACTGCGGTATTTGCCTGTTCTAACAGCGCCTGACCCTGCTCAAACTCTTTCGTACGTCCTTTGCTTCCAAAGCGCTCAACCACCTCTTCAAAAAATGATTTTTTCGATCGATATTTTGCAACAAGCTTCTGGCATACTTGAACTAATCTTTCCACGATACTGTCCTTTTAACCTTATGCATGTACATGACGGCTTTTTGCCACTTTATATAAAACAAGCCCAAGCACTACCCCAAGCATAACTGGAGATGCGTATACAAATCGCGTAAACACATCATCATGAATTTTGATCCAACTGTAATACATCAAAACACCGCACGATCCCATTGCAAGTAGTGAGCCCACAAATCCAACGTATGCTTTTTTCAACCATGACGTTCTCAAAACAGCTACGACATTGAGCAAGTACGTAGCACACAGGCCAAGGCTGGTCAATGCCATCAAGATTCCTAAATTAGAAACGAAAGCAACCAAAACAGTCAACACTGCAGCGTGCAACCAAACAAGCCTTACAGGCCTGTGGTGGCGATTCATTTTCACCAATGCATCTGATCCCGGAAGTAATTTTTTGTCCGCAAGCGTTTGCAAGTTAGTAACATTCATAAGCATGATGCCAAATAACGTGTTAATCATGCTAAACAGAATCGCAAAACCAACAAATGTTTGTAAAAAAGCTGTTATCGGACCAGAGAATTCAAAAAACTGTGGGAATTGAGATGTTCCATAATCTGCAAGACCAAAACCTCCCATCATGCTTACCAAGCCCAGATGAAAAGAAGTGTATAGGATCATAACAAGGGCAAATGCAGTAAAGATAACTTTTGATGCCTGTGCTTGCCCCCCTTCCATCAAATGAGTAATACTGCAACAAGCTTCTGTTCCAAACAATGCAAAAATAGCCACTGGAATTGTATAGCGGATACTCATGAGGTCTGGCGTGGCAATATTGATGGTTCCAATATTAGGGTGCAAAATAAACCAACCAATAACCATTAATAATGGGATTATTTTTAGTACTGTACCATAACTCTGTATCTTGCTGATCGTTTGCAAACCAATTAAATTAAGCAGCGAGAAAACAAGAATTAGACCTACACTCGTCAAAAAGCCGTAATCAGCAAAAAATGAGCATCCTTCAATTTTTGCAAGCTCATCCTTGACAACCACTACGAGTACAGCATCTGCAGCTATATAGCCAAGCACATACAACCAATGCGCCAAAAACCCGGCAGTCTCATTAATACCGCGAGTACAATATTGGTAAAAGCCACCCCCCTCGCCGGTGAATATTTTTGTCGAATAAGAGAAACTCCATACCAGGGGTAACAACAAAAGCCCAACAACGCCCCAGCCAAAAAAGCTTGCATCTTTAGATATTTCGGCCATTTTTTGAGAGCTAACATACACACCAGCACCGATGATAATATTCAAAGTCATTAAAACACCGCTCCAAAACGATATTTTTGTATGCGAAGACATAAGAAAACTCCTTATAAAAATAGAAAGAAAACAAGCCTACAATGCTGCTTGCATTGTAAACAAAAATAGCACTAAATACGAGTAACAAAAGTGTCGAGAGATATATCGGAAATTATGCGCCAAAGCGCATCATGAAAAGGTTTTGAAAAACCGTGCTTAGCAGAGAGAGGGACATGAGCACACAAATATAGCAGCTCAAACGCTTGGTTCTAGTCCATTTAGAAACATTCTTTTTGCCGACTTTACCTATTTGTCCCACGTTATAATCCTTCCCTAAAACCTGTAATATAACATTTTACCACTCAATCATGCCGTAAAATCGGGCTTTTTTCAAGGTTTTTTTGGTCGTTTTAAAGAATGGCAACGATACATGTAAGACGAACTCTGATTAAAAATATTAAATAATTGAAATTATTAATAAACTTGTGGCATATTTATGATAGTTAACCATAGGTCAAACCCATTTCCGAGAGAGGATATTATGTACTCCAAAAGATATTTGTTTCTAGTAGGTCTTTTACTGAGTACTTCAGGCCTTGCACACGCTGAAGTAACTTTCAATGCAAAGCTTGAAGAACTGGGACAAAAAAAGCTTGATGCTGCCAAAGCAAGTGCTGCAGAACGCGGCACATCATACGCCTACGACAAATTCCAAGAACTTCGCAACTTACTACTTGAATTCAAAAAAGGTCCAGTAAAACAATTTTTAGAGTCAATCGACCAAAATCAGCTATCTGAAGATCTTCAAAAGGAACTTGAACATGAATTTCCAGGCAAAACGATTGGACGCTATGATTGTTCATTTAACGATGTTATGCGTTACCTGGCAGTGCATCACCAATTCCGAGAAATTGCTGAAAAACTTACAGAACCCTTTCATTGGATGCTAACAACCCAAGAGGGTCCTTACACTGCGACTGATTTGCTTACTTTTTACATGAACCCAGCAACAGGCAAGGTTGAAGGCTTAATCATTATCGAACGTAAGGCAGATAAAAAATGGGCTCCAATTGGCGGCTTTACTCAATACTTTGAAACTGCAGTAGAAAGCGGTATTCGCGAAGCGGCAGAAGAAGTTGAGATTAGCGTTCCTGTTGAAAGTACCAAGTTAATTGGTGTCTATGACGATCCTCATCGTGATGCTCGCCAACATATCGTCTCATTCTGCTATGCGGGTATCACGTCAGACACTCCAAAAGAGACTGCTGAAGCTGGCCAGGTACGCATTGCAACGCTTGAAGAAATTGAAGCTATCCCTGATTCAGAATGGTTTGCAAAAGATCACAAACAAATGGCTATTGATGCTTACAAAAAATTCAATAAGCATGCTGGTAAAAAGATGATCAAAGGTTTTCTTTCTGTAAATCCTAACATTAAAAAGATTAGCGAAGATGCTGACTCAGAAGAAGAAAGTGATAAACCAAGACGTCATGACAGAGGTCGTGGTGGTCGCCGAGGCGGACGAATGGAAAAACAAAGCCGTAGAGGTGACAGAAGCGGTTCTCGTCGTGGTCGCGGTGGAGGACGAAGCAGTCGTAGTGGCGGTCGTAGCAAAGGTCGCGGTGGTAGATCACGCGATGCCAGAGCAAGCAGAAAAGGCCGTAGCTCAAGGTAATAAAAAAGCTTGGATTTATCTAAGCTCTCAACCTCAACAAAGTGGGGCTCGGGTTTTTTCCCAGCCCCGCTTTTTTATTCCTCAGTCTTTGAACCTTTCCATCTATTGTACGTCCACAACGGCTTAAAGAATCTATTCCATCGCACATGCTTGGTCCAAAAAGCAACCGGATGCTTGATCAAATCAAAAATCCAAAACGATTCCTCACTATCAACCGAGTACAAAACAAAACTCGCACGCCCATAAATCAAACTTCTATCTAGTAAGCCAAACCAACGGCTGTCTGCGCTATTCTTGCGACTGTCTCCCATAACCCAATATTTTCCTTCAGGAATAGTAATGGGTCCAAAGATATCACGATTAATGCGTTGAACGCTTCCCCATAGTAGCGCGCTACTCGATGTTGAAGTATTTGGCTGAATCAAAATGGGCATATTACTGCCAGGCTTTGTTTTTATTTCATCCTCTTCAACGCAATAGTAAGGCTGCTTATCATATGGACGAGTAATATCGTGCGTGTAACGAACAAGCTTTTCCTGCCTACGAATAAAATCTGGAACCTTAAAAAAAGGCACCCAGGACTGATCTATCAGGCCAGCTGTTTTTTTAAGTACAATCAGTGGATGCTGATTGACATACGGTTCTTTAAGCACTTCACCATTCAAATAAATAACGGGGTGATTGTTTTCATCAACTCTACCTTCAATGGTGTCTCCGGGGATGGCTATAACTCGTTTAACCATGTTTGGAACCTCTGGCCCCTCTGCTATCCCTAAAAATGGTACTGCTATACCAATATACCGCTGCCAGAGATACTTGAACTTACTTGACTTGTCATAGACAAATTCTGGGTTATCAAGCAAAACCAAATCGCCACGCTGCACGGGGTTAAAGTAATAGGCAGTCTTATTTCCCCAGATGCGGTCACCCACCAACAAATTTGGCTCAGCCGAACCGGAAGGAACATGATACAGACCAAAAACAAACATTTGTAAAATGATAATGATTGCAAGTGGGATAATTAACTCTTCAAGAAGCTCTTTCCAAAACGGCTTGGTTATAGCAACTAAGTCCCTGTAATTTTTCTTGAAAGATTTTAACAAGGCCTTGAACTCATCGACTCCTGCAAGATCATCCCGCTCTATGACCCGCTTAAGCTCACTAAGTCTTTCTTGTTCATTTCGTGCCTTGGCCAAAAGTTGTGATGCTTCTTGGTATAAGCGCTTAGATTTTTTGTTTTCAAACTCACGTATAACCTCTTCAAAGTACCCCTCTTTGTTCAAAAACAATCTCTTAATTTTTTCAAAGCGCGTTATAACTCGATTCATGCATCCTCACTTTTCTTAAATAATTTACGAGCCTCGCACTGCTAGCCAAATATCTTCGATAACTTCAAGCGGAACATACTGACTTATGGAATAAAGCCTATCGAGGGTCTGGTCATCTGGAGTAAGGTCTGGCCCCAGTAACTCGCGCTGATAACCATACGCTACTTGATTTGAAACGTAGTAGTTGTACGTCTCAGCATGAATACGGGCAATGTCTTCCGACAAAATAAAATCAATAAATTGATGTGCTTGTTCTGGAATTTTACATGTACGAGTAATCGCAAGACTTTCAAGAACCATAAGCCCACCCTGCTTAGGCACAACAAATTCAAAGCTTGTTGCGCCACCTGATATACGTTTGAGATAGACTGTCGGGAAAAGTGCTACCGGCACAACACCACTCAATAAAAAATGTGGCATATTTGATAAAGAGTAACTCTCAACCCATGCACGCTGTTTAATTAACAAATTCTGTATTTCATTTAAATTTTTATCACGCAAACCATCTACCCGTCCATACAACGACAGGGCCGTCATCATAAAGATTTCCCGCGGCTCATCGGGTATTGCAATCTTGTACGACTTCTTCACTATCCCTTTTTTGACTAGCTCTGCAGGGTTGGCATAAAGCAACTCGAAACCATCTATTAGATCTCGGTCAACAATAAGTTTGCGATCGAAAACAACACCATACACTAACCAACCAAGGGGAAGTGAATACGTGTTATGCGGATCAAAGTCTTTGCCAACAAGCAATTTATTCAGCTCTCTCATGCTAGGGATTTTTTCATGATCAAGCTTTGTCAGCATACCGTCCTTGATTAAAGGGTGCACCGTATAATCTGATGCCAAAACAACATCGTAACCCTCTCCGCCAGTAATTTTAAACTTTGCATAAAGCTCTTCATCTGATTCAAAAAATTTGACGTTAACCTTGACGCCCGTATGCCGTTCAAAAATCTTGATGGCCTGTGATGATATGCGATCAGGCAAAACATAAACATTCAGCGTAACATCTCTACGAAGAAAATCCTTAAGTACCGGAAAATAGAGAAATCCTGCAAGTATCGCAAAATATACCATTACTATAAAAAACTTACGCATTGCACTTACAAAAAAATTTCCACTATTCATACGTTATAACCTGGTCAATGACTTTAAGTGACGACAAAAGCAGAACCAACAAGCTACTAATCGCCAGAAACACCGCAGAGACAGCATTTATCGTTGGATCAATACTAATGTTAATCATAGAATACACATACACAGAAAGTGTTTGTACCTCAGGCCCACAACAGAAAAATGAAATCAAAAAATCATCCATCGATAGTGTAAAAACAAGTAAAGCGGAAGCAATCAAAGATGGCTTAAGAAGTGGTAGAACCACTTTACGAACCGTTTGAGGATACGTCGCACCCAAATCAAGCGAAGCTTCGGTAAGCATTGGATCAAGCTCAATAAACCGTGCGCGCACAATAGGTATAACAAAACCAAGCCCAAGTACCGTATGGCCGGTAATCAGACTACCATAACCAACAGGTATTTGAAAAAAGGTAAATATGCTTAAAACACTAATGGCCAAAATAAGCTCTGGTAGCAGGACATTTGCATAAAAAAAGTTAAACAATATCGATGATCGCCACCATTTACTTGCCATCACAAGACATGTTCCCAATACAACGCTGATCACCGTAGTAAAGCCGGCTACGATGAGTGACGCCTTAAGTGCATTCAAAATCTCAGGAGTATTGATTAACTTGCGATACCACCGAAGTGAAAACCCCACCCAGTGGACAGAGTCTGCCGAATCATTAAATGAAAAAAGCACCATAATCAAAATGGGCAAATACAAAAACAGATAAACAAAAGCTACATAAAAAGGATGTAAAAGCTTAAAAAAGCTTTTTTGAGGCTCAGTCATCATTTTTTTCTCCTACCGAGCTAGTGATGACTTTTTATTCAACAAGCGTATCAGTCGAAGCAAGAGATACAAAATTATCAGCGCTAAAATCATACAAGCAATTCCCATTGCAGCAACCGCAGAACCTGCACGCCAATTTCTAATACGCAGAAATTTGTCGACAATAACATTGCCCCACAGCAAATACTTTCCCCCGCCAAGCATTGCGGGAACGACAAATTCGCCAAATGCAGGGATAAATACTAGAAAAAGACCCGCATATACCCCAGGCAGCGATAATGGAAAAATAACGCGCCAAAAAGTTTGCATTCTATTTGCCCCCAAATCAGCTGAAACTTCTAGCAATCTCTTGTCCATTTTTTCAAGCACTGCATAGATGGGCAAAATCATAAATGGCAAAAAAAACGAAGTCATGCCAACTAAAACCGCAAAATAATTATTCAACAAGTGCAACGGCTGAGAAAAGATACCAATTTTATATAAAAAATAACTCAGCTGTCCATTCCTACCAAGGAAGAAAAACCAGGCGTATATTTGTACTACAATTGTTATCCATGAAGGTAGCAGTAACGAAAAGAGCAAAATTGGACTAAAGCGCTTAGGAATTTTCATGGCAAGAAAATAGGCAACAGGGTAGGCTACTAAAAGCGTTACCACCGATGTCGCGCATGCCAAAATAAATGACCGAACAATGATGCTAAAATAAAGCCAATTCAAAACCTGCCGGTAAAATTGAAAAGTAAAAGTAATAGTGTACGTGGTTGGATCAAAAAAAGAGAAACTATGAAGCATTAAAACAAATAGCGGCAAATATAAAAATAGTACCTGCCACATAAGTGCAGGGCATGCAAACAAAAATGGAGGTTCCTCGACAAAAATATTTGTCAAAAATTTCATTAGTGCTCCAACAAAACAATATTCTCTTTTTGAAAGTAGAGATTTACCTCATCATCATAGTCAATTGTTTCGTGCGGGAAGTGTTCCTCATTCTGTTCAAATACAATCAGCAGACTACCATTTTTCAGCTTAACACGGTACTGAGTAGAACGACCATGGTACACACGGTCAACCACAATGCCTTTCAGGTGATTTGAAAAGCCTGCAATCTCTTTTTTGCTAATCAATATTTTTTCAGGACGAATACTCATGTATAAACGACATCCAGGAATCATCCAAGGTTTCTGAGCAGAAAAATAAACTTTAAACATGCCAATGCCTTCAACCTCGAGCAATTGCTCGTTGTATTCGAGTCTAAACACACCTTCAATGATATTCGTACTACCCACAAATGTCGCTACAAAGCGTGATGCTGGGAATTCATAAATTTCTTTGGGCGTGCCAATTTGCTCAATACGCCCATTAACATTCATGATCGTCATACGATCAGTTACTGTCAATGCTTCAAATTGGTCATGCGTCACATAAACAAAAGTTGTTTGCAATTTTTCTTGCAATTCACTCAACTCGATCAGCATCTGCTCTTTAAGCTTAAGATCAAGCGCTGCGAGCGGTTCATCAAGCAACAGGACGTCTGGTTGGCTAATAATGGCCCGTGCAATCGCAACACGTTGCTGCTGCCCTCCAGACAGGTTTCGCGGATGCTTTTGCTCAAATCCACTTAGCCTGACCATCTTAAGCGCTTCACGAACACGATTGCTAATTTCTTTTTCTGTAACATTTTTGATTCGTAGAGCATACGCAACATTTTCAGCAACTGTTAAGTGAGGAAATAGCGCATATTGCTGAAAAACAGTATTAATACGACGCTTGTAAATCGGCTGATGAGTGATGTCGTCATCACCTAAAAAAATTTTTCCCGAGTCAACGGTTTCAAGGCCTGCAATGAGACGAAGCAAACTTGTTTTACCACACCCGCTAGGTCCTAGCAATGCAAAAAACTGCCCCGCTGGAATCTCCAAACTGAGATTATCAAGAACTAACTCACCATCATAGGACTTAGATACATTTTCAACTCTAATACATCTCATCCAAGCTCACCTCTTAAAAACCCTAGCTTAAGACTTAAAAGAACGTTTTGCCTTAGAAACAATGGCAGGAACAACGATATCTGCAAGTGTACACGGAATAAGAACAGCACCGATTAAAAACAAGAAGACAAATGCCATTCTATCCCACCATTGATAGAAACCAAAGCTAACAAGGTAACACATTGATGCCATAGAACTGACAAAAATATGCACAAAATGAAACCCAACAGAATAAACAAGCTGATGATTCTTGGAATGATTACTCATCACAATACCATTTATAATCCCTACAAACAAAAACGGTAGTACCGTTTGTAATTCACTGATAAAACACCAATGAAAATGCATGTCAAGGTTGATGAGCTTGCCCCCAAGGTACGGCATAATCGCATCTGACACTGTACAAAAAAATGCCGGAATCAAGAAGCCAAAGAGAACATCTAACACTATATTTTTTGAGAATCGCCTTAACGCTAAAACCGTTCCGGTTGCTGCAAATAACAAGTGTAGAAAGTGAAAATTGTGGAACAATCGATGCGTGAATGTTATGTACGAATTAAGCTGATCATCAGTTGTATATGCCAGCAAGCTAAGCGCTATCATAGCGAATGCTACTGAAAAAATTGCATACGGGAAATGGCAGATTATTTCGTCCAATACACCATGATGATGCTCTAAAAGTTGATCGTGATGATTATGCCCGTGATTACTCATGTACTAAGTCCTCAAAATTGTTACTAAAAATAGCCACATACACCTCTTTAACATGTAAAAAGAGAGAACTTCAATAATAATTCATTCTTGTACAAAGTCAAAAGCTTTTCACACTATTTTCTTGATTTGCAACTGCATAAATGCCCCCTTGCTACGGTCAACTACTGAGCCAGGCAGAGGAAATTGTTCTAAAACCACACACTCATGACACTCATGCTGTTGCTCAACAGGCTCTGTATGCACCTTTTCAAATTGCACACCAAAACTGCGCAGGCTTGCTGCAACACGTTCTATCTCCATACCACGTACATCCGGCACAATGTGCATTGGGGCGGTGCCCACTGACAAACAGACGGCCATTTTCTTTTCCTGCAGCGACATACCTGGCAAGGGATATTGCGCAATACAGGTACCATTGGGATACTTACTCTGAACATGGATAACTTTAAGTGAAACATCATTTTTCCGAGTGTATGAGCGTATTTGCTTGTATTCTTGCCCCCAAAAATCGGGCACCTGCTCAAAGCTTGGTCGTTTTGATACGGTCAAAAATATGTCCTGATTGACACGAGAGGCTAACGATGGTCGTGGCACCTGATCAAGAACTGTTCCCTCTGGCAAAACACTATCTTCACGTTCAGCGGCTAAGCGAAGACCTAAGCGACTCTTTTGGGCCAAAAGTAGAGCGTGATAGATATTCTTGCCTATCACGTTGGGCGTACGCACCTCTTGTCGCTGAAAGTAAAAATAGGAAGCTGTATAGCCGAACAAGAAAAAAAAGAATGGTATTAACCAAAAATGAAGGTTTAATAACCTAATAAACCACACACTCATGAGATATTCTCGATATATGTTTTGGGCACACTTGTAAGCTGGATTTTGTACTTATTGCCATTAGCCTAAGGCTTTTGACAACAAGTGGCAATCATTTATCTATGCGACATACCCGCAGGTATTGGGAACAGATCAACCCGTAACAACCTGCCTACTTTGTCTTGCTCCGAATGGGGTTTTCCCAACAGCAACATTGCCGCTGCTGTTCGTGCGCTCTTACCGCACGTTTTCACCCTTACCAGAAAAGGTAACCCTCTCTGGCGGTATAGCTTTCTGTGGCACTTTCCATAGGCTCACGCCCCCCTTGCTTGACGACCTGAAGCCTGTCTAACAAGGCATCCTATCTGTAAGGAGTCCAGACTTTCCTCTTTTTGGCCCAAATATGAGCTAAAAAGCGACTACCCCGCGTACCCAAAAGAATCATATATCCTACCATTAGAGTAATAAAAATTTTCTGAATTGACAAATAAAAAATGCCATTTGAAAGCACACTTTTAGGATGCAAGAAAAGGCTATCCGCTAGCACAGCACACGGCACAAGCAGATGTATCAAGCTCCAAGGGGCGTACAAGACTATCTGCCTACCATACCAAGCAAGCAGTGCTAGGGGAATTAGGTAGCTCAGACTCAAACCAAAATGGGCAAATCGTAGGCTATCCTGCACGAGAAGAAGCAGCAATATGCCAGCAAGGCGGGCAACATACCAAAACTCGTCTGAGCCTTCCAACAACTGTAAAAAAAAGTAGGCTAGTAATGCATGCACATACCAGCCTTCAAAAAATATAAATGCTACAAGGTCCAAAAAAAAGAACATAATAGCAGCTACCATTTGCGTGATTTACCCTTCTATCTTTTCTAGTTTTCAGGTTTTAACATCTCAGCAAGAATAACACTTGTTTTAGTATCATGACCAGCGCTTTGTACAAGCTGCAAAGGAGTCTGTCCCGCTTCTGTCAAAAGCATCTTGTTTACGCCTTTCTCTAATAACTTTGCAACAACATCTAAATCACCCCACAAAATAGCATAGTGCAAAGGAGCTAGGCCACTGCTATCCAAACCATTGAGACTTCCCAAAGACATCTTAGTCACCAACAGGTTAAAATGCTGTCGATCTTTATTCCTTAAGGCATGATGCAATACCGACATCTTTTGATTATCGACCACATTAGGATTAGCATTATGAGTAAGCAATAAATTTGTTGCGCTCAAACTCCTACTTCCCTTTTTTACAGACATAATCAAAGCGGTATCTCCAACATCACCCGGTTTAAAATCAACATCAGTGGGTGATTCTGTAGATAACCTTTCATATTGTTCCTGCTCTGTATCACCAAGACTTCCCCCTGAATGACTTTTTTTTAAAACTAAGTCTCTTAACGAAGCGCTTCTTTTCCTTGGTGCATCAGCCTGACCTTGTCCACCCCCCTCAGCTCCATGCGCAACACTCACAAAAAATACAAAAATAAGACTACAAGATACCATATACTTCATGACTCTCCCATATGATGACTATGTAACACTATTGACCACCTAGGTTATCTGATCAAACCAACAGAAGCAACATTTGAATAAATATCTCCCGTAATCTCCCGCCCTTCAATCCTATCCGGCTCCTTAATTTGCTCGAACAAGGCCGCCGCCTCTTCATCAAAACAAAAATCTAATGCTAACTGTCGGGGTGTCTGCCCCTGTTGATTTGTAATGCTTCGATCAGCACCGTAACGAAGCAATACTTCAATAATTTCAAGATCGCCACCCATAACAGCCCAGTGCAGTGGAGTCCAGCCAGTATTGTCTTGCTGGTTAATATCCAGGTCTGTACAAATGACCAAATACGTAACTATTTCCAGACATCCAAAATTCGCCGCCCGATGCAAAGGCGTAAAGCCATTGGTATCGACAACATTACACGCCGCCCCAGCTTTAACAAGCATGCCAAACATTGTGGGATCATCTAAATCAGAAGCTTCATGTATTGGCGTCTGGCCCCAACCATCTTGCGCATTAATATCAATCCAGCGTATTTGCAGCAAAGCTTCTACCACATCATGCCGTTCATAATAAACGGCCTCATGCAACGGAGTTCTAAGCGTATTATCCCGAGCGTTGATATCTCCGCCATACTGCATCAAATATGCAGCTATCAGTGTTTGGTCGTGCTGTATCGCAATATGCAGGGGTGATAGACCGTACTCGTCAGGATAATTTGGACACTCACCTTCCTGCACAAGCAAGTGAAAAACTACCTCTTCCTCGCCTGCTGCTGCTAACTTGTGCAACTGCATAGTTTTGCCCAAACGACCATCATAAATCCTTGGCCTTTCACGAGACATTGCATGTAACGCTAAACTGACACTACTCAGCAACAGCATCATCAGTAACTTCTTCATCAGACTCCCTTCGCATCAAACCGTACGCTGCTATAACATGCCTAATAGCAGCTTGATTTTTAAACTTTAACATCCAGTACAAAGCCGTCTTACCTTCTTCGTCTTTTTCAAATTCATTACATTGCTCGTCAAGCAACAATGCAGCAATTCCGTTTTGCCCACGAGCGGCAGCATAATGCAAGGGAGAATAACCAAAAAAATCGTAGCTACGAGCTCGTGCGCCGTACTCTTTGAGCAATATTTCTACCATGCCCAAATCGCCAGACCAAACAGCAAAATGTAAGGGATTTTTCCCCTGTCTATCGACCACATTAATCCGTACGCCTCCTGCCATAGCAATATCGACAAGATCAAGTATTGATGGCAATCCCATCAAATGCTCAAAAACGCTAAATCTCTTTCTCTGTAGCCTGTGATATCGAAAGCAAACATCATGCAGGTAATTCAAGTCACCCCAACATGATTCACCCTCGCTCAAGGCAAGTGCATGCAACACATTACGTCCAAGACCATCACATTGTTCAGCATTTGCTCCAAGCACAATAAGTTTTTTTGCCGCCGCTAGATAACGATATTTATAGGCTTGATGAAGCAGTAGCCGGTACCCTGCACGCTTGTCGTAGGTAATAAGCCTAATTATTTCTGGGTTGCCAACGTACAAAGCCCAATCAAGTGGCGTAAGGCCATTTTTATCAACCGGCACTTGGTTAATGAACCCACTGAGACGATTGAATAATCTCTCAATATCAAAAAAACGCTTTTCACGTATTGCTCTACATGCAAGCGCATGCTCACAACCAATCAACTCCTGCTGGTCTATTATCGCCAAAATGGTTCTAACCTGCCCAATATCATTTCCAGCAATTGCAGCATTCAATGCATCAATACAATTTGCAGCATTCAAACCAACAGATCCACCACTGTGTTCAGCAGCGTAACACGATATAACAGCAACACATAAGCCCAATAAAAGAGCTAATCGACACCCCATGTCTTCTCCCCCCGAGCAACAACCTTAATCTGATTACAGCTACTCAGTAGTGTAAAAAAAAAGAATAAAGAGGCTCAAGTGTCGAGAAAAAAGAGGAATTTTATGAAGAGATAACGCCAGATCCAAGACAAACATTGTCCTGATAAAAAACTGCAAATTGCCCCGGAGCTAACCCCTGGTCGTCCTGCTCAAGGTGAACAGCCATACCACCATCAGCCTTCCAGTCAAGCGTGCAAGCATACACACTTTCGCCATGGCGAACCTTTACCTGCACAGCATCATCGACACTTGGCTTGATCCCTGCAATCCAATATGGCGCTGCAACAGTAAACTCATTGCGTCGTTTTTCAGGCGAGTAATATTGATTTGAGATATAAACAATATTTTTTTTCGTATCTTTGGCGACAACAAACCATGGACCACCAGACAGGCCAATACCCTTGCGTTGGCCAATGGTGTAAAACCAAAAACCGTTATGCATTCCCAAGACGTTGTCGGTCTCGTACTCACGCAATTCACCTTGTTGCTCGCCAAGATGGTGTTTTACAAATTCGCTAAACTTAATTTTGCCAAGAAAGCAAATACCATAGCTATCTTTACGTGTTTGGTTAGGCAGATTAAATTCTTTAGCCAACTCACGCACCTGTGCCTTAGGTAAGTGGCCGATGGGAAATATGAGCCGTTTAAGCTGATCTTGGCTCAAGGCCGAAAGAAAATAGGTTTGATCTTTAACGGGATCACACGCTTTTTTGAGCGTCACCAAATCACCATGGGCCTCAAGTTGCGCGTAGTGACCGGTGGCAATAGCATCAAACTCATCACCTACATAGTCAACAAAACAGCCAAACTTGATGCGTTGGTTACACAACAAATCAGGGCTTGGTGTATTTCCAATTTTTACCTGATCAACAGTGTACTGTACCACATGTTGCCAATACTCTTCTTGCAAGTTAACAACACGCAATGGCACATCAAGTTGTTCGCACACCTGCCGAACATAGGCAAGGTCCTGCTCCCACGGGCAGTCACCAAGGTAGGCAAGCTCATCTTCAAGCCAAATTTTAAGGTAATAAGCAGTAAGAGAATGTCCCTGTTTTTTAAGTAACGCAAGTGCGACAGAACTGTCAACACCCCCCGAGACAAGCACTGCTATATTCTTTTTATCCATAGCCTCCACTCACAAGCTATCACAACTCAATACCCTTAGCCCGTCGCTGAGCCATTTCCCAGTCAAGCAAGCCGGCGATGATCTCATCAAGATCACCTTCCATAATGATATCAAGCTTTTTAAGCGTCAAATTAATGCGATGATCAGTCACCCGATTTTGTGGATAGTTATATGTTCTAATTTTTTCTGAACGATCACCAGAGCCTACCTGCTGCTTACGATTTGCACTCATTTCAGCTTCTTGTTTTTCACGTTCAAACTCATATAAGCGTGCTTGCAAAACCTTCATCGCCTTTGATTTGTTTTTTGTTTGAGAACGCTCATCTTGGCAGGTAACCACAAGCCCGGAGGGTATGTGGGTAATGCGAATTGCCGAGTCAGTGGTATTTACGTGTTGTCCACCGGCGCCACTTGAGCGATAGGTGTCAATACGTAAATCATTTGGCGAAATTGAAACCTCAACATCTTCCACCTCTGGCATTACAGCAACCGTTACAGTTGAGGTATGAACACGGCCAGCAGTTTCAGTCTTGGGTACACGCTGAACACGGTGAACCCCTGATTCAAATTTCATATGTTTGAATACTTTTTTGCCCTTGATGTGTACAACAAGCTCTTTATAGCCGCCAATATCTGTGACGTTGGACTCCACAATGCTGACAGTCCAACCCTTTGCCAATGCATAGTTACTGTACATTCTAAACAAATCAGTCGCAAATAGTGCTGCCTCTTGTCCCCCTGCTCCCGCACGAATTTCGAGAAACACCGAATTGTCATCATGCTCGTCGGCTGGATACAACAGATCCTCCAACTCTTTGTACAGAGGCTCAAGCTGCTGTTCCGCCTGTGTGACTTCCTCTTGATAAAGCTCCAACAGCTCACCCTGCTCATGCTCAAGGTGCTTTCTATTTTCAGCCAGATCATTTTCAAGACCGACTATTTGCTTGTACAGTTCCAGCAACGACGAAAGCGCTGATTCTTTTTTCTGTACCCCAACACGTTCCCGAGCATCAAGCCCCGGATCTGCAAGCCTTTGCAACAGCAACTCATGCTGAGCTGTCAATTGATCCCAATCAACAGAAAATGTTGATAACTTTGTCATTGTACTTTTTTAGTATTTCGGGTGGATAAAAGAAAATAAGCTGAGCCACAACTGTCATCAGTATGCTCAGCATACAAACAAGAAAACCCCCATTAAGTCCAAAACGTATAATTATTTTTTTGTTGCGTAGCGACGCTGGAACTTCTCAATACGTCCTGCAGTATCAACAAACTTTTGCTGACCTGTAAAGAACGGATGGCACGCTGAACAAATGTCAATTTCCAAACGAGAAGATGTCGAAATCGTTGCAAACGAGTTTCCACATACACAACGAGCATCTATTTCGTGTACTTCTGGATGTATTTGATTTTTCATGTTTTAAACCTCAAATATTTACACCTTGTTGCTTCTGCTCTTTTTTAAAAGATTCTATCGTCGGTACGCTGACCACATCAAGGTTTTTCAGCTGCCCCAAATAGATAGAAGCAAAGTCGGACCACAAGATTATATTATAAAACTGCTTCTCAAAAGTATCCCCCAAAATAGGCACTTTGTAAAGTACCGAACCCTTTTGTTGCAAAACCTTATCAACTGCTTTTACCGCCACTGACAAGTTGTCTGGTAAAAACTGCGTATGGGCAAAAATTACAAAAGCCTTCTCTCGCAGCCCTGAAAACCCCTCCAGTACATTGTGAGCAAGCTCTGGAAAGCTTGCATGCAACGCTAAAACCTTGGCATTTTCATTGAACTGTGTTTGAGCTCGATAGGCTGCAACATCACTATCACCAGTCACACCCCACACCTGAAAAATATCATAGTGTTCAACTATTGGTAAAAAATCATCAAAAAAATGTCTTTTAGAAAATTTTGGAATCAATTGAGCTGCATGACTTTTAAATGCCTGAAGATATGCCTTACCCGGAAGAACACCCATCAAATCAAATAGCTCCATAACAAAACCGAGAAAATTGCCCAATGCGGAACGAGGAGTTAGTGACGCTGGCAGCAAAGCAAATGGAATATCATATTCAGCAGATTTTTGTTCAAGCACCCCACCATGAGCAAGAACAACACAAGGAACTGAGCGTTTTAGCAACTGATCAAACAACTGATTTGTCTCCCAAGTATTGCCTGAGTAAGACATAACGATAGCAAACGTCTGATCATCAACCCAACCAGGAAACTTGCTCCCATCAAGCACTGTAGAAATAATATTAGTTGATCGATCAAGAAACGTCTTTGCTATGCGACCAACAATGCCCGACCCGCCCATACCAACAAAGACTACCTTGGTAACATCTTTTGGCATTTTTTTTTGATACGAACGAAAAAAAGTATATGCCAAATCTTGTCCGGCTTGCAGTTTATCAGGCCATGCAGTAAGTTCTTGCAGCATCTTCTGTTCCTTCTGTTTCTTCGATTAAAGATAGCCTCCCATTTTCGGGAGGCTATCCAACACTAAGCTATAAAAATTTTTAATGCGTTATTTTTATGCCAACTTTTTTTCCTGCTTGAATGTCTGCGCGTCTTTGCGTATCCATTCGTGCGGTGTTCGAGCAATGAGTTGGTCAATCACATTTTTGCACTCTTGCTTGTGCCCAAGCTCATACTCACATCGCGCAATATGCAAAGGAATATAAGGCAACTGGCCCTCAAGATTACTACACTGTTTAAAAAGAGGCAATGCTTGATCGTATCGATGCAGGTTCAAAAGTGCCTGAGCGTAGTTATAAGCATATGTTGTATTACTTGAATCACGTTTGTAGGCATTGTCAAAATGGCTCGCTGCACTTTTGTAGTCACGCTTTTGATAATATGCACAGCCAAGCAAAAATTGCGTTTGACGGTAATTTTTAGGAACACGCAAAAGACTTGCAATAGCTTTGTCGTGTTTACCAAGGTCATTGCACGTCCAACCATGTAGGTAATACATCTCCTCATCTTGCCTGTCACCCACAAGTGCCCGCTCAAGGTACTCATAGGCCTGCTCAAGGTTATCTTTCTGGTGATACAACTCAGCAAGATGCAAAAGCGTTCTGCTATACGTTGGTTTAAGACGAAGCGCTTGATTAAAACAATACTCAGCCGTATCAAACGATTTATTTGCAAAATGAAGCAAGCCCAGATTATTAAATAACTCTGGATGCCCTTCTCCTATTTCAATAGCTCGCTTATAATGCGCAAGTGCTCCATTCTGATCTCCGCGTGATTGCTTAACAGCTCCAGCATTAATATGCGGCTCTGCATACCAATCATCAAGTTCAACTGCCTTATCAAAAGCTTTCAGTGCTCCCTGCCAGTCATTTCGTGCCCACAATGACGTTCCATAATTATTATAGGCTCGAGCTTTAGGAGCCTTGGTAATAACATCTTCCCAAAAAGCTAGCTCTGAACTCCACACTTGGTTGCGTTGATTGGTTGCAACAGCAAGAAAAATAAGCACTAGGCAGGTCCACCCAGCCTTGAACATGTTCAGTGACTGCGCTGACCAAACAAGATGCTTGTACTCTGCAGCAAGATTGATGGCATACACAAGCATCATCGCTATAAAAAAGCATGCACCAAATGAGGCCAGGTACGTTTTATAGTCACAAATTAATTCGGTTGAAAGAAAAAAGCTTGCACGAGGCAATACCGCAAGCAAAAACCACACAAAAGAGAAAGCAATTAAATCAGAACGATCTTGCCAAAAGCGACGCACTGCATACCACACACCCGCTAACAATACCACAAACGGTACAATGACATCCGCTGCAAAAATGCTTTGTGAAAGACGAACATCATAGTCAAAGCTCAAATTAAATGGCCAAAAGAATATCTTAAGATAATGCAAGACAACTTTGAACTGAGAAATAAAAAAGGGAAAAAAGGTGATGTCTTGCGACGCTTGGTCTGTCAAAATATTACCACGATGGTTTGAAAGAGGAGCACTAACAAGTGAGGCTACATTTGACGGTTTAACAATCCCATATTTCATCATCAAAAGGAACACTATGGCAAAATAGGCAGCATGTACCATCCACCGTTGTAACACTTTTTCGTGATCACCCTCAGCAATAAAAAACCAATCAACCAGCAGGACCAAAAATGGCAATGCCACTACAATTTCTTTTGTTCCTGTAGCACATGCGGCCAAAACAAAAGAAATGCCATACAAAATACGCCTCGTCGTTTGGTTCTTTGATTGCACCGCACCAACAAATGTTAATAATACTGCGAACGTAAAAAATGCGACCAGCCCTTCAAGTCGCATCTGTGTAATATACGTTACCGTTTGTGTCTGAACCGGGTGCAGCAAAAATAATCCTGTTGTCAGGGTAGAAAGTAGCAAACCGTGCTTAACGAAAAATTCATTTCGCTTCATACGAGCAAAAAGCATCGATAAAAGGGCAAAAATCATACACCCAATAGCCAAATGAACAAAAATATTAAAAATACGATAGCCAAATGGTGATGTTTGGCAAAAGTGGTAGGTCAGCTGATTAAGAATACGAGAAACCCAGCGAGAATTTGTAAACAGGTGTCCTTTAATATCAAGCACACGAACATGCGGATACCGAATAATTGTTGGCAGGTCATCAAAGATAAAGCCATACACCAACGTTGGAAAATAAACAACAAATGCTCCTAGTGCTAGTAGTGCAGCAACCAACACCTTGAGCCACTTGTCAGACTTTGCTGATCGTGTAAACAACAGCGTTCCAATACCACTCATCACTCTCTCCTTCTTAGAAAAATGACTTTTTCCTTTATCTGGATCCCCGATTAGCATCGGGGATGACGATTTTTATCTCCGAGTCGCCCTCGATTCCCACTTCTGTGATGACTTATCGGGGGGCCAGAACTTGTCCTTTTCCTGTCTCTATGCACCTGCCTTCTGCCCCTCTTGGGCTCCTTTGGTATTTTCATTTATGTCTGCAAATGCTTTTTGTAGCTGACTAAATTTAACACGCTTACCATCGTTTTCATTAACCTGCGTTTGCAGCTCAATTCGTGTTAGTTCATTTTTGGCAATCTTCTTAAATTCTTCTGGGGCATTGAGCTCCAGTAATTCATTTAGATATGCTCGTGCTTGGTCAGAGTTGCCAAGTTTTTCCATGCAATGAGCAGTTCTAAAAAATGCCTGCGCTATAGGATTTGGCAGTGTTGTTGTTTTTCTAAACATCTCCATAGCTCGTTCAATTTCGTTATTACTGAAATATGCCTCAGCTAAGTTGTAGGCATAGCGTGATTCAACAGGATTGTTTCTGACAAGATTTTCATAAATTTGCAATGAACGCTCCAGTTTACCGCACATGAAGTAAGCATTTGCCAAATTGAACTGAACCTGCTCATTGTACACACCAAGTTCAACAACTTTTTCAAGCGCTCGAGCCGACTCTGTGTACTTTTTAACCTTAAGTCCAAGCTGCCCTAGCTTGAGCAAAACTTCTGGCGTATCTAAGTCACCTTCTGTTGCCTTCTTCAAAAACTCCCACGCCTTATCATTATCCCCACGTTCTTCATGCATGCGGGCTAGGTTGTAGTATGCCTTTCCGTAATACGGTCTAAGCTGAATTGCTATATTTAGTGCACGCTCTGCATCATCATATTCCTTTTTTTGCAACAGTAACGTACCTAAATTATTGTACGCCTCAGGATAATTTGGGCAAATATGAATCGCCCCCTTGAGTGACTCAATTGCTTTATCAGTCTCACCTTTAAGCGAGTAAGAAACAGCAATATTACTCAATGGATCGGAGTAGTGTTTATCAAGATCAATAGCACGCTTGTATGATGCAATAGCCTCATCAAAGCGACCAACTTCTGAAAGTGCTACCCCCAGATTGTTATGAACTCGTGCTTTACCCGGGGCTTTTGCCGCATTGTCTTCCCAAAACGCCACACAGGTTTCCCACGACTTGTTACGTAGGTAAGCAGAATATATTACCGGTAACATAAGCACCATAATACCAATAAGCTGCAACTCACGAGCATATGTTGACTCATACACCCACTGTAGTGCAGGCAAGATGGTATGCAACAGTCTAACCAACAGAATGCCCAACATAAACATCATGCCAAACGATGCTAGGTATGATTTGTAATCACAAACAAGCTCTGGTGACGGTATAATGCTTGCTCGTGGAGCAATAGCAATAAAAAACCAAAAAATACCAAACGCCCACGGAGCCATACGGCGCACTTTAATCCACGACAAGGCAAGTAAAAATAATGTTGCCAACACTAAAAATGGCCCTACAACCTTGAGTGCAAAAATGCTTTGTTCAATTTTCCAGTCATACTCAACGCTGATACCAAATGGCCAAATGAACATCCACAGATAGTGAACGATAACCTTAAACTCAGAAATAAAAAACTCCGAAGCTCGGATTGTGTCAAGTGCGCCTTCAGTAAGCACGTTACCGCGGTTATTTCCCGTAATAACTTTTGCCATAACTGCATCGGTAACAAACTTAAGCCCAAGATAGTGGATAATAACACTGGCAAAAAACACCCAAAACGCTCCATGAAAAACTAGGCGTTTTTTAAACTCATCCCATTCTTGCTGCGCGAGAAAAAACCAATCAACAAGCACGAGCAGTGCCGGCAAAACCACCACAAGCTCTTTGGTTCCACATGAGACAAAGGCAAAGAAAAACGTAAGGGCACCAAACAAATATTTTTGTACACCAGCCTGTGCATGAACCATGCGTACAAAGCAAAATATCGTGGACAATACCATCAAACTCGCAAGCCCTTCTAAACGCGCCTGAATAACATATGATACAGTCTGTGTTTGCACAGGATGCAGCAAAAACAAGGAAGCTGTTGCAAACGCAACATACAATGCATTGTTATACAAAAACGCATTCTCTTTCAGGCTCTGGCATAAGCGTCTGACCAAAACAAAAACCATGATTCCTGCAACGATGTGCATACACACGTTAATCAAGCGATAAGAAAACGGATCAAACATACCAATTTTGTAATTGACGCTGTTCAGCCACTCCCCCAGCCAGCGCGTGCTGGTCAAGCAACGAGAAAAAGGATTATCAAAACGAATCGCAAACTTTTTTGAAATATTTGCGATGTCATCAAATTGAAAGGGATAATGTAGTGACCAGACATACAAAAAAAACGTGCTCAAACTAAGCAAAAAATAGGGGAATAATCCTAAAAACGATTTCTGGTGTTTGTCATACAGTTGCTTAAGACGCTCCAAAATAACGCCATGTTCAAAATCATGCTGGCTAACACGCTTCTTTTGTGCCATTACCCTTCTCCTTTTTTAAACGAAAAATGTGTGATACAAAAAATTGACTTGTACGTACAACAAAATCTTAATGAAAAAAAATGATTTGTCTATGTGGCCACAGGCTAACGCACTGCTTTTCAGCAAAAAAACACCCCCAAACCCTATGACCTTTGCATAACTATATTTTTACGATAGTGTTTGCCTATGTTTCTTGACAATATCATGTCTCTTAACTACTTAAGACAGTGACAATCTCAAACGTTAGTGATATTCTGTAGGATCGATTGTCACAACACACTTAATGCTTTAAGCATGTTATGACCACGCTTTCCAGCGTGGTCTACTTTTATTCTGCACGAAGAGGAGAACGTAATGACGAAAAAAAAATATCTTTTTATCGCTTTTGCTATTGCTACACTACCTCACGCACAAAACGCAGCAAATGATAGCGAAATTAGAAAGGCAGCACTGCATGAAAAACAGCGTGTTTTAAAAAATGAACAAATGCAAGCAGCCCAGGACTGTCAGGAGCAGGGTGTTCATGATCCTCGTGTTTTAACAGTTGGCATCACTTTACTACTCAATAAATATATCTCACCCGATATAGCCAACGGCTGCCTACGAGCAGGACTTGAATCACAATACTTCTTTCACGATATTTTACGCCTAGCATTTCTTGTTGGTGCAACACCAAACGGATGCAACTACAAACAACTCGGTGGCTACCTAAAAAAAAATTGTACCAATTCAGCACACAGCCTTGCTATAAAAAAAGTTTTTGAAAAACTTGATATCAAGGGACGACGGCCTTCTCAAAGATGGCTTGATCGTATGCTCTATCATCTCGTGCAAACTGAACTGCACCCAGAGATTGTTGAAAAATTACTAAGATGGGGCGCAAACCCTAACTGCCAAAAATCTCGTTCTGGAAACTCAACGCTTCATGTTGTCTACAACAAAGCAATTGCTGAGTTATTGCTTAAATATGGAGCCAACCCTACCCTACGTAATAAACACTGGTGGACGCCACTAGAGACGCTCCACAAACGCTACAACAAAATACCAAAGGAATGCTCGGCAGGGGGAAATTGTGAAGCTGCCAAATTGCTACATTTGGCCTTTTACCTTCGCAAAGCACAACAAGATTTTAAAGCGGTCCAGCACAATGCTGATAGTGCAGCATCTAGCCAACAAGATTTCCCAGGATTTACCGACGAGCTTGTAGAAAACATTGCTATTATCCTGGATTAAAGTAGTAAGTAATTTTCTAAAATTCATCATTCAACAATAAGGAGTCAAAAGTGAATATTGCGCGGCATATTGTCATACATACAGGATTGCTTTCTGCCAGTCTGTTCGGTCTTTGTGCTACTACAGGAACTTCTAACAAAGTAGCTACCCCTCACTCTACAGCACCTTACTACGACACGCCCCAGGCAGCCCAGATACGTCAAGCATATGAAACATGGAATGCGAATTTGCAGCAAGCCATCCAAGGCAACAGTTACACAATGATTTCTGTTGCGCTACAACAGGGTGCTGACCCAAACCTAATTCCTATTGAAACGCTCACCAATTTCATCCTCGTAATGCACCACCAAGAAACGCATGTTAATGCCATAAAATCTATTTTTCACTCTTTCAACTTCACCTCGATAGACTGTTCCAAGAAAGCATTCAAAAAGTGGTGTAACAAAATACTTCACTGCTTAGTAACAACGTCGTGGTACCAACAAGAAATCGTACAACTCTTGCACATGGGTGCCCGACCTCAAAGTCGTGACGAACGTGGCAACACTCCCTTACACAAAGCGTATGATCGCAATATCGCTGAAATTTTGGTACTCTATGGAGCTGATATTTTTGCACGAAACAATCAGGACCATAGCCCACACCAATATGCTCGCCTTTATCGACTCGCTCGGTGCAATCAAGAGGAGTCAAGGCAAACACTGATCAACTTAAAGACTTTTCTTAGGGCAAAAGAAAGAGAAAGAATAAACAAATAGAAAAAATTAAGTACAATTCATGTTGTCAGAGAAAAACTACAGTAAAATAATTCATATCATCGCAAGTTTTGTCCCCGTTAAAGTGATACACGAGTCCCCATCGCTTCAACGTCGCTGGAACCAGATGCTTAATGCTGCGCTGCAAGAGCAATCAAATGAAATGATGAGCTTTGCACTGCGTAAGGGCGCTGATCCAAATCTCATCCCATTTGAGATGCTTAAGTCATTTATTTTCAAAATACATACACATAAAGAACACTCAGGGGCAATTCTTACAATCTTTAGGGCATATGAATTTAATTTTCCACCTCAAACGTGGGTTGATACCATACTGCACATTCTTGTAACAAAACCATGGTACGAAATGGCCATCATCTGGCTCATGATTTATAGGGCAAATCCACATAGCAGCGATGCCCTTGGTCAGACAGCACTAGACAAAGCGTGCAATCAAAGCATTAAGAACATACTAATGTCATACAATTTTTCTCAGCAGAATGTACCATATAAAAGCAACAAACATGCCCCCCCAACCACCACAACAAAAAATGCCATTTTGAACTAAAAAAATCTTTACAGCACCTCAATTATTTTGTTATTTTTTTCTGAATATGAAAAAACAAAATTGGGGAAGGCAATCATCAAGGAGAGGTAATAATGAAAAAAAACTTAATTATCACGTTATTTGCAATTAACATAATAACTATCCAAGCTTCAGAACTTACCCTTAGTTCGGATGGTTTTGAGCTAGAACAAAGAAGAACCGTACAGTGCTACACGCCACCACTTAAGCCTTACGGGGGTAGATTTCCACACGAATTACCGCTCAGTAGAAGCTGCGAGCACATCCCATACTACAGCAAACCAGCCGCGTTTGATTACAATGCAAATCTTGAGGATGTTTTGGCTGTACTGGCTACTAGCTTTCACAGCCTAGTCCAGCTTCCATTTACTCACAACATTCATATCCCACAAAAAAATTGCTTAGAAAAAACGTATAAGCAAACAATCCAACACACACTTCAATGCTATAATTTTACCCAAGAAGCAATGGATAGAGCCCTTGAGCTCTTAATCAAAAAACAAAATGGAGCTATCGATCAACCAACCCTGTCAAAGGTCTATTACTGGATGATACGCATATTGCTTAAAAGTAAAGCAAATCCAAATGGAAGCTCATTTAACGAACGGCCGCTACACTACGCGGAGCACTCACAAACAGTCAAAGCACTACTCGATCACGGAGCAGAAATAGTAGACTATAGTAGGCTGACACAAACGACAAAAAACATCTGTCTTTTTTATGTGATAGACAAACAAAACAAAGATCCTGACAATGCTCAAATTTTTTTCGCTTTAGCAAACGCATTAATTAGTCACGGAGCAGACTTTACCGCTGACAGTTCAGACTTTCAAGGTTTGTGGTTCAACGGTCTTCTGAGAATTTTGTCTGATGCTGACCCCGGCCACTCACTTTCACTAGAAAAAATGCTCTCCGCCTGTGTGACTGGATCAGACATTAGATCTTTGAGTCAAATTTCACGAGACGCACTTTTGTTTTATTTTATAGCCAGACAAAACAATGAACCAAGTGATGTAATTTTAGACCAAATAAGAACACTCCTTGCCTTTGTAGACCCCAATACTCCTAATCCATTTTTTCCAAAATCATGGCTACGTGCACTACACTGTACTATCGATGTGAACGTGGTAGATTTACTGGTAAAAAGTGGAGCCAAAACTACGGCCTGTTCTCTGCTTGATAACACACAATACCAATGGCCACTGGCATACCACATACACATGTCAAAGAATACCTCGCCAGGCAGGAATCGGGCATTACAGCGCAGGTGTGACGTTATTAATTACCTAACGCGAGCACATCAAGAAAACAATGCTCATAACTACAGCTATGTCCACGCTTCATAACAGAGTTTTGCCTTAAAGGCTTTGCATGTACTTTTTGCCAGTTCTTGCTACACTCAATTGTGCTACCTAAAATAATCTTTTTGTTTTCTAAAAAATACAAATAGGGAAATTTTAAATGATGTACAATCAACAGTTGTTAGCATTAACAAAAGATATTGCCATTGCCTTTCCTGCTTTTTTGCTTGTGTTCTCATTTCGAGGTTTTTTTCAAGCTCTTATAGCCAAGGTTATGGGTGATGACACTGCACAAGAATACGGTTTTCTAACACTTAACCCTCTGGCTCACATTGACCTAATGGGGCTCTGTGCAATTTTGTTGTTCTTTTTCTTTGCCAGCGCACTCTTTCCAGATGTCGTCTCTCGAACTGAGCTGTTTATTGTCCTTATCATCCTAGGAGTTCGCTGGACAATCCCTGTACCGGTCAACGACTTGAATTTCAAGCATTACCGTATTGGTGGGATACTCACCTCACTTGCTGGCCCACTAAGCAACTTTATGTTAGCAACATTGCTCACCATCTTTATAAAGTATACATTGCTATCGGGAGCCGCCCAAAACATCACGGTTTCCTTAATCGACATCTTCAGAACGACACTTGAGCTTGCCATCTTTTTTGGCCTACTTGATCTAATTCCGCTCCCACCATTTGATGGCGGCCGGGCACTACGCTACACGCTCCCACAGTCACTGCAACCAAAGTTTGATGCACTTGAAGAGTATTCTTTAATCATTATCTTACTTATTTTTGTTGCTCCTGGCGTTAATGATCTTGTTTTTGCTATGATCGGTCGAGCCAGCATAGCAATCAAGAAAATTTTGTTTACACTATTCCTTTCCTAAGTAAAGGTCATGTATGTTTAATAGCCAAGACGTAATTCATTATTTGGCATACCTTAGTGTCGTCATCCCGGCATTTCTTGCAGCGCTTTCATTTCATGAATTTGCACATGCATGGACTGCAACCTTGTGTGGTGACAATACTGCAAAGCGCATGGGGCGACTTACCCTAAATCCGCTTGCACATATTGACCCCATCGGGCTACTTTTTTTAGTCATTCTCAGAATTGGTTGGGCAAAGCCAGTACCATTTGATTATCGCAATTTTAAGCGCCCAGTACTGTACGCTGTACTAACCGCTTTTGCAGGACCTTTTGCAAACCTTTTACTGGCTCTTGTCTGTTTCTTACTTATTAAGCTGGGATCCTTCATAACGTTACCACTTGCTCTTGCCTCAGGCCTATTTCAAATTTTGACAACCACTGCCTACGTCAACATTATGCTTGGGATATTTAACTTACTCCCGATTCCTCCACTTGATGGCAGTCATTTACTGCTGACCTTTTTAACGCAAAAATTTCCAGCAGCAGCCATCTGGCTGTACCGCTATTCACTCCTTATTTTAATTGCTCTGTTATACTTTACGCCATTACGTAACTATTTGGCTTACGCAATTAACGGAGTAACACTCTTTCTCAAACAACTTGTTTTTTAAAAGGTTTAACAAACATTATGAAACATTCAATAGACCAAGCTCTTGCCACGCTTAAAAATGGCGCCGTACAGGTTATTCCTGAAGACGAACTTATTAAAAAACTTGAGTCAGGCAAACCACTTAAAATCAAGCTCGGCATGGACCCTACCGCACCAGACCTGCACCTTGGCCACGCAGTTGTGCTCAGCAAGCTTCGCGAATTCCAAGACTTTGGCCACGAGATTTTATTTTTGATTGGTGACTACACTGCACGCATTGGTGATCCAACTGAGAAGTCGAAAACCCGTCCAATGCTGACTGAAGAAGATATCAGAAAAAATGGCCAAACATACTACGACCAAATTACTAAAATTTTGGATCCTGCAAAGACAAAAATTGTTTACAACTCTGAGTGGTTGTCCAAACTTGATTTTGCAGACTTGATCAAATTGTGCGCTAAAGTAACCGTCGCTCAACTTATCGAGCGAGACGACTTTGCCAAACGCCTGGCAAATCATCAACCCATCAGCATGCATGAAATGTTATACCCTCTCATGCAAGGGTACGACTCAGTCGCACTTGATGCTGATGTCGAACTTGGGGGTACCGACCAAACCTTCAACCTCATGATGGGCAGACACCTGCAAGAGCAGTATGGTAAAGAAAAACAAGTGGTCTTGACCATGCCAATTCTTGAAGGACTTGATGGCGTACAAAAAATGTCGAAAAGCTTAGGAAACTACGTTGGCCTGTGGGAAGCAGCCGAAGAAGCATTTGGCAAGCTCATGTCTGTTTCTGATGAACTGATGTGGCGCTACTACCACTTGTTGCTTAGCAAAACCGACGCTGACCTACAAATTATGAAGCAAAATGTTGAAAGCGGTAACACTCATCCAATGGACTTAAAAAAAGCTATGGCACATGGTGTCATTGCTCGCTTTTGGTCAACCGAGCAAGCTGATAAAGCCCAACAACATTTTCAAGCTATTTTTCAACACCGTGATTACACCCAAGCACACGAAGTCACTCTTGAAACCTCACTGCAAAATCCACTCTGGGTCGTTGAACTCATCAAACAACTCGGCGCTATCAAAACATCGTCGGAAGGCAAACGACTTATTGAGGCTGGTGCTGTTGAAATTGACGGCGCTAAAGTTGCTAACTTTAAGGATGAAATTGCCTGGAAGCCAGGAATGATTATCAAAGTTGGCAAGCACAAAGTTTATAAGATTGCATAACAAAAGATAACCAAGTTCTGTAGATCCCGGCTCACAGGACGGGATCTTTTTTTCACGAACCTAAATTCGCTTACTCCTCATAGGTAGCAATTTTACCCTCAACTTTGGCAATCTTGTGCTCAAGCTTTCTTGTCTTTTGCTCAAGACGATACAAATCCTGAGCAAGCCATGGAGAAATCGTTATATTATAGCCAGCAGCTTTTGCGAGTACTCCAGCTACAGGAGCTTCAAATGAGGCTAGTACCTCTTTTAGTTCATTGTTGCTTACATTACGAGCGGCAAGTACATGCGCAAGCTTTTGAGCGTAGGCAAGCTCATCATCAAGCTTGAGTCGTGGAACAAACGCTACCCCAGTTTTTATTTTTTCTACAAACTGTTCGATACGCATACTCAAAATGTAACTGGCAACATCGGTAATCACAAACTGCTTGACTAGATCATTTGCTAGCAATGCATCAATGCTTGTAATTTTTTCTTGTAGCTGGTCAGTACTCATAAGGGTATGCCCTTCAGCTTTTACAACCATACTTTCAATATTTTGTGCTAATTCGCTTAACTCAGACCTGCTAAAATCAATATCTTTTTTTGCACTCTCTAGACGATCTAAGGCAGCTTTAAGTTGTTCACACAACTTTCCCGCACAACAATCTCGCTGGCCAGCATCAAACGCAGCCTTAACTTCACGCATTTGCTCAACACTCCAGCGTAAACAAGCAACAAATCGGCAAAGTTTTAAGTTAGCTTTAATAAACTCAATATCGGCTGGAACTGTGCCATCTCTCTTCATCCAATTGCCAAGTGCATACTCAGATTTTGCCTGGGTAATTTTTTTGCATTTTGCTAGTAAAGGTAGAATACGTGGCACCTCACTCTTAGCCATTCCACCCTCTCCACTAACGGCGTCGAGGAAATTGCTATCAAAAGCCTTCCCCAATAATTCTTCAACACCACCAGCTTCAAGCTCCAACAAATGATCGGAGACCGCGCCAATCATACGCTTATAGCCTTTGGTTACCCCCTCAATTGACATCAACTCAACATGTTCAGTTTGCTTAAGCTCCTCCTGTTCCCGCTTTATGTGGTTACGTTTGTGCTCAAGGTTATTTTTTTGACGGCACAAAAGCGCATAAACACCTGCTTGTTTTAAGCTTAACAATACAATACATGAGTCCAATGCTATCAACGCAAGGCACTGCTGAACGTTATCGATGAACTCAATTGGTTCAAGCATTGTAGAAATAGACTGCTCAAGCATCGCCAAGTCATGCCAAAAAGCTTTTGAAACGGCAACATGTGAATTTACCTTAGCAAAAGCAATACCGGCACGTAGAACTGGCAAACCAAATTTGTAAGCTATGCTTGGAACAGTCTCATTATCAAATTTCTTTTGATAAATGTCATGCAATGCCGGTAGATCCTGACCAAATAGTGTTACACCATCTTGAAATAACCGAAGCCCAAGCTGTCCGGCCGCATACAGCGTACGCAAGCTTCGCAACGATTTAAGCTTGTTATCAAACGTAACAATATCTGCAAATAAATCACCCAGCCCTGAAAGATTACTTGCACCAAACGAAAAACAGGTATGAAGCAAACGAGCACTATCTCTGATTACCTTGGCTTTTAAGATTTGTCCCTGCTCAACGCCACGGGTGGTACAATGTGTGTGCAACACTCCGGTAAATCCGGCATCCACACATGCCGCTGTAAAGTCAATGCCCTCGTAGACATTTAAAGCACTTAGAAATAAAAATAAGCTGCTGGTAAAAGCTATAACAGCCACCACCGCTTTATTTTTTTTGATCATATTTCACTCAAGTTTATAAATTCAAAAATAATTTACCAAAACAAACTCGATAACTACAGGACTGCTTGAGCACCCCCATCATGTCGTGCTGAATTTATTTCAGCATCCGGATAATGATTTTCCATTTTTCTGGATCCTGAAACAATACCCTGATCAAGCAAAGCATATCGTTGAGCAAGACACGTGATATTGCACATACAAAAACAATTCGCCGCTTTAAAATTATCGAATTGGTGTATTCTTCTCATAACGCCCACATTAAAGACGAGCTGGTCAGTATACCACGACCAACAGCAAGATGAAGATTTCAAAAATAAACACAAAAAAACAAATCTATGAAGGAGCCAATATTTCTCATTTGAAACAAAAAATTAATGCACTGAAATATCATGGGAAGAAAAACAAAAATACTCGCTATGAATTTGGCGTCTTGGTCAATTCATGCGATACTGTACCTTTACCAAAACATATAGAGATTTTTTAACGAAAATATGGTGCTTATGAAAGCGGGCAGCAGACTTTTAGGTTATACACGGGCTTATACACGACCTCTCATCACTTCACTGCTTTGTGCAGCACTTTACGGTATCTTTTCAGCAACACCTCCCTACCTGCTCAAAAAAACTATCGATGAAGTGTTTATTGCACGCTACAGTAATTTAATAATTCCGCTTGTTGGACTTTTTGTGCTCTTTTTTGCACTGAAGGGCTTGTTTGCCTATCTTACCTGCTACTACATGCACTTTGTTAATAATCGGGTTATCAACGATATCCGCGATGATCTATATAAAAAAGTGATCCACTTCCCCATCTCATTCTTTCAAAAAAACAATACTGGCAAACTTATGTCCTGCTTTTTAAATGACGCACAAATGATCCAACAGAGTGCAGCCAGCGCTATAAAAGATGGTATTCGTGGTGTTTTTGAAGCACTCTTTTTAATTTGCTTTGCGCTTTATCAAAACATAACGCTGGGCATTTTACTGCTGCTTATTGCTCCTGTACTTGGTTTTGCCATCAGACGCCTGGGTAAGATGCGTAAATCTGCCTCAATCGCAATTCAACAACAAATGGGCTCGATCAGCTCGCTTTTGCAAGAAACATTTACAGGTATTCGAGAAATAAAGTCATTCAACGCAGAAGCAGAAGAAATAAAGCGTTTTGACCAGCATCAACAAGCATGTTTTAGCGCCATCATGCACAACGTACAACTTGAGTCAATGGCACCACCGCTCATTGAGCTTATCGCTATTGCTGGTTGCAGCTTCGTTTTCTATGTCGCCATCCATCAAGTTTTGTCTGGCACTATCACCGCTGGGCAACTATCGTCATTTGTTGCTGCCGTTGTACTTTCATACCAGCCACTAAAAAAAATTATGAATGTGTACTCTGACATGCAGTATGGCCTTGCAGCAGCTGAAAAGATATTTGAGGTAATCGACCTTTACTACCCAACAGAACATAATCGTCCCGCAACAATGGATACGTTTTCATCAACCATTGCTTGGGAGCATGTCAGTGCAAGCTATGATGGCAAGCACATCATCACAAAAGATGTTTGTCTTGCTATCAGAAAAGGTGAACGCATTGGCATTGTTGGCCCATCAGGCGGCGGCAAAAGCACCTTTTGTGATATGCTCCTTGGCTTTATTAGCCCCGCAGCGGGCAAACTCTACCTTGATGGTGTCGATATCACAACACTCTCACTTGCTAGCCTAAGAAAGCACATCGGCTATGTCAGCCAGCGGACTTTCTTGTTTAATGACACAATTACACGCAATATTGCTTATGCGCGACCAGACGCAACACAGGAACAGATAGTAGCAGCATGTAAGGCTGCACATGCTCATGAGTTTATCCAGACACTACCCAACGGCTATCAAACTATTGCTGGTGAAAATGGGACCCTCCTCTCAGGCGGCCAAAAACAGCGTCTAACAATCGCAAGAGCTTTGCTTAAGAATCCTGACATCATGATCTTTGATGAGGCGACCTCGTCGCTTGATGACGAATCTGAGCGCATGATCAAACTTGCTATCAATGAATTACCAAAAGAGAAAACTGTTTTGATCGTCTCCCACCGGATGAGCATGCTTGACAATGTTGACCGTATACTACTCGTTAACAATAAAACCATTACTGAGCTTGACCCCACCTCTATCAGCCAGCAATCATTCTCACTTGGTGAATTTACGGGGTAATATCTCTCTGATCATTTCCTCGGTCATTACTGCTCAAAATATTATGTAACTCTTAGATAAACTATTTTCTTAACGTTGCTATTTTTTTGAGGTCATCCCCGACGCCGATCGGGGATCTCTTTTTGATTATTTATCCAAAAAACAATTACTTTAGTAGCAGAGCGGTATACTCTTACTATAACTCTTTACAAAGTGACCGCTAGTTTTAGATCCCCGATCGGCGTCGGGGATGACGTATAAATATGATAAATACCGTCAAAAAGTTAATTTAACCGTAAGTCTGTATGATGCTCAGCAACTGTACCTTCATCGATCTCACCCACCCACTCACACCAACTGCCCCAAGCTGGAATGGCTCATGCGGCTTTCGCCAAGAAATTAAAATGGATTATTCGCAAGGTTGCCGTGTTCAGGGTATTAAAATGCATGCGGGTGTAGGCACACACATGGACGCACCCAATCACTTCATCGAATACGCACAAGACATCGCCTCCATCCCTCTCTCTCAATTGATTGTCCCTGGACACGTACTTAATGTTTCAGCAAAAGCTAACCAAAACTATGTTATTACACCAGAAGACATACAAGATTATGAAAAAAAATATGGCAACATCAGTGCAAATAGCCTTTTCATCGGCTACACTGGCTGGTCACAAAAATGGGACAATCCGGCAAAATACCGCAATGAAGACGCGCAGGGCAACATGCGCTTTCCTGGTTTTAGCAAACAAGCTGCACAACTATTACTCGAACGCAACATTGCAGGGCTTGGTATTGACACGCTCTCACCTGACGGCGCTGATATGAGTTTTCCTGTGCATACCCTTGTGCTTGGTCAGAGCAAATACCTTATTGAAAACATCGCTCACGCAGACAAACTACCAGCAAGAAATTTTCATGTCATTGCCCTACCATTGAATGTTGTTGATGGTACTGAATCAGCTATTCGTTTAGTTGGGATTGTACAAAACTAACTTGCTTGCTCAACAATCTTTTCGTACTTACACTCTTTGTCAGCACAACGGTGTTTAATGCCATCTTTAACTTTGCTGACCAACAGGTAGGGAGCCTTACATTCGGGACATTTATTTTCAACCACATCACCAAAAATGGCAAACTTACAGTCTGGATAGCCAGAGCAACCCCACATTGTACCGCCGCGCCACTTGCGCTTAACAATCTTGCTTTTGCACTGTGGGCATTTCATTTTTAGTGACTCTTGATGGATGTACTTGCAATCTGGGTAGCCAGAACAGGCTAAGAACGGACCGAATCTACCAACTTTTCGAACCAAATCACGCTTACATTTTTCACACTTAATATCAACGGCTTGGCTAGTAGAATCTTGCTCATCAATTTTGACATTGCCCTTTTCGTCCCTGGCAACATTAGCAGTAAAGGTACAGTCTGGATACTTTGAACACCCCAAAAACTCACCTGCCCGGCCAAGCCTAATCAAAAGCTTGTTCTTACATTTTGGGCAATCAAGATTGGTTTCTATGGTCTTTTTTTCTTCAGCCTCAACACCAAACGATTTAAGATCTTTTTCAAATTTTTTGTAAAACTCATTGAGCACCTTGTCTCGCTCGATCTCACCTTGCGCAATTTTGTCTAGATCCTCTTCCATTTTTGCGGTGAAATCAACATTGACAATGTCGGCAAGGTGTTTGAGTAGCATTTCATTAACCGCCTCACCCAGCTGCGTAGGCATAAACCGCTTGTTATCTTTAACACAGTACTTACGCTTTTGGATGGTTGTCAGAATGGCAGCATAGGTACTTGGTCGCCCAATGCCCCGTTTCTCCATTTCTTTGACCAATGTTGCTTCGGTGTAACGTGGTGGTGGTTGTGTAAAGTGTTGTTTTTTGTCAATCTTTTGCGTTTTAAGCAAATCATCAACCTTGATATCTTTTGGAATAGCAACGTTTTTATCGCCATCCTCTTCATCAACCAAATACACTTTTAAAAATCCATCAAACATCAAGCTGGAGCCCGTTGCTTTGAATGTAAAGTCGCCACCATCAATCAACACCTGGCGTTGAAAGTAACGGGCGGCTTCCATCTGACAAGCTACAGAACGCTTCCAAATAAGTTCATACAATTTTGCCTGGTCTTTGGAAAGATATTTCCCAACAGCCTCCGGCGTTTTATAAATATCAATGGGTCTAATGGCTTCGTGAGCGTCTTGCGCCCCTTTTTTACCATAAACACGTGATTGTTTTGGTAAATAGTCACCACCATACTGCCCTGAAATAAATTTTCTGATGTCTTTGAGCGATGTGTCTGACAGACGAAGCGAGTCAGTACGCATATAGGTAATAAGTGCTTCTGGGCTGTTTTTGTCAGCAAGCGGCAAACCTTCATACAGTTTTTGCGCAACACTCATTGTCTTATCAACCGAAAAACCAAGCTTGTTGTATGCATCCTGCTGCAATGTACTGGTCATAAACGGTGGCAAAGGATTTTTTGCACGTTCTTTTTCGGTAATTTTGGAAACTTTGAAGCTTTCTTTTGTAATCGCTTCAACGGCCTTTTTAGCATCAGCCTCGTTTTTAAGCTTAAATGTCTTGCTCTTGATTTTGAATAGTTCTGCTACAACAGTTGATTTGTCTGAACAAACAAAAATAGCGTGAACAGACCATGACTCTTCAGGCACAAATTCACGGATTTCTTTATCGCGCTGGCAAATAAGCATCATAGCAACAGACTGTACACGCCCAGCGGACAAACCCTTACTAATTTTTTTCCACAAAATTGGTGACACTTGATAGCCAACCCAACGATCAAGAATACGACGCGCCTGCTGCGCTCGTACTTTTTTCATATCAACGGTTGTTTTGTCTTCAATTGCTTGGGTAACAGCCGGTTTGGTAATTTCGTTAAAGGTAATACGATAAATTTTGCTTTTATCTTTAAAGACTTTTGCTATCTCTTGGCCAATATGCCACGAAATAATTTCACCCTCACGGTCAGGATCAGAGGCAAGGTAGACTTCACCTGAGCGGCTTGCTTGCTTGCAAATTTCTGCAATTCGACCCTCTTTGTCCTCTATGACGACATATTCAAGGTTGATCTTGCCTGTTTTCTCGTCACGCTCAATACCAATTTTTTTTGGCGGAAGATCTTTAATGTGACCGAACGTAGAAAGAATTTTAAAGTCTTTACCCAAAAACTTTGTAATCGTTTTTATTTTGGCGGGCGACTCAACAACAACCAGTTTAATTTTCTTGTCCTTTGCTGTAGCTTTTTTAGGTTCAGCTTTTTTAGCTACCGCCTTTTTTTCTACGACCTCCTTAGATGCAGCTTTTTTTATCGTAGTCTTTTTGGCTATAGTCTTTTTGGCCGCGGTAGTCTTACCTGATTTACTCGTAGCTTTACTAACTCTCGTTCCCATGCCCTATCCCCAAAATACATATTTACACCTTACTTTACCATCAGTATATTTTGTAAGTCTTTTTTTTTACCATGCTGCTGACTTTTGTCAAAGAGTTTTACCAAATAAATAGTGAGACTATCCCCAGTCTAGACATTTTATTTTTTATTTGTCAAATCAATATTATTTTTAAACAAAGATCCTGCATTTACCAACTTTATCAATCTTGCCTGCTATTCTCACTGAGCAGTGCTATCGTATTGTTGTGTACTATTTTAAGGCCGACGGCCTGATATTCCAGCAACTTAGTTGGCCGCGACACCCAATTCAGCGGATCTTTGTGGCGCAATAGCAAGCCCACATCAGCCGCCGCTAAATACCTTGTAACATCGCCAGGCTCAACGGATACAATCCGTACACGCGCCATATCTATATTACTCGCCTTACACGCCCCCTCAAATTGCTGTTTATTTGAAGAAAGTACCAAAAAAATGGCCTGATCATTTTTCTCAAACTGCTTTGCAACGTATTCGATACTTTCCCGTGCACATTGCCACGGCTTAAACGAGCCACTATAGCAATATACATAGGCCTGTTCGGGAATATTCAATTCCTGTCGAGTTTGCTCTCGCCATACAGAAACTTGGCCTTTATCTACCTGTTTTGGAATATCTTTGTCGGCTATGCAAATACCGCTTGTCCGAGCTCCAAAATGCCTAACCAGGTATTGTTTAAGTGCAGGACTGACCGACTCAATAGTAAATGGGTTACTGGTGTAGGCGGCCGCATATACTTTGCGCTCAAGGCGCGCAAGCGATTTGTACATACACGAGCGGATAAGTTTATGCACAAGCCCCGCACTAGCGTGCATATGCGCAAACCAATATTCTTGAGCACAAAGGCCACGTGCCTGCACCATCACCGTAGGGCTGTAACCGCGCAGTGATGGTTTTTTTTGGGCTAGGCTCAGTCCCTTGAATGCTATATATCCAGCCAATGGCCCTCGAGCAAGTATACGATCATACCGCTTACTGCAAAGCAAGTGAGCAACGCGCAGTACTGCCGGCCACAAACTTAAGATGCCCACAAATCTTGGTCTTTTAAAAATTTTAACCTCAATGGCAATACCATGCTGCTCAAGCTGAGCTAAAACACACGGTAAAATAGACTCATTTTCAAATGATACAAGCGTAACCACAAGATTTCTATTTTCACGACATTGCTCAACAAGTGGCTGAAAAACTTGGCTTTGAAAGACAGAGTTATTAATGCCATCGTAGACCAGAACTAACAGACGATTCTCTCGTTCCACAAAACTCCTTTCTCATTATCTTGAAGAATAATGCTCTCAGCATACTGTAAAAAACGCAATTGTTAAATTTATTGAAATAAGAAACCCCATCTTCATACAATAAAAAGTGATGTTGCTATTCGATTACTAAAAAATTAAACAAACAAGTTTTAATTAAGAGGTGCCTCATGAAATGTAAACTTTTTTTGTTCCTGTTTACAATATCGACCTTTCCTCTCATATTACCAGCGCGAGAAGTTAAAGAAATAGTTGAGGAAATCAAGAAAGCACAGGAAGAACTAAAAAAGCTCAAAAAAGAATTACAGGAAAGTAAACAAGATTCTCCCTCAAAAGAAGCCTCTGAAAAAAAATCAAGCACGTCAGCAGCCCAAGATCTTACGCCAGTCATCCCAGCAAAAACGTCATACAAATTCACCGGAGGCAAATACCATATACAATTTGACGACTCATGGCAGCTACCTGAGCCCGGTCGAGGCATTGTACAATTCAGTATAAAGGCTGTTGACAAAAATCCTTTAGCGGACGTCGACGTTATGTTCTCAGAAAACAAATCTCTGGACGAAGACAAAGGCTACAAGCTCGTGCTTGGAGGAGAAGGAAATACTGCAACATGGATAAGGCGCGGCAAGGATGGCAAGGGGCAAAATGAAGTAAAAAAGGAACAAAACCCAGAAGCTATGCTTAAAGCTGGTACCTATTGGTTTAGGGTGTACGACGGGGTCATTTCTTTCGGGCAATCTGAAAACATAGGAGAAAACGAAGTTTGGCGCTGGCAAGAACCAAAGAAAAAAATTCCAAACTTAACACATTTTGGATTTGCTGAAAAAGCACTAATTGAGGATATCAAAATATTTGCAGCACCTGAAGAAAAAACTCCTTACTCTCTGCATAAAGAGTTCGACAAAGTCAAAGAACCAAAGCTTCACACCCATCATTATCAGGAAGACATACAAGGAGAGGATGAAACCGCAACCTTTAACGAGGCTTGGAAGCTGCCTGAACCAAACAACGGAGCTATCACATGCACTGTCCAAGCAACCAACGAAGTGTACGTTGCTTTTGCCGAAAAAATGCTCGGTAAAAAAACCTACAGCGAGTTCAATGATGAAAAAGAGCACGCCATCTTGCTCACCTGGGATGCCTGGAAAAATGAAAAAACACGTATCAGTGCTCATCCCAATGGGGGATCTACCTGGATCTACAACAAAGAAAATCCTAACATGAAAATTAAGCCTAATGAACCAACAGAGTATTGGTTCATGATCAAAGATGGTGTCTTTTCTTTCGGCTTTGGCACTGACATCGGTAAAAAGAAGCTCTACGAATGGCGACCACTTAAAAAAATTAACCCCGTGAGTTACTTCGGTTTTGGAAGTGGAGACTATGGAGCCTTTTTCAAAGATATTAAAATCTATGCATTAAAAGAAGCCGAAAAAGAAGAAGTAAAGGAAAAAGAAGAAACGGATGAACTAGAGTAAAAAAATGAGAGATCCTCTGGTTTAACCAAAGGATGACGAGTTGTAAAAGGAGCTTGAATGAAAAATAAAACGCTAAAAATATTATTCTCTGTCTGCCTCTTATTCAGTCAGACAATGCAACGTGTAGATGGGCGAACTCAAAAAGAAATTATAGAAGATATCAAAAAATGGCAAAAAAAACTTACGTCTCTTAAAGAGGAACTGGAAGAAGCGAAAGGGGAAAAAACAAAATCTAAAACACCAAAACAAGAAAGCGACAAAGACGAAAAAAAAGAAGATAAAACAAAAAAAGGCATTTCCGATAATCGAATAACCACTGGAGATCCTGTTGTACCAGATCACGCAGAGTTCTTTTTCAGACGTCACAATTACCTACGCTCATTCACCCCACTAAAGAACGCACCGCACGGTGCAATCTGGACATTGGGAGACAAATTTCACGGTGACCTCAACATACTTGTCAAGGCAAATGAAAACGCTGAATGGAAAGAGGTTGATGGAGGCTTAAGAAATCTTGCCGTTCACCCAGACAAAGGCGTGTGGGGTATTAATAAAAACGGTAATATATACTTTCGCGAAGGCATCACACAAGGCGAACCTGGAGGTAAAACTTGGAGACAAGTCAGTGGTGGACTTCATAATCTTGTATTTGAAAATGATCAACTCTACGGTACTCACGCAAATAACAAATTCTATAAGTCTGAAACTAATGATCCAACAGATCCTAAGTGGAAAGAAATAAAGCCTCAAGACAATCAAGATCTTTACGACAAAATGCGCTTTTACAACCCTGCCCAAACACAATATCACAAGTCATGGAAACTACCAGATGTGGGTAGAGGCGCTCTTCAATTTACCGTCAAAAAACCGTACAACCCCGGCCTTAACTATCCTGCCGACATAATGGTTTCTTTCTCGATTAAACCACAAGACCTTCCACATCACATGTACCACCTCACCATTGGTGGCTGGAACAATACACGTTTTACAATTCGAAGAGAGAATAGACACGATGGTGAAGCACCTCACTATTGTTGGATATTTAAGGATCAAAATCCAGCAGCAATGATAGCAGACAAAGATGAAGAACATTACTGGATAGCAGTCAACAATGGTATTATAAGCATGGGCAAAGCAGACACCCTTGACGAAAACGGCAATATAGAAGTTGGTGTTAATGAAATACTACGTTGGCAAGATCAAGAGATGTTTAGAAAGGATCAAAACTTTGACTTCAGAAAAGCAACTAAGGTTGGATACTTTGGGTTCAGCGGATGGGAACATCATGACATTGAATACAAAAATATTAAAGTCTTTCCATTTGAAGAAAAGCCAACTCCCGTCTCACTCCATAAAAAATTTCATCAGTTAAAAGAACCTGATTTCTTTGAACATAAGTACCATGCTCACAAGCAAGGGCAACAGATTGTCAGCTTTCGCCAAGAATGGAAACTTCCAGAAAAAAACCGTGGGGCTGTAACGTTTAAGGCCCGAGCCCATTGGCGCGATATTTATGTACTTTTTACTGAAAAATACAAAGACGATCTCTTCACGCTTGGAGAAAAAGAAGAGCGCGAGCATCTACATAACTTCTATTTTCATGCAAACAAAAATATCAACCACCTCATGTTTCTCTTCGGCGGATGGAATAACTCTAAAACACGTTTGAGTGGCACTAATTGCAATGATGATCAAGCTTATTGGATTCACGCTCATCAAAACCCACTGGCCATGGTTAAAGTTAACACTGAGGAACTTTACTGGGTCATGATTGATAATGGGGTTATGTCGTTTGGAAAAATTGATGAAGAAAAAATAGGAAGCGAGAACTACGACAAAAAGCTAACTGACCTCATCGGCAAAAATCCACTAGGAACTTGGCGCAACGCAACACCAGTAAAAAATATTGAATACGTTGGTTTTAGTGGCTACGAGGCAGTAGATTTTACTGACATTAGAATTTATGCGCTCAAAGAAGAAGAAAAAATAGCAGAAAAAGAAGCATCAGACACACTCGAATAAAAAAAGGGGGCAATTTTGCCCCCGATCTAATTTACTTAATCGCATCTAAAATGTTTTGCGCATGCTGTGAAACATCAACATCTTTAAACACTGCCTCAATGATACCATCTTTGCTGATAAGATAACTAATGCGCTTAGGAACTGGAAGCAGACCTCGTTTTGCACCATATTTTTTTGCAACTTTCTTGTCAATATCACTCAACAATGAAAACGAAAGATTATGTTTTTCCTTAAACTTCTTATGGCTCTTAACTGAATCATAAGAAATACCCCACACACCAATACCTGCTTTTTTAAGATCAGCAATATTATCTCGCAAGTTACATGCCTGCTTAGTGCAGCCAGGTGTGCCATCCATTGGATAAAAATAGATGAGAACTTTGTCAGATTTTTTAAGCATATCTTCAAGCGATTGAAAATTACCATTTTCATCTTTTAATGAAAACGCTGGTGCCTGAGCGCCAACCTTAAGCACCTTTGCCATGCAATCCCCTCCCGCAAAGGTTATAGCAGCAAGGACGAATCCGAGCAATAGCAGTGCATTCTTATACGTCATAAAGACCTCCAAATAATGATTATTGATGAAATAACAAACCATTGACTTTTAGCATACCACAATGCAAAAATTACTCAAAACGCCTACAGATCAGCACTTTCCCCTCTCCACAGTCTGGTTTGCAAAAAGTAGGTTCATTTATTTTCAGTTAGATAAAAAAATAACCTTTTTTATAAGCAAAGAGATATCATGAAGAAGCTTCATCTCCTTACTGCATGTACTTTCTTTATAATCAATCAAGCTCACACAATGCAAAAGGTCATACGTCGTGGATCGGGGGGGGGATTTCAGATCACCGATGATCAATCACCTAGTGTTCGACTCCTAGCTGAAAATACCATTGACATGTGTATGAACCTAGAGAACTATCCTGACGCCTTTCAAAAAATTGCCGAGAAAGAAAAGGTCGATCACCTTGACATCAGTAGTGACAAAACCATTCAAGAACATCTGAAAACCATCTTAAACCATCTGCCCACTTTACAAAAAAAAGAACCTATGACCAATCGTCCAACTCTTCTGGTCATAGCCTGTGAAACAAAAAGTGCCTACCTAGCAACAAGAGTCGTTGCTGCAATGAAACATTACAGGATTGACTTTGGCGATGTTTGGATGCAGTTAGCTCAGTCAACCCAAAACTACAGGCTTCGAACGACCATGCAGCAACTACCAACGCTTGAAAATTCAATTTTTCATCTAGCTCAACAAGTTTTTTCAGAAGAACAATATCAGACTATTTTTGGTTATCATCCACGTGCTCTTTTCCCACAACACTTGGCACTACAACAGGGCACCCGCGAAGTATTTACTCAGTTGCTACAACACACCAATAGTGCTCTAAAAGACGAACAAGGAAGAACGCTCCTACACATAGCAGCAGGATCTCCTCAACTGGACGCTCAAACACTTAAAACCATTTTCCAAAAACTCAATTCTAATCTCGAAACACCTAACAGAAAAGGGCAAACCCCATTCCATTGCGCAATACAACATAAAAACCAAAACTTTATCGCTCTATACGCAGAAAAAATGAAAGAGCGTCACAGCAGTGATTATCTCCATGCACAAGATAATGCAGGTAATAGCACCCTCCACTATGCTGCGCAGGCAGTCATGCCAGACCTTATCGGTTTTTTATGTTGGTCTGGCGTAGACGCAAATACTGCAAACCCAAAAAACAATACAACGGCCATGGACATTCTCCTTTCACATACCACACACACACTTGATCACCAACGAGCGCTCAATATCTTACTTCAATATGGAGCTCGACCTTCGTCACTGACAGCACGCTATTTCCCAATTCACACCGCAGTTCGGCAAGGATGGACTGACTTGCTTGAGTACTTCGCGCATTACTATAATAACGACGACAATGATTACAACATACACGCTTACGATCCTCAGGGACTGACGCCTTTACTCATAGCTCTGCAACAAAACGATATTGTAACCATTCGCCTACTCATGCAACTGGGTGTGCAAACAGATTGGGGATATTCTATGCAAAACATACTCCCCCTCCACTACGCAGCACGGTATAGCAATATTACAACAGTCACAGAGCTCCTCAGATACGCCGGCAACGCTATTAACACACCTGATATACAAAATAATACACCGCTACATTATGCAGCCCTTAACAAAAAAGACCCCGGTGTTTGTACAGTTCTTATCGATTCAGGTGCTAACGTCAATGCACAAAACAAGAACCTGCAATCTCCGTTAACAAAGGCCCAGCAATGCGGTAACATCCTGGCAGAAAACATTTTGCTCTCACGAGGAGCCACACAAAATGAAACAAGAATAAACATTACAAGACTTGAAAGGTTTGAGGTAGAAGAGGGATCACCCCGAGAGCGCCGTAAAAATAACAACAGCTGGTGCAGCATTATTTAAAACAAGAAAGCTTAAAAAAACTTTTCTTACTTTTTAGCGTAACTGGCTATACTTTACCTTATTGTTACCAAACGAAACACTGCTCTTTTATGCAAAGGCACACCATGCAGTTTATAAAACATTTTGACTCCATTCGAATGACCGACATCGCCCAAGTTGGTGGAAAAAATGCCTCACTGGGCGAAATGATTCATGCATTATCAAGCAAAAATGTACTCATTCCTTCAGGGTTTGCCATTACCGCTAATGCATATTGGAAGCACCTACACGACAATAACTTAACCGGCCAAATTAAAACGCTGCTTGGCCGTATCGATAAAAAGAAACTTGATACACTCTCAGACGCTGGCAAACAAATTAGAACTCTGATCACCAAAGCACCTCTGCCAGACGAAATCGTTGCACAAGTTACACAGGCGTACCAGGAACTTGAAAAAAAATATGGTAAACAGTGCGATGTTGCGGTACGCTCGTCAGCAACGGCCGAAGACTTACCTGATGCATCCTTTGCAGGACAACAAGAAACATTTCTTAACATTCAAGGCATTGACGCACTTCTTGCCGTTTGTAGTCGTGCTTTTGCCTCACTTTTCACCAATCGTGCTATTTCATATCGAATTGATAAAGGCTTTAACCATATGGATATAGCCCTCTCTATAGGCGTACAAAAAATGGTTCGCTCAGACAAAGCATGTGCCGGTGTTATTTTTACACTCGACACCGAAAGTGGCTTTAAAGACGTCGTCTACATTACCTCATCATATGGTTTGGGAGAAACAGTAGTCCAAGGCAGCGTTGACCCTGATGAATTTTATGTCCACAAACCAACCTTGGAGCAAGGCCATAAGCCAATTCTAAAAAAACGCCTTGGCAGTAAAACAATCAAAATGATTTACACCGATGCTCCAGCACAACCAACCAAAATTGTGGACGTTGAATCAGCCGAACGTCTTAAATATAGCCTATCAGAACAGGAGCTGCTTGATCTTGCTCACCAAGCAGTGGTCATTGAAAATTATTACGCACAGCTTAAGGGAACCTGGTCTCCCATGGACATTGAGTGGGCAAAAGATGGCAATGATGGCAAGTTGTACATTGTTCAAGCTCGCCCAGAAACCGTCCACTCACGACAAGAAAACAGCCAAACAATCTCTGAGTACTCGATTGCAAATAAGGCCTCACTCTCAAATAAAATAGTTGTTAAAGGCAAAAGTGTTGGCCGCAAGATTGTTGTAGGCAACGCCCTTGTCATCCAATCACCCGAAAAAATTGGCTCCGTAAAACAAGGTGATATCATCGTCACAGACATGACCGACCCAGACTGGGAGCCCATTATGAAGCTTGCAGGAGGCATTATTACTAACCGCGGAGGACGAACATGTCATGCTGCAATTGTCAGCAGAGAACTTGGCATTCCGGCAATCGTAGGAACCGGCAACGGCACTGAAAAAATTAAAACCGGCCAAGAAATCACCCTCAACTGTAGTAGTGGTGAAGTTGGCATTGTCTATGACGGTGCAATACCCTTTCAAGTAAAACAAATTAATGTGCAAGATATCACAAAACCTTCCGTTGAAATTTTTATGAACTTAGGCAATCCAGACGAGGCTTTTAATTTAGCCAACCTCCCCGTAGACGGCATCGGTCTGGCTCGCTTGGAATTTATTATTAACAGCAGCATTCAGGTTCACCCAATGGCACTTGTCTGCCCGGAAAAAGTGACAGACCCTGGTGAACGTGATCAAATAGATAAACTCACAATCGAATATAACGATAAAAAGCAATTTTTCATCGATAAGCTTGCGCAAGAAGCAGGCACCATAGCGGCGGCCTTTTATCCAAAACCTGTCATTTTTCGTCTGTCAGATTTTAAGAGCAATGAGTACCGCAAGCTTGTTGGGGGCCAATTTTTTGAGCCAGAAGAAGAGAACCCCATGATTGGGTTTCGAGGAGCATCACGTTACTTTCATGATCTGTACAGAGATGCCTTTGCCCTTGAATGCCTTGCAATGAAAAAGATACGCCTCGAAATGGGCCTGACAAACGCAATTTTGATGATTCCGTTTGTCAGAACGATTGCCGAAGGACAAGCAGTTATTGAAGAAATGAAAAAACACGGTCTAGAGCGAGGTCGCGACAATCTGGAAATTTACATGATGGTTGAAGTACCATCTAACGTCATTTTAATAGATGAATTTAGCAAACTCTTTGATGGATTTTCAATTGGCTCAAATGACCTGACCCAGCTCACATTAGCCGTTGATCGTGACTCTGCTCTCGTATCTAACATCTTTGACGAACGTAACGAAGCCGTTGAGTTCATGCTCAAAGCAGCTATTGAGGGCGCCAAGCGCAATAACAAAAAAGTTGGCATCTGCGGGCAGGCCCCCTCAGATTACCCTGAACTTGCCCGTAGTTTACAAGAATGGGGTATCCACTCACTTTCACTCAACCCAGATAGCATCTTGCAGACAATACGAAATTTTGGCAGCGACAACTAAAAAAAAGAAGCACCCGGTGTGCGCCCCGAGTGCTTCAAAATTTGTGACTGGCGGACAAACCGTAACAGCCACGTAAGGAATTTACTTTAGTTAACAGCCCAGCTTTGCAGATTAATTGCTGCAGGATTGGTATCACCAAGGGCTGTACGAGTAATGTCACCTGGCCATGGATCTTCAAGGTAAAGACGGCGAGTTACACCATCAATGTTTGCTTCAAAATAAAGCATAACTTTCATATAGTTTGACTTGGTCTGCTCATCAAGCTTACCTTCTTGAAACAAGCGCTGAATAAGTTGAGGATCTTGTTTGACGGTAACAGCCATATCACCGTTGGTCATTGGTTGCCCCGTTGAAGGATCAACTTGCGCAGGAGTCATCTGCTGGGCCATCCAATTGTCAATATTGACACCGGCTGAGCCATTTGCAGTCAACTCCAAAAAGTTTGCTCGTTGGTCATTGGTACGAATCATGTTGATCAAATCTTTAACTTTGTACTGCATATTTGGCTGTAAAACCGGCAATTTGTTAATTTGTGCAGATCCAGTGCTAACGTCTCTACGTCCACCAGCTCTACCACCGCTGCGCGCGGCAGCAACACCACGGCCACTTGTTGATGGCGCTTGAGCTTGAGGAGCTCGGGGTTGTACCTGTTGTCCACCAACGGTTGGTGCAGCGCTACGACCTCTGCCTCGACCTGCCTGATCTACTTGTTGTTGCTCAACCATTTGTCCAGTAGTTGCGGTTCCAGCGGTTACAACCTGACGCTTGTCAACACCAGCTTGCTCTACTTGTTGTCCTTCTGCAGGCATTGTGACTGCTCTGCCTCCAACAGTTGGACGTCCGACAGATGCCCTACCGCCAGCTCGTCCCACAACTGACTGTACCTGACGGGCAGCCTCTGCACCAGGCATAGCTTGCTGTTGCTGCTCAATTTGCTCGGCTGTCGCCGTTCCAGCAGTAACAACTCGACTCTGCATCGGCTGAGCGGTTACCCCTCTGCGAGTGCGTGCATTGGCCTTGTGCATAACCATGCTTCCAAAGCCTAAAATCACTAATAGACTTAGTACTGTAGACCGTTTCATTCTACATCCCCCTTGTTTTTGACTATAATTTTTTAATGCCCCTATAGCATTTTTAAGCCACTCCTGGCTTATCATTTCTTATTATAAATTTTAAATGATGCCAAAATCAATAAATTGTTTCTTTTCTGAATTATATTTATTAAAAAAATTGCCTTATAGCACTACACAGTGCGTAAATGAGAAAAATCGGTATACTAGCTCTCCCAAGGCCAACTAAATCACCATAACAAGCTATAGAAAAGCAAATACGATGAAGAGAATCGCTATCCTAGCACTTACTGCACTCAGCCCCTTACTCGCCTATGGTGCAGAGCCGTCTCAGCTCCCAACCCTTGAAACAATTGATCCTGAAATTATCGCCGAACTGACAGCAACTCCACCATCCTTATCAAAAAGCCAACCAGATAAGACTTTTGTAGACTTGCGAGCACATCTAAAAAAGTGCTTTAAGGTAAAGCATTTTGATCCATTTGATCTACAAATATTCAGATTGTTCGTAAATAAAAACCCCCACAAACTCATAGAGCGCTACCAAACACCCGACAGAGACCTTAACGACAGTATTTTACACTTTGTAGTACGCTGCGGTAGAAGCGGGCCTCTTCTACAAGAAACGCTTAGAGCACTCGTCGACCATCGTGTCAACTACAAACCCTGCGCAAATCTCTATCTAGCCATAGAAACACAAAACCCTAGAGCAGTTAGCGCTTACCTTGACAGCTTTCTAGCAGACAATACTGTTGACATCGTAGGTAATATCAATAGTGATGGCCTAACACCTGTAGGGCTTGCCGAAAGGATGGGGCATCACGATCTCGCTCTGATACTCATCACGAATGGGTGCCATAGACTTCCGCCACTACTAACGGCTCTTGTGCAAAAACCCTCTGAGAATATGTCTCAGATAATTAAAGACCTACTTGAAAAATCTAATGGGCATATACATCCTAATATATATGCACCATGGGGAGAAAGTGCCTTAAACATGGCAATTGGCAATGGTCACCCTACATGCGTCATACAATGCCTACTCAAGCATGGTGCTAAGCCATTTGAACAAGACCAAACTGGCTTGAGCCCACTTGAGCAAGCCAAAATATCAGACCTAGATGAAATTGTTGATTGCATAAACGATCATACATGGTCACAAATGTCATGCTTCTTGAACTTCGATCAAGGTTAGCCATTTGTCGTTTTACACGAAAATTGGCTCTTTTCTTTTCAAAAATAAGATAATATTCGTTTTACTTGAAGCATTTGACGTTTAGTACTAAGCTTGGAGCTGGTACTAAGAGCGATATAACAGATATAAAAACGTAAAAATAGTTTCTGTATGTTTTATCAGACATATACTACGGTTGGTTCTCTGCTAAGCGGTGTTATACTGGCAAGTATCTATGCCCAGCTATTTTTGCGTGCAACGCTACGCTTGCTTCCAACAAATGAATCACATACATCAAAAACTCAAGCCCGAACATCGTTCTTTTCGTTTATCACACGTTCCATATTTGTACTTGGTGCATGTATCCTACTGTTTTTACGCTGGAAAATTAACATCACCTTATTTTTTATAGCATTCATGTGTTCTTTTTGGCTGCACGTTCTACTTTTTAAGCCAGGATCAAACTTATGAGCATGGGAATTTTTGATTACGAACGGGTTCAGCCATTCACGCGTCTTGGCCTAACAGGCCCATTCTGGACCATCCACCTTGACATAGTGTTGGCAACATGGATCGCCATGGCTATTTTGCTGTGCATCGGACTCTTGGGCAAAACACTAGCAAAGAAAAAAAATAATCCAATTACTGCAATATATGAACAAGCAGTACAGTTCCTGATTGCGTTGTGTAAAGACTCGTTTCATGCTTTTGAGTACAACTACTTTTTATTTATCGCCACAATTTTTTTATTTACCTTTTTTTGTTGCTTGGTTGGCCTCATCCCTTTAGTTGAGGAAGCAACAAAAGATTTAAACACAACGCTTGCGCTCGGCCTCACATCATTTTTATACGTACAGTACCATAAAATCCGTGTCCACGGTATTGGCGGCTATCTTCACGAATTTATAGAGCCAATCTTTCTTCTCGCTCCTATTCACGTCGTTGGTGAGCTAGCAAAAATTGCATCAATGTCGTTTAGGCTTTTTGGTAACATTATTGGTGGTGGTATTATCCTTGGCATGGTCATCGAATACAGCTCAAAACTTAAAGAATACTTTCTCTTGTTCGTTATTTTCACTGTTGTTCTACAATTCGTAACCAGAAACATACATCTTCCCAAACAATTTTCCTGGATCAACAGCTTTGCAAATACATGCTACAATGCCATGTTCATTCTCACATGGTTTCAATTCATTCTTGGTATCTTTGAAGGGCTCGTACAGTCGTTTGTATTAACCATGCTTACCATTACTTATCTGGCAATGGGCACAGCGGTACATACAGAACAAAAGTCCACTATTGCACAGGAGACAACATGATTTCGCCAGAATTCCTCCATTATGGTTCCATAGCATTGCTAATTTTGCTCGGGCAAATAGGTGGAGGATTTGGGCTTGGTTTTGCTTCAACTGGGATGCATGATGCGTTTACACGCCAACCCATTGCAACTGCTTCATGCTTTAGGGCCATGATCATTGGCCTTGCATTGATTGAAAGCGGCGCTATCATCGCGCTCGTGGTGGCACTTATCTCACTTTTTGGCACACCTGAAAACATAACACTTGCGTGGGCCATGACTGAATGTGCAGCCAACATTGCCGTTGGCAGCGCAGCATTTTGCGTCTGCATCGCTTCAAGCTTTGTAGCTCACGCTGTTTCACGTGCAATTGCGCGACAACCATTCACTGACCAAAAAATTATTACCTTTATGTTGATAGCACAATCAATTATCGAAGCACCGGCAATATTTTCGTTTGTTATTGCACTCCTGCTACGCACAACACTCACTCCAGAGCTAACGTTCGAACTGGCGCTACAAAACCTTGCCATTGGACTTGTAATGAGCATCGGCTGTATTGGACCGTCTATCGGCCAATCTATTTACTCACATACAGCAGCAACAACCATCGGCAACAACCCCAATGCTTATGAAAAAGTCTTTCCATTCTCTGTCATGAACCAGGCCGTTATCGAAACCCCCCTTATGTTCTGCCTTGTTATTGCACTACTTATGCTTTACAACACAAATACTTCTACAGACCCCATCACCATAGCAATAAAATTTTTTGTTGCAGCATGCACAATTGGCCTAGGTTCAATTGCTACAGGAATTAGCCTGGGCAGCGTTGCTGCAAAAGGCTGTCAACAAATAGGCCTTGACGTAAACAATTACTACAACATACTACGCATTACACTACTTTCAGTGGCATTTATTGAATCATCAATTATCTACTCGTTAATTATCGCATTACTGCTGACGGTATAAAAAAGGTGTAAAGAAACATTGCTCAAGGAGAAAGGAGAGCCATGAAAAACGCGGCTAGTGATTTTCATGTCATTTACATCATTACTAAACTTGAGTTGGGCGGAGCCCAAAAAGTTTGCCTTAACCTAAAAGAAGGGCTTGAAAAACGACATCTAAGCACAAGTCTTATTTCTGGATCACAGGGCGTTCTGGTAGAGCAAGCACAAAAACTCACCTCTGTATATCTGCTCAAAAGCTTTAAACGAGAAGTAAGTATTTCTCAGTTATTCCTTGAAATTGCAAATTTTTTCTCGCTGATAAAAATTTTACGCAAAATCAAAAAGCAACACCCTCATGCCATTGTGCATACACACAGTACCAAAGCAGGCCTGCTCGGACGGTGGGCCGCTTTTTTTGCTGGTATTAAAACACGTGTTCATACGGTTCACGGCTACGGTTTTCACGACTATCAACCATATCCATTTTGGCTTTTCACCTATCTGCTCGAACGCATTACCGCAAAAATTACGACCCATTTTGTTTGTGTTTCAAACAAAGACCAAATAACTGGCACTAAATATTTTTCATCATTTGGGCAAAAAAGCTCAATAATTCGAGCTGCTGTCGAATGGGATGCCTTTGAAAAAGTGGCGACTCATAAAGAAAAAAGTAGCGATAAACATTTTACCATAGGCACTGTTGCATGCTTTAAACCACAAAAAAATCTTTTAGATCTATTTATGGGATTTGCCAATGCACTCCAAACACTTCCAGCACAGAAAAAAAAGCAGATCCATCTTGAAGTAATTGGTGATGGCAAACAGCGAACCATCCTTGAAAAATGGATTAAAGAAAACAAGTTGAATAATAATATTCACTTACTTGGCTGGCAAAGCGATGTAAGCAAATGGATGCAAACATGGGATGTATTTGCACTCAGCTCATTATGGGAAGGCTTACCATGCGCCGTTATTGAAGCGCGACTATGCAAAATACCCGTTGTAGCTTACAATGTCGGCGGCATTGCAGAAGTTATTCAACATAAAAAAAATGGTTTTCTTGTCACACCTAAAGATACCCAAGAGCTATCACGTAGACTTAAATTATTAATCACCAACCCTGTACGGTGCAAACAAATGGGAGATTTTCAAGATGACCTTGAACAATTCCACGTAAACTCAATGATCAACGCGCATATCTCACTCTACAAAAAATTGACCAAACGAGCACATGCCTACTAGCAACAAAATCCACAATTTGACATTGTTATTTTTTTTCTGATAGGCTGACCACAAAATGTTCTATCGCCCCTTATATTCGGACTTATGGGCAGATTAAAGGAGAAAGAAATGAAGAAATGCCTTAAGATTACAGTATCCGGCAAGGTTAAAGGCGTCGGTTATCGAGAGTATGCAAAAAAACATGCTACCAATCTTGAAATAGAAGGAACCGCCCAAAATAGCGATGATGACCAGCAGGTTATCATTTATGCGCGAGGCCAGGCTGACAATCTTGAAAAATTCATCGATCACCTATACAAGGGTAGTACCAAGTCAAAAGTAGAAGATATCTTTGCAGAACCGTTCACACAAGAACGTGATTTCCGGGGGGTCTTTCGAGTCATCGGACAAGACTGATATTATTGATCAGATCTGCTATCCGTATCTTCAAACTCAAGCCGTTTACGTTTTTTAGTTTTTGCAGAATTTTCCGAGTTATCACCCTGCAAGAAAAGTTCTTGTAAAACTGAAGCACCCAGTAGATCTTGTATTGTAACATTGTTGCCATCCCTTAAAGTTAAATCTGGCTTATATTGTTGTATGATTTTATGAGCAATCTTAGTCCTGTTTTGACTGTCACTTTTAAGTAAACAGTGCAGCGGACTATCGCCTTGATCGTCTTTTCCATGTATGTCGTATCCACGTTCTAACAATAATTCCATTATCTCTTCATTCGCATGACTTGCAGCAAAATGTAATAATGATTTCCCACAAAAATTAATACCATTAAAGCTCGCACCTGACTGGAGAAAGCAACGAATCAAAGAAGTATCTAACTTACCAGACGACATAAATTTATGTAAAATGTGATTATGGGTGCCATTCATAGCATTTATACATGATCCATGTCGTAAAAAAACATCTAACAAATCACTACGTTTTTCCAAACAAACAACATAGGATAGCGGGGTTTCAACCGAATCGAAAACAGTCTTGCCATCTTCATAGCATAATGAATCAATATCAGATAGCGAATCATACAATTGCATTTCAGCAGGTAAATTTAGCCCATTACTACCTATGAAATACTCAAAGTATCGTTGTTCATTAAGCAGTCCCTGAATTTTTTCGACATTAGGATTTTGCTGGCTACATTCCCTGGCAAGACGCTCTATTTGATTTTTCTGGGGTGCCAAAAAAATCATAATATCGTCAATACAGCTCCTTACACCAACAAGACGCTCTTGGAGTTTAGCCACCTCCATTCCTCGCTGTTCTGATGAAAGGCCATAACTCCTTTCTAATTCTAATCGCCTAAGATCAATCACACGACACATATTAATCAACAATTCAAGCAAGGTACTCCCATCAAGCGCCCGCCTAAAAACGTTTTCGCATAGATACTTGTTCACATTTTTTTGCTCTGAAGGAACTATTTTTTTCAATTGCTGAATAGATATATTTTGCACAAACTCATCAATAAGTTCGCTCCTTACAGGACAATTTTTTTTACAAAAACTATGTTTACCACAATCTTGTGCAAGCCCAAACTGAGGAATCCAAAAAATAATATTACCATCTTTGTCATGCATTGGCGTACCACATTCAATGTGAAACTCTAAGCATTTTCTGAAAACTTCTTTATTGTTACAGTTGACCGCCTTAAATGCTTGTATTACTTCACCTGATGTTTTGCATCCTTCAAGAAACTTAGCAATTTGAAACGCAAAAATGTGATTCATCTCCACGCCTTTTTTTACATATGACTGCTTTGTCGGCAACCGTCCTTTGTCTTCCTCTGCACAAATAACGTTTGAAAAAATTGTAACTAAAAAAAATAGCACCCAAAAAATTGACTTTTTCATAACAAACTCCATTTTAAAAATACATAAATCAACAAACCAGAGATCCTAATCCGTATCTTCAAACTCAAGCCGTTTACGCTTTTTAGGGCTCTGCTTTTGCTGTAACGTTTTACGCGGTGACTGCCTAACAGGACTACCCTGCTCAAGCTGACTCATTAAATCCCACACCGAAACTCCCCATTTATTCTTCAGTGTAATATTGGCCTCATAATCTTGTATAAGCTTCTTAGCCATACCAAGCTTATTGGGGCTCTTACTTTCGAGCAGGTAGTGTAACGGAGTACATCGTTCCTCATCTTGTACATTAATGCTTATGCCAGTTTCTTCGAGCAAAAACCTCATAACCTCATCACTTGCCCGATCCGCTGCACAGTGCACCAATGTCGCATCTTCGTCATCAATACGATTTAAAAAAGCTCTATTCCTTGCAAAGAGCTTTACAAAGTCAAGCGATGGATAATCATTTTCTAAATAACGCTGCAAACAATCAGCATCTACTATATCACGCGCGTTGACCTGAGCACCATAGTCAAGAAGTAACTGGGCAACATCATACCCACCGCTAACTCGTGCAAGACACAACAAGGGAGTACAATACATTTCTGAACCAGTCAGGGGTAAAACATCTATAGCATCTCTATAATCTAAGGCATCAATCAATTCTGAATCATGATCATAGTAGTGCAACAATAGAATAAGATTTTCACCATTCCCACCTATAAAATATTCAAAATATTCACATTTTTCCAACAGATTATGTACTTGAAGAACGTCTGGTTCACGATTAATGCATTCACGAACAAGCTTAGCTATTTGAGCCTTTTGAGGCTCGAAAAACACCATAATGTTGCGAATCGTATCTGAAACAAGCATGAGGCGCTTCTGAACATCATCCAATGCTGTTTCTCGCTCTTCTGTAGTAAGTCCTGAAGCACTGGTAAGCTTACGCTGTAGCATCCCATTATAGCCGTAATACCGAATAAGTAGTTCAAGCAGCGTGCTTCCATCTGAGCAACGGCTGGTAAGGTTTGCACGAAAATATTTATTTTCAAGCTTTTCAGAATTAAAATCGTCGTTATTTTCAGGTACCATCTTTTTAAGATCATCAATGCTAAGTTGCTCAAGCGCTGGCTTTATAAACGATAGTTTCTCTCCACAGTACTCCCTAAAATGCTCCTGGCAGAATTTGTTACCCAAACAATCAAGACCCAAACCAAACTGAGGAATCCAAAAAACTACCTGGCCATTTTTATCATACATCGGCGTACCTTGCTCAATTACACCTTTCAAGCACGGCCAAAAGGCATTTCGCTCATGACTATCAAGACACTTTTCCCAAAGATTTATCACTTCACAAGCAGTTCTGCAATCACGCAGTTTTTTAACCAATGTATTCGGTAGGTTATTATTGGACACTGCCGTATTTACCCACATAGTGTGGCGCTGACGTAGAGATGTGTTTCGCACAGCACTCGTTTGAGTTGCAAAAGACTCATCAACATACTTTTCAAGTTCAGCACCAAAGGCAGAACTTGTGCATGCTAAAAACAAAAAGCTAAGCTTTAAAAAATTTGACCAGTTCACAATGATCTCCATTTATTTTTTAATCTTTATATACTTTCATCAATCACAATTTTTATTTTACTCGCAGCATCTCGTAATTTCTGCTTACGCTTTTTTCGCTCGTTATCAATAAGCTTGCTAATCTCTAAAATATTTCCAAATAACGTAGGATTGAGTGCAAGATTAATCCCACCGTAAGCAGTGCCATAACGACCATCAATACCTTCAGATATGCCAACGCCACGACTGAGCAAAATCCGTGCTGTGCTTGGAGCTACCCACATAGCTGTATAATCAAGCGCGGAGCGCCCCTGCCAATCTCTAACCTCAGGGTTAGCACCGTTGACAAGTATGGGAATAACAACTGCAAACTGATCTTTTTGTGCCGCGCAATGCAATGGTGTTAAGCCCTTTTTATCTTGAGCATTAACATCAAAGCCTTTGTCCTGCTCCAGTAAATATTTAACACCCTCAAGATTGCCCTCAAATGCTGCGTGATGAAGTACGTTTTGCCCTCTAAAATTGAGGCAATGTCCATTAACCTTTTCATACGAAAATAATTTTTTAAATAATGCAAAAGACTCAGAATCTGACCTCATTGCAAGCTCAAGCAATACACAGCTTCCATTTTCATCAATTGGAATATTAAAATTTGTGTAACGATCTAACGTAGCCAGAAGCAAATCAAAAATAATTTTAACAGTTTGAAACTTTTTAAACCCTCTCCAGCAATGATGCATGAAGGACTCTTTAAAACCAACACGCTTAAGATATGCAACTATTTCTTCAAACTTAGCCCGACGATCTTCTGGACATGTTTTCAATCGTGCCTTTGCCTGCAAAAGTGGTACCAAACCCTGCTCATTAAGCAGTAAGTCAAAGCGTCCCCAACGCTGCCCAAAACCAAGTAAGCCTTTCCCCAAGACATTTAACGGCTGTTTACCCTCATAAAAATCTTTTACGAGCTTTTGTAGAAACTCACCAGTAAAACAGAAATATTCTTCTCGAGGCTCGTCTCCTGATCCACGAAGCAACTCAACGACCTTTTTGACCGCATCAAAATCACCAGCATCTATCGCTTCGGCCATCTCAGCGCTTTTTTCGTCAATCCATACTCGATTCATGCCGTAACGCAATGCCTGCTCAAACCTGAGTCCTGAATCTACTGCCTTTGCAGTAAATCCACCGCTTGCAACCATAGCAACCAATAAAAATACACGTGACAGGCGTGAAATACCCTTCATGAGAGCCTCCATTTCATAAAAAATAACCTTCCATTTACGGTTATACGCATATTTTAAATGCATACATGTATAATTATATACAGATTGAAAATTAAATCAAACGGGTCAAAGACCGTCTGGGAAGGCTAATTCGCCCCCCCACTGCCCAAAATGCTTAAATTAGGCTAAACTGCATGATTAGAGGGTAAAAAGCGACCTTCCAGTCAAGCCAGAGGACAGGCTTGTTATAACAGACAAAAAACTAAGTAACCAAATCGAAACAATAGGCAATTTCACTCACAGCAACCTACATTATGACATCATACCGATTTATCTGCCTCATTTTTTTCCTGACCATGCTGACAAGCAACATGCATGCAGCCGGCGTTGACCTCAAAGACCTGGTCAGTGCACCCGCACAGGCAGGCACCACCCACAGTATGTACATTACCAAAATAACCTTCGAGTCAGATGTACCCTTTACTGAAGACGAGTTTTTTTACCTCACACGTCTAAAAACGAACTCGTTTATAACCAAGCGCCACCTAGTCTATGCCTACCGTCAACTCATGGCAAAACAGCGCTTTACAAGCGTGCATGTACAAGAAGATGAGTATCAAACGGGTAAGCACCTACACTTCATTTTGACCGGCAACTGGATCTTTAAAAAACTACAGATCCATGGGGTCATCTTTGGCAAGCAGGACTACGCAACACTGTACATGCTACAGCCGGGTGAAATATTTGATGCAACGCTCCATGAACAATCGCTAAAAAGCATTATCAAGACCCTACATGATCAAGGTTATTTTGATTGCACAATTGACGATGAGCTTATCTATGAAAAAAAACGTAAAACTATCACCACAAAGCTGACACTCAACAGGAACAAGCGATATAGCTTTGAGCACGTACACTTCACCATCGCCGATCTCAATAAACACCTTTCAGACGAGCACAACCACGACATTGCAAGCCTGGGAAAAACACTCGATCGAAAATTTGGCAAGTACTTTAGACACGGTTATTACTCAAACACACGCGTCAAAAAGTATGTTAGAAAAATGAAAGATTTTATACGCAAAAAAAACTTTCTCAACCCACGCATCACCCTGCATAAAAACTTTGGAAACAAAAACAAGCTTGATCTCACTTTTGAAATCGCACTTGGTAAACGAAAAATACTTACCCTTGAAGGCAACGATGCATTTTCAGATCAGTTCATCAAGCAGGAACTACTTGACCCCGACCAGCCTGATTGGCTTTTCTTGCCTGAGATCATAACCGAGCAACTGGCATACGAATATTATAAAAAAGGTTATTGGCACGTTAACCTTAGTCATGAGCCAGTAGGCAAAATTGGCCATCACATCATCATCGATGAGCAAGAACCAACAATTATCGAACACATCGAACTTATCGATGCTGCAACACATTTGCCCGAGAAAGTAGAGCTGCCCTTTGCCCAACAATTAAAAAACAAAATCTTTGACCAAGACAACCTCGACCATTACCTTGAAAAGCTGCAAAATTATTACCTCGCACATGGCTACTGGGATTTTACAACTATCGAAAAGCGATTTGTTAAAAACCACCTTACACAAACATATACACTCAAACTTTTGATAGACAAGGGCATACAACGTTTTTGGGCCGGATTTGAAATTGAACCATTCAAAGAACTTGAAGGATGTGATTTTTTCAAGAAATATAAACTCTCAAAATATAACCAACTCATTCCATTTCACTTTGGATGGTTACATGAACAGCGCTCATTTTTACTTGATTATTTCCATAGGCAAGGCTACTGGTATGCAGAGATTCAGCCCGAACTGGTGCAACTCCCCGTTCAAGACTTTCCCATAAATCTGCCAGGCGCTACCCCCCCCGAGCAACGCAAAATATTTGTGCGGTGGCACATAAAACCAGGCAAACAGGTCTGTATCGGCAAAGTCGTCGTACGAGGCAATACGACAATCCCTTTCAAACACTTACGAGCACAACTCAAGTTTAAGGAAGGCGATCTTTGGAATCGACAAAAACTTGACCTTACACGTAAGCGGCTCAAAAGCCTTGATGTCTTCAAATCAATTCAACTAACCCCAGCAAACCTTTCAAAGCCAACAGGCAAAAAAACGGTCTTGCTCAATGTTGTTGACGACGAACCAACCGAATTACGTTTTCGTGTTGGCTATTTCTTAACAAGTCATAATTTTCAATTCAAACAACAACATACCCCAAAATTTGGCACCTCACTTATATTCAAAAATCCAACAAATCATGCTGACAAATTATCATTCAACGTCGATTTAACCTTTTTTGAGCAACGATTCAATGCTGAATACCAACAACCAACACCACTCGGCATAGACAGCATGGGGCGCATTAATGCCTATGCAAACAAATACATCCACCCTGTCAAAATTGGCGGCGGCGATGCTGCTTATGAAGCGCTGCAAGCAGGCTTTGGCATGTCCCTTTCTGATCAGTACAAACAACACTACCATTGGAGTGTTATTGCGGGTAATGAATGGATTAAAACAACGCGTGTTCGTGGTCAGCTCAACTTTGACCAGCGCCTAATAGACAAAATGCTGCCACACTTTTACGTTGCACCGTCACTGATCGTGGATAAACTTGATGACCGCTTCAATACAACAAGCGGCACTTTCAGCAACGCATCACTCAAATGCATGATTCCTGAAAGTTCTGGCATCTTTACCGCAAAACTGATTGCCGAACATGCCTTTTTTCATCCAATCTACCGTCACATTATTGCTGCCGGCCGCATCAAGTTTGGCCATATTTTTCGGTCAAAATTCACACAAGTTATGCCTGTAGAGCGTTTCTACCTTGGTGGCCCACACTCTGTGCGTGGCTACGAACTTGATGGCCTACCCCCACTGGGAGTACAAACCTGCGTCAAAGACGGCAAAACATGCAAACAATATACTATTCAAGGTGGCAGCTCAATGCTTAATATCAATGGGGAACTACGCTTTCCCATCTACAAGTCATTTGGGGCAGTACTCTTTCAAGATCTTGGCATTTTGAGCCAAACTGGGTTGAGTGGCTTTGGAAAAAAGTGGTTCCCATCAAGCGGCATTGGCCTGCGTTATAAAACACCGATTGGCCCCCTGCGCTTTGACCTTGCACTCAAATGGAAATCACGCCTTGAGCAAAAAGAAGAACGCATTGGTTGGCACCTCACGCTGGGTGAAGCGTTTTAGTAGCTAAACTGAATGTGACCAAGCACGGTGACCGGACGCAAAACTTTACGTCCACTAATGTGCGCCTGCACCATACCACCAAGCGTCAAACAGGATGCAATCTTGTATGTAAGCCCAAAATTAATTTGCTGATTCTTCCAACACGATTCATCTTCCAACTTGCAAACACCTTTTTGGAAACAGTCTTGGGCAGCCTTGGTTAATGTCGTTGTCGTACACTTCAGTATCTTTTTAATCTCACAACTCTGGAAACAAGTTTGAGTGCAGTTTTGCACACATGTATTGCTACTACAACTGGTATTGGTCGAGCTTGAACTACTTTCGCTTGACTCACAACTTGTTGGGCATGGAATAATCTCGCACGTTGTTCTGCTACAGAGCAAATTAATGTGATCTTTAAGATGCTGCGTATAGATGTAATCAAAATAAAACATCAAATTGCCTGAAAAATATTCTGCTTTGAGTGATGCGTTAGCATACCATAAGTGTCCTGGGCGGCGCTTGATATCCGTTGTCCACGGGATCAGGCCTTCCTGATAAATACTTGTTGGCACACGTTGCGCCTTGAGATCTTTAGTTTCGGAAAAAACTGCACCAGCACCCAAACTCAACTGTAAAATCTGGTCAGTTCCCAACGTTGGAAACTCAAAATTAAGCGCACCTTCAAGCGTTATTCCCCAAAAGTTGTTGTTGCCTGATGGCACACTAAAGCGCCTGTGAGGCTTTACATCATTGCCCGATGGGATCCATGCACCCAAAGAAATATGCGGTACAACAAGCACCGGCACTTCTTCGCGCTCACACAGTTTAATCGGTACATTCCAATAAAGTTGTACGTGCACGTCCTCAAGCATTGAGTCACAAAACTCGCTCAAATCAATGCCCAGCTCGTTGGCAATTTTGGTGCGCGCATTTGCACTGACAAGATTATCAAAAAAAACGGGACCAAATGCTGCTTCATTTTGAGACGGAGCACCTTCAACACTTCCAATGCCCTTACCTCGCTGCACGCCCTCATTGACTATATAGTCACTGGCCTTCTGCCTGATGTCGACAAACCCTGCGCGTATGGCTGTACCAAACCCTCCACCAAAATCAAAATTAATTTGCGCACGAAGACCAAGCTTTTCATACGAGCCTTTAACATCGGTATAGGTACCATAGTTGTATTCAGCAACTTCTTTTTTAAACTCGTTCTCTTTGGTGAAATTAAATCGATCTTCCTCCAACGTGCTTGGCTCAAGTGTATTCCCTTGCAATGCACTATTAGCTGACCATAACTGTTCATAATTTTCTTCGCTAAATGGTTTATTGGTCGGTGCTGCTTTTTCCGCATCAAAAAGGATGGCAAGCAAATTCCATTTTCCGCATCGATCGTGAAGCTGCACTTTTTTATTGCAGACATCACGAGCTGTGTTAGCATGCTGATAAAAAGGAGAAAGATGCAAGCGTAAGTGCCCTTTATCAAATTTTTTATAAAACTTGTCAGTACCACGTGCCGTATGAATGATGGCGGTATCGTAAACATTAACCAGTGGCGTTGCACTCAGATGCAAACAACAGGAAATAATTAAAGACAGGCTAACAAGAATCTTTACATGGCAAAAAATACCATGCAAAACTCTTTTTCTGGTGGAACTGTACATGAAATTTCCCTTCACGGATAAATCGTCGCCAATTTGTAAAATACATTTGTGTTATAGCACTACACACATTCATTGGTCAAGCTTTAAGCAAGGATGCTGGTTATGACAAAAGAGTACAAAAAATCTCTGTTTATTTTTCGGCGTGATCTACGACTGAACGACAATACCGGACTCATCACCGCACATACCACCTCAGAAAAAGTAGTCCCCATTTTCATTTTTACCCCCGAGCAGGTAACTGACAAAAACAAATACCGATCACTCAATGCTATTCAATTTATGATAGAATCTTTACAGGATCTTGAGGGCCAACTCAAAAAGAAAAAAGCAAAACTTTATCTATTTTATGGCAATCCTGAAACCGTTGTCTCGGGACTCATTAAAAAAGAAAAAATTGATGCAGTTTTTGTTAACCATGACTACACACCATACGGCAAACGTCGTGATAACAGCATCAAACGTGCGTGTAAAAAAAACAAAGCAGCTTTTGTGAGCAGTCCCGATTTACTTTTACTTGAGCCTGACCAAGCACTCAAAAAAAACAAACAGCCTTACACCATTTTTACACCTTTCTATAAAAATGCTTCAAAACATGCAGTTGCGCTCCCAACCCAACACCGCTTCAGCAATTTTTTTACCGGTAGTCTTGCAGGTAGCCAAGGCAAAAGCATATACACAAAGTTTTTGGCTCAAGAAAATGATTCTATTTCTGTTCATGGCGGAAGATCAAAAGCACTTAATATTTTTAAGCGTTTGAGTACTTTCAGGCTCTATGACAAAGAACGTAATATCCCCGCACGTGAGGCAACAACTGGCCTATCTGCTCATCTTAAATTTGGAACAATCTCAGTACGTGAAGCACGTGAAGCCATTATAAAAAAGCTCGGAAAAACCCACACACTCATAAAACAGCTGTACTGGCGTGATTTTTTTACACATATCGCTTTCCATTTTCCTCATGTTTTTGGTCACGCATTCCACAAAAAATATGACAAACTTGCATGGAAAAACTCAAAAAAGCTTTTTCATGCGTGGCAACAAGGTAAAACTGGATACCCTCTTGTTGATGCCGGAATGCGTCAACTTGCACAAACCGGCTTCATGCATAATCGCGTCCGCATGGTTGTCGCATCGTTTTTGGTTAAAGATTTACACATTGACTGGCGCTGGGGTGAAAAACATTTTGCTCAGCTCCTTGTTGATTATGATCCTTCAGTCAACAACGGCAACTGGCAATGGGCTGCATCCACAGGTTGTGATGCGCAACCATATTTTCGTATCTTCAGCCCATGGCTTCAGCAAAAAAAATTTGACCATGATTGCAAATACATAAAAACATGGGTTGAAGAACTTAAAAACGTTGAACCCAAATACATCCATAACTGGGACAAATACCACGATGATTTCGAAGGCGATTATCCAGCCCCCATCGTCGAACATGGCGCTGCAAGTACACATGCAAAGAGCATGTATAAAAAAAGAAGTTAACCATACACACAATAATCCCCTAAAAAAAGGAGTTCCTTCATGAATACACGCAACATTTGCGCATTGCTGCTGGCAAGCAGTCTTGCCTATAGCACACAGGTTTTAGCGCAACCCCTGACCAAAGGAGAGCTAGCAGCCGAAGAAAACTCATCTTCGCAAACCTTAACACCGCAACTTGACAGCTCAAACAGCCCAGCATCACAAACACCTGAGGAACCAGCAGTAGAAGGAATAACCATAACCCCAGAGCCAACACAAGAAATATCAATCGAGCCACTCAGTGCCCCAGGCTCTACACCCCTAGCACCCGAGCCAACACCAACACCCGCTGCTCTCACAGAACCTGAACCAATTGAACAATCAACAATCGCAGCGGTAACCCAACCAGTGCAAGAACAACTAGATCAAACAATGCCAGACACTACTACCCCGCAAGAACAACCTGAAGCAGCAAGTGCATCAGAATCAGCAGTGCAAGAAGCACTTGTAAATCAATTTGAAGCAATGACCAACCAGCTTATCCAAACTGCAATCAGCAATGTCGCTGAAGAATTTATCGATTCCGTCCTTGAACCAGAGCCAACTGAGATAACCGTGCAAAAGCCTGCTGAAAATGTCGTAGCGAGCAAACCAAAACCTACTGCTGAAATTGAGAACCAAAGCGTAGAAGCAATTACCCAAGGAATTTTAAATAGCATCTACGCACTGGATGATGATGTAGAACTAGAGGTTATAAAACGTCTCAACGTACACATCGACAAAATTTTGGAAGAAGATGGTCAAGACGATACATTAAATAGCGAGTTCATCAAAGCTGGTGGGGTAACCCTGTTTATTGCCGTGGTGTGCACTGCTGTACACATAGCAATTTACAAAGGGTTTTATAGTAACAACCCCGAACGACAAAAAAAGGGATTCTTTGAACTAGCACAAATAATACTGCAGGAAAACAGCGAGTGGATAATCAGCATTGTACTTGGCCTGCTTGAAACGCTTGATGCCCGTACTGTCAAAGTTTTTGGTACAAAACTCAATGCTGCACAAATGGTCAAACACCTCACAAAAACGGTTACTACAACACATGCCGCATCATTCCTAACCGAATTTATGATGGGCAAATCAAATACGCCAATCGTATTTCTGACGGGTATACTCACTTACTTTTTTGAGTCGCAAGAAATTTCAAGCAAACGCTTGCAATACTTTAAAGATAAACTCAAAGACTACTTACAAAATGACCAAGACCGCTCAGGCATGCAAATGCCAAGCGAACACCAAATTAATACCGCACTTGCTCGTGCAGCCGCAAAACACACACTCCTAACAGCAGGCTTTTAAAAAACAAAAAGAGGCGGGCTTACTGCCCGCCTCTGCTAACCTTGCCTAACTCTACGTTTGGCAAAACTAAAGCCACGAAAATCAAGATCATCTCCCGAATAAATAAACGGGTTATCCGACAAACAATCATACACAACATAGAGCAACAAAAGTCCGCCGATAAAAATTGTAACGGTCAAACAAAACGGGATAGCATAACACGCATTAGGAGTTATTATAAGCTTCTCACCTCCAAGGCTACTATAGTCCCTCAGCGTCACCAACTTTCCATCATTCCCGCAAAGTGCTGGTACATTAGCTAACTCCCCCCACTGCTGAGGAAATACCTGGCCACATAAAGCCGCAAGATGTCCCGTGAGTCCATTCAATTGAGTTGCTACAACGGTAGAACCACTACCAAACATTTCACTGCACCGAGCGTGCAACTCCATAAACCCATCTCCCGACAAAAAACGCTTAAATGCATCAAGAGAGTCAAACTCGGTAATAACATGTTGCCGAGTTTGTGGATCATAAACACCAATACATATCTTGAAAACTTGCCCTACAAAATTCTCCGCTGCTCTAATGCCCGATCCAAACAACGACATCACTAAAACAAGCATCACAATTTTTTTCATAGAATCTCCTTTTTGATGAATATGATGAAAAACTGCGAACAGCTTACAGCGCGCAACGCAGCGCGTCAAATTCTTAAAAACCTTGCGTGAAGGCTAAACCCTTGTATCCTTTTCTGCCAAATACTTTTTACTGTGCCACCCCATAAGGCGCCAACAAAGATACATGGTCACCCCTCCAACAATAACCCCTACGATGAGCATCGGGTACAAACAGTCCTGACTATCACGTTGTATGTCTGCAGCATCCAAGCCAACAGACAAACTCTTGTTCCCTCGTTGATCAAGAACGGTGTACAAGTAGCTTGTACCCTGACAAGCAGACGAAGTCTGCTCACAAAAACGCATTCTTTCTACGGCTTGCTCAGCTACACCAAACACCCGAACACACATACATTGCAACTGTTTACGGATGTAACTATCTTTACCAGCATTAAAACCGGATACACAGTACTGATAAAAATCACGAAGTTGTTCAGGAGTAAAAAATTCCTTAAGCTGCTCTGGACTCAGGTTAATACGCTCAATTACGCCAGCGCTTGGATCAAAAAACCCAACACATACCCTCATATCACTAAACTGATCAGCAGCAAAAACTCCCTGCCCCATTAAAACCATCATTAACAAAATAGATCGAATTCTTTTAATCATAATAACTCCTTATAATCGTACTCAACAAAAAACTGCGGGCACATAGAGTACAGTAAAACACACAAATAGGTCAACCATCTGTAACCCGATTGAGCCACACATAAACTTACGGTATACTCGAAGTGAGTTTCCCAAACAAGTCTGAGAAAGTGTTTAATGATAACCAAAGAAACAATCGACGAAGTAAAAAAACGCCTCGTTAAAACATATGATCCAATTGCTATCTACATTTTTGGCTCACATGCATGGGGAAGTCCAACTGAAGACAGTGATCTCGATCTCCTCATTATCATCGATAAATCAGATGAAAAAAGCTATAGCCGCGCTCGATCTGGGCAACAGGCACTGTTTGGCCTAGGCATAGCAAAAGATATCATCGTCTACACCAAGGCTGAGTTTGAAAAATACTCGCATGACGCAACCACCCTCTGTCATAAAATCAAAAAAGACGGAAAACTTTTATATGCTCGGGCATGAAGCATGGCTGAAGATAGCCCAAGAAGATCTTCTTGCTGCAAAGGGACTTTGTAAGCTCGAGCTTTTTTCTTCAGCGGTCTACCACTGCCAGCAATCGGCTGAAAAGTCACTCAAGGCATATCTTGTTTCTAAAAAGAACCCAATACTCAAGACTCATGATCTAATTAAATTACTGGAAGTATGTATGTCTTTTGATAAAGAGTTTGAAAAAAAATTCGACGCCGCAAACTACATCAGTCCATTTTCATCAAAATTTAGATATCCAACTGAATTTGAAGTTCCCGATAAAGAAGAAACACAGCAAGCAATTAGCTGTGCACAAAGTATATTTCGCTTTGTTCTCAGAAAAATTGCCAAGCCCCAGTCGGGTCAATCAACTATTTTTGACAGATAAGCACAATAGGTCTCTTCCCCGTGTGTGACCCGATTGAGCCACACATAAACTTACGGTATACTCAAGATCCTAAAAAAGAGAGGGGCCGTAAAAAATCTTTAACTAAAATCCAAATAGCCACAAAATGGACACATGAAGAAACAATTTGATGTTATCGTTGTTGGCGGCGGGCACGCCGGTATAGAAGCCGCACACGCTGCTGCAAAAATGGGCGTTGATACTGCACTACTTACGCTTGATCCCGAAAAAGTTGCATCTATGCCATGCAACCCATCAATCGGCGGTCTGGGAAAAGGGCACATTGTCTACGAAGTCAGTGCACTTGGTGGACTCATGCCACAACTCTGCAGCAAGACCTACCTACAAGCGCGTATGCTCAATACCAGTAAGGGACCCGCGGTACAGGGCTTACGACTACAGATTGATAAGTACCAATACTCACAAGCAGCATACCGGTACCTATACACCGTACAGAACCTAAGTATCATCAAAGAAATGGGCGTGTCACTGATTACAACAATTGACAATGGCATTAAACGTGTTGAAGGAATCATCACACAAACAGGCCTGCGTCTGTACGCGCCAACCATTGTTGTCACAACCGGTACCTTTATGAGTGGCCTTATTCACGTTGGCTTAACCCGCTACCGCGGGGGCAGACGTGGTGAAGATGCATCGATTGGACTCTCAGAATCAATATCTCAAGAAATTGACATGCCTATTGGCCGGCTTAAAACAGGAACTCCTCCGCGCCTACGTGCATCAAGCCTTGACTACACTAAGTTTGAAAAACAAAGCAGCCACAAGCTTGACTACCTCTTTGAGTTTGAACCTGTTGATGTACACGAAACCGTTCCCTGCTATCTAACCAACACAACACCAAAAACACATGAAATTATTAGCAGTAACTTACACTTGTCAGCCATGTATGCAGACAATATCAAAGGCATTGGCCCACGCTACTGCCCATCAATCGAAGACAAAATAGGTCGCTACCCTGACCGCCAATCACACCATGTGTTCATTGAGCCGGAGGGTGACGGTGTAGATGAAATTTATCCAGCAGGACTTTCTACCTCACTTCCACTCGATGTCCAAACAGACTATATTCGCTCCATTCCAGGTTTTGAAAAAGCAGAAATCACCCAATGTGGCTATGCCATTGAATACGACTATTTTCAGCCAACTCACTTAACACATGCACTTGAGTCAAAACGTCTTGATGGTTTATTTTTAGCTGGGCAAATTAATGGTACCACTGGTTATGAAGAAGCAGCTGGGCAAGGCATTATTGCCGGTATTAACGCAGCACTTAAGGTGACAGGTAACTCACCTTTTACCCTTAACCGTAACGAAAGTTATATCGGTGTCATGATTGACGACCTGATCACACTCGGCGCTAACGAACCATACCGCATGTTCACCTCACGCGCTGAACGTCGACTGCTTCTGCGCCAAGACAATGTTTTTGCTCGTCTTATGCCCCATGGCTATCGCCTTGGCCTTGTGCCATACACTTTATATCGCAAGTTTTTAGCAGAAAAAAAAGTTGTTGAAAAAGCGGTTTCTCTCATTAAAAAAATGTCTTCTGACAGTAAACTACGCTCCATGCTTCGTGCCGTTGAATTCACCGCAACACTCAAACAAGAAGCTGATTATTTACTGCGCACGCTACTTGAGCAGCATAATATTTCAGATGAGGCGCTCTCAAGTCGAGCGTTGCTCAGCATTTATGCTGAAATAAAATATGATGGCTACCTACAAAAAGAAGCAAAAGAGATTGAGAAAATGCAGCGGTTTCAAGAATTGATCATACCAGAGACAATGAGTTTTACAGGCATGGCCGGCTTGTCTCGCGAGCTCCAAGAAAAACTTGAATTTCATAGGCCACAAACTATTGCACAGGCACAACTCATCCAAGGCATGACACCAGCAGCAATATCAATTTTGATTTTTCAAATTAGAAACTGGGAAAAAGAAAACAATTAAAGAGAGGTGCAACTTTGCACCTCTCTTAAAAAAAAGATACAAACTCTTAGGCGAATAACCTTCGAGCAAGTACTCGCCTTGCAGCATTACGCCCTTCCTCTGTAGCAAGTCTTTGCCTACGCGCCTGAGCGCGTTGCCTTCGCTCTGCTGCTTCTTCTTGTGCAATTTCTTCTTCAATGCGTTGTCTTAGAGCTCCTTCTACAGATGGTATCACAAAAAAATTTTGCTTTTTCCCTGTAATCTCACGCTGTAAAAGTAAAGACATTAGGTTTGGCTTATTTTTTTCTCTTCTAGGGTTGGACATACACAAAGCATGTTGCTCAACCATAATTGCTAAAAAAGCCATAATAAAAATAGCTTTTATTTTTTTCATTAGAAATCCTCCATCATATTTCTTTTAATACATTAATTTTGATTGACTAAATCGCTTGGCAAAAAGCCGTCAGAATTTTTTGTACGCATGCATTTTGCAACCTGTCTACTATACGGTTTGTTTTGATCACACAGTATATTGAGTAACATGTCATCTTTACGTTTAATCACAAGATGGAGTAATGTTTCTTGTCCAAACCCAAAATCAAGCGGCAGACAAAGGTCAAAGCCTGTTGCAAGCAACGCATTCATACGTGACGCAAGCTGCTGCGGTGTGACATTTGGACCATGAAAAATGACTTCTGCAAGCAAATGATCTTCTTCATGAGGATATTGCGACTGAGTGACCAATCGTCTACCATGATTGCTATAATTGATTATTGTTTGTCGGCACTTATTTGCTAAATCGACAACATCGTCAGGTACAACAGCATTGGTAATATTGGGTGTACATAACCTCACTAAGTACATTTTATACGCAGCTGCATACCAAGCAATTTTTTGATTCGTCCAACCATGAAACTTTCTGAGTTCGATAAACACTTCTTTGATCAATGTGCTAGTATCCTCAACTCCAGCACGCTCAAAGCGCTGGCTGTCACTAAACCTGTTTAGGATACAAATAATTTCATGAATATCTCCCTGCTTGAGTGCAACCACAAGTTGCTTTTTTTCAAAAACAAGATTAGGAATATTCAAACTTTCCAACCTGTTAGCAGCTTTCTTTTTTATACAGCACCCAAAACACTCACGGTCACGCAAATCAAAAGCAATACCCGCTATGATCATATCGTCTTGAGCATCCTCAAGCGCCCGCCTCTGTTCATCAGAGTCTTGAGATCCATCGTCAGAAGCTGATGCATCACCAATAAATGCGTCAACGAAGTCATTCGGTTCTGCTGCAAACATATTGGGCTGAACGGCTCCAAACAGCGCAGCAAGTAATAATAAAATCTTTAGATTCTTCATAAGACAAAAACCTCCATTAAAAATTCAATATACCACTAACTCTTGCATGCACCATTTTTTGATCCCCTTGCTCTCTGTTGTGACGCTGAAACCGCCTGTTTTATCTGCTCTTTCAGATTCAAATAATGGCTACGCTCACCTTGCAAAAATATCATTCGCTCTTCGGTTGCTCGACCACCATCTTCACAAATAAGCTTTTCTATGGACGTAATAATCGATGCAATAGTCTTATAAATTATCTTTCTTTGCCCTTGATCATGCAGAGGCGTTATCCCCTTTAGGTCAGTAGCCCAAATGTTGATTGACTTATTTTCTAGCAACATCTCAGAAATCAAATCATCATCTTCAGCAATGTAATGCAAAGGCGTTTTACCTTCACCGTTTGCTGCATTAATTTCTACATTTTCTTTACCCAGCAAGTGGCCTATGGCAAGAATCATACCGCTATTAACCGCATAATGAAGTGGTGTATTTTGCTGACTATCTCTAACGTTTGGGTTAGCACCAGCATCAAGCAAAACTTTTGCATTGCCATGTCGTGTCTGAACAGCATAGTGTAATAATGCTCGACCATGCTGATCACGCATGGTATTTATATTCTCAATACCAACTAACTGCAACAACGTAGGCAATACCGTAGGTGCTGCTGGCAAGTTACTTTTTGCAGTCTCAAAGGTAAAATGTACAATCTCATGGTCACTATATTTCTGACGCATCTCCTCTGCACTAAGACCATAAAGATAATTAGAAAACATAGGAACGCGCATCATTAATTCTTCAAAACCTACGCCAGAACGCTCTTCCGCTCCAAAAAGGTGACCTTGCGCCGCAACTGCCAATGTAGCCGCTAAAAATAGTTTAGAATTTTTCATACGAAAACCCCCATTTAAAATAAACATATAAATTTAAATTTCCCATACAATAATATTAACAAATAGAAAATATATTACAAGTGGGCTCCTACAGGGGCTTTACTACCCTAAACCCTCCATTCAGCGCTGCCCTAACAGCGTTCATAGAAACATATCCGACTCAGGCCATCACAGCCAGCATACATGTCTTTAACCCGACCAGTGGCCAATAACCGCTCTTGCTGCTGCTTGGTAAGCCGTACTGGAACACGCATTAAGTCAAAATTATACCAGCCATCGCTCGCCTGAATATAAGGAAACAACGTGCCCAACGCCTGTAGGGTTAGTTGAACAGGCATGCCAATAAAATTTTTTTTATATTTTTCATACCTTCACCTAGAGTCTCGACTAACCTCAATGCTACAATTTCGACCAAAACCGGGGGTAGCAGCATAACTAACCTGGCAGAAAAAGCAAAAAACCCACCCCAACGCTTGCAAAGGCATTACAGACGTTTATACTCATAAATACGCTAAAAAACCCATTAAAACCTTCAAAAAACAAGGACCACAGAGCATGAGCAAGCCGGATTTTGATATCGGCAGCGACTATAGCGCAGGCTTTTCAGTCCCTGAATCGTACGAATATAAGTCAGAGATCGGCCTTAACGAGCAGGTCATTTGTGACATTTCAGCAAAAAAAAATGAACCTCTATGGATGCTTGAGCTCAGACTCAAAGCACTACAAGAATTTATGGACCGCCCACTACCAAAATGGGGGCCCGACCTAAGCGCACTCGATGTGCATGACATTTACTATTACGTCAAGCCAGTCAAAAACCAACGTAAGTCATGGGACGATGTACCCGACGATATTAAAAATACATTTGACCGGTTAGGAGTTCCTCAGTCAGAGCGTAAATACCTGGCAGGACTTGGTGCACAATACGAGTCTGAAGTGGTTTACCACAACCTCAAGCAAGAATGGGAAGAACTAGGCGTTATTTTTTTGGATACTGATTCAGGGCTCAAAGAACACCCTGAACTATTCCAAAAATACTTTGGCACAGCAATTCCTTACAATGATAATAAATTTGCAGCACTCAATACGGCTGCATGGAGTGGCGGAAGCTTTATTTACATCCCTAAAGGAGTTGAAGTAACCGTTCCCCTACAAACGTATTTTCGTATCAATGCTGAGCGTATGGGCCAGTTTGAGCGTACCTTGATCATTGCCGATGAAGGCTCACTGGTCAATTACGTTGAAGGCTGCACAGCACCAAACTATTCATCCAGTTCACTGCATGCAGCAGTGGTCGAAATTATCGCGCTCAAAGGTGCACGCGTCCGTTACACCACCATTCAAAACTGGTCAAAAAACGTGTACAACCTTGTTACCAAGCGTGCAATCGCACACGAAGATTCCGTCGTCGAATGGATTGATGGCAACCTTGGTAGCGCAATCACCATGAAATATCCATGCGTAGTTATGCAGGGCAAAAACGCAAAAGCTGAAGTACTCTCAATTGCCATGGCAAGTGGCGATAACCAAATACAAGACGCCGGCGCAAAAGTTATCCACAACGCACCAAACACCAGCTCACGCATTGTTTCCAAATCAATCTGCACCAAAGGTGGTCAAGCAAGCTATCGTGGGGCAGTCAAAGTCGCCAAAGGCGCAACCAACTGTAAGTCATTTGTTCAATGTGATGCACTCATCCTTGATGAAGAATCACGAACCGATACATATCCTTACATCGACATTCAAGAAGACGATGTCAGCATCGGGCATGAAGCAACAGTCAGCAAAATTGGTGAAGACCAACTCTTTTACCTGACAAGCAAAGGCATTGACGAAAGCACCGCACGTACCTTGATTGTTAACGGTTTTATCGAACCATTCGTCAAGCAGCTCCCAATGGAATACGCCGTTGAAATGAACCGACTTATTGAACTTGAAATGGAAGGGAGCGTTGGATAATGTGTATTAACGACCACAACACCGCAACAAATCTTGATGTCTTTCTTGACTCAAGCACCGCACTCACACTCAGACTCAAAGAAGTACTGCAAGAGCAACTCATTGAAAACCTTGTACCAGAAGATGTAACAGTCACTATCACCCTAGCACCCTACACCACAGTCACCATGATTGACGACCTGGTCGATTTTCACGACACAACAGCAAATAACCTTTTCAAAAACAAACTCAAATTTGTTCTTAAAGAACACAGTGTTTTGCATTATCAACTCAAAATTTTACCCTCACCTGAGGAAAATGAGTACCAGCAAGAAACTGACATGCCACATTTTGGACTAACTCAGTCATGCCAAACGGTTGTTGAAAAAGAACTTGAATTTTCATTTGTTGGCAAATATGCACAGGCAGACGTGCAGTGTGCATGCTTTGGCAATGGTAACCGCGTGTACAAAGTTAAAACGCTACAAGATCACCATGCAACCAACACGAGCAGCAACTTGGTCGTCAACAGCGTACTTGACCACGAAGCCAAACTATTTTGCACCAACTTAATTAAAATTCAAAAAGACGCACAACAAACAGACGCACAGCAGTCAAACAAAAATATTCTACTTGCTCGTGGCGCGCGAGCAGTGGCTATTCCCCAACTTGAAATTGAAGCTAATGACGTCAAATGTGGACACGGCTCAGCAACAAGCAAACTCAACGATGAACATCTCTTTTATCTACAAAGCCGTGGCATCGACCACAAAACAACCCGCAATCTCTTGATCAACGCATTCTTGCAATAAGACTACTGGGAGGCTTGATCAAGCCTCCCAACCCATCTAAATCTTCTACCCGAAACCCATTTGACGCTCAATCATCAATAAAATATACTAATTAGAGTATAATTTGGGGGTACAATAGATGGAGCGTTTAATAAAAAGTGTACTGCTTGTTGCAGTGTATTTAGTATCATTTTCATATGCATCAGCAGCTGATAAGCTGCCAGGAACAATTGAAACAGAACGGCTAATGCTGCGGTCATTGTTGCTTTACAATGAAAGCGAGTTAGATAAACTTAGCCAAGAGTATTTCAATGCTCTTACAACTTATGGCACTAGCGATGAAGTAAATAAAAAGCGTTTTTGCGGCTGTCAAGCTAGAACAAAACCAACTCAGCAAATGGTTCTCAAGTGGTTGAAAAATCAACAATCATGTATAAAACAACATTATTTCCACGGTCGGGGATTACGACTGAGCTCCTATCTTATCTTTCTAAAAAATAAAAACTTGATGATCGGAGAAATTGGGCTTCACTCACAAGAACCTAATATGGGTTGGCAACTTGGATATTGGTTGAGTAAAAACTACCAACAAAATGGATACATGAAAGAAGCTTCTCGCGCTCTCATGCCACACTATTTCGATGGAACAAATGCACCATTCCTGTATGCCCACGTGCTACCAACTAATACTCCATCTCAAAACTTAGCCCAGTCACTTGGTTTTGAAAAACAAGAAAATCAAACAACCTGCTACTTCAATGAATGCTCTATAGACAAATATATGCTTACTTATGAAAAATTTTCAGAAACCAAAGCAGCTTTTCCCCAGACAAAAATCACGCCACACCCTTCTATCAGAAGAAACTTTTGGCCAAGCAAGCTTACTATAAGTCTTTCATGCATCGGAGCTTTAGCTAAATGTATACCCAAAGCATGGTTGTCCAACAAACACTACGACACAGATGCCTTCGTCATTACCATGATGGTAGAAACACTCTTGTCATATCTTATTCTTGATTTATTTTATCGTTGCTAACACGACACAAACTTTTTAAGCTTGTTTCTTCTCAAGCTTTTCATAAAAAAACCTCGCCCCAGCAACCGAAGCCATAAGTGAAACAACCTTCAGCTTAAGAACCTGCAGCATAGCAACAACGGGTGATGTAGGTGGTGGTTTAGTAGCGGAATCAGAACTACCAAACCACCACCCAGTAAACATAAACGCATAAAGATATAATGATTTTTTATTCTTCTCGTTCACGCTCAAGTTTTTCACGTTCTCTTTCTCGATCAATTTTTTCCTGTTCTTGCTGTTGGCCAATGCCACCCCAATAAACAGATATATCAAGAGGTGTTCTTCCTCTTTTATCTTTTATTGTTTGGTCGGCGCCTGCATCCAGCAAATGCTGAGCGCCTAAAAAGTTGTAGCTGTCCATAGCATGGTGTAGCGCAGTCATGCCATCATAGTCCTGCAAATCAATGTCCAAACAACATCCACCCGCATCAATAACTGCCTTTGTTATTCCCTCTCCCCAGCGAGCAGCATAATGCAAAGCCGTCTTCCCGTACTCTCCACACTGCATATTGACATCAAAACCATGCTGTACAAGAAACTCTACAGCTGGAGCACTTCTTCCAATAACTGCATGAATCATTGCGGACCAATCTCGCTTATCAAGCACAGCAACACCTGCTCCGGCATCAAGCAGCATTTCCATAATGCCAGTCTCTCCTTTACCTGCAGCGATATGCAGCGGAGCAACACCGTCATAGTCAAGCTCATCTAAATCATCACACAGTTTAATTTCTTCCAATATTTCTGAAAGCATTTCTGGCCGATAGCGTATCGTGTTATGCAATCGATAATATTTTTCTTTTTTCCCCTCACCTGCTTGCAAACCACTAGCAAGTACTACCAAAACAACACATCCAAAAAAACGCAACGAAATTGACATATCTTCCTTTCTGTCGTTAGCGTTACACTTTCTTGGCGATTTTAGACGCATCACTACCTCAAGCGCAACAGATTGTATAAATTTGAAGCAAACTCATGCGTGCACCAAACCATGTATGCTATGCTTATCCCAAAGGCTTTTTTATCACGTTTTTTTTGGGGGAGAGGTGTTATGCTCAGCCGCTTAAGCCACTATTTTTTACCACTCGTACTCTACACACACACATGTGCTCATATTCCTTCACCGCCAGACCAGCTCACCACGCAGCGGCTCAGCCTGCACGCAATCACACGTTACAAAGACACCGAGCTTGACACGCTCGCGCTACAACTGTTTACGGCTTGCCCACAGGCTGTGCGTAAAACACTTTTTTGTGGCAACTCACCAGGTCCGTGGTCAACGGCCAAAGCACGACAGTCAATTACCTTCTGGCGTAACAGTATTGCAAAACGATGCGAGGGGAAAAAGACACTCACCCTCTGGAAATATTTTCTCTTTTTACCAAACACTGACACGATGATCGGCTCAATAAGTTTTCATACTCCACAAGCGGACGACTGCTGGAAAATTGGTTACTGGCTCAGCCCAGGACAGCAAGGCAAGGGATATATCACTGAAGCAGCGCAAGCACTCATCTCATTTTATTTTGCACTGACCAATGCACCACGCTTGTACGCCTGTGTTCCAGACATTGATGGAACGTTACACAAAAAATCTGCACAGGTATGCACACGCCTTGGTTTTGTTGAGGAAGTTAGTACAACACCACGGCCACTTGGTTGCCCATGTCCACACAAGTTTGTTTTGAGTGCAAAGCAGTTTCTCGCACAACGTTAAAACTACTGACTTTATTTTTCGCTTCATGCTAGCCTGGGTGTTAAAAGGAAACACAAGTTCTAGATCCCGGCTCACAGGCCGGGATGACGAGGTAGAGGCCGGGGATAACAAGATACAAAACGGGATAACAAGATGCAGATCGTAATAACTCAAGGGAATAAATACTCGTCACCCGGGGCTTAATCCACTACTGTCCAAAATGTTTTGAAATACTTACGAAAAGCTGAGGATTTACACATTTTATGCTGAGCATCTCCAAACACTCGTCATACCGGCCCATGAGCCGGTATCCATGGTTATACTCAGGTAAAAAACATAGGTTTTATCTTTTAGAAATGGACCCTGGATCAAAGTCCAGGGTGACGAACTGAGCAAGGCAAATACTATTAAAATTAGAAAGATAATCAAAAGGTTAAAGACAATGCCAACAATACCAGTACCACTCAGCGTACCAAGCCACGTACAGCAAGCGTTCATAAAAAATTACACGAAAGCAACACGCGGTAGCGACAAACTTTTTTTGTTTGCTGGTGATCAAAAAATAGAACATCTCAATGCCGATTTTTTTGGTCCTAACATTCCAGCTGAATGCAACGATCCAAAAAATCTTTTCAAGATAGCAAGCCAAGCACCCATTGGTGTTTTTGCAACACAGCTAGGAATGATCGCCCGCTACGCACATGACTTTCCCACCATCAACTATCTGGTTAAACTCAATGCAAAAACAAACTTGCTCTCAACGGAGTATGCAGATCCCATCAGTCGCGCACTGTACAGCATGGAACAAATCTTACACCTGAAAGAACATGCACAACTTTCAATCGTTGGTGTTGGTTACACGGTATACCTTGGCAGTGAGCATGAGTCACTCATGCTGCAAGAAGCATCACAAATTATTGCGCAAGCACACGCACTTGGTCTGGTCAGCGTACTGTGGATGTACCCACGTGGCAAAGCCGTTAAAAATGAACGTGACCCAAACCTGATTGCTGGTGCAGCTGGTGTTGGCCATGCACTTGGTGCAGACTTTGTCAAAGTCAACCTGCCTGAAGGCGAAAACGAAACGACACAAGCACAACACTTGCAACAAGTAGTACAAGCAGCAGGCAACACTCGTGTCATTTGCTCTGGCGGGCCAACACAAGACAGTGCATTATTTTTACGCGGTCTGGAACAACAACTCACCGTCGGCGGCGTTGCCGGTGCAGCAATCGGGCGCAACATCCACCAAAAAGCACTACCTCAGGCCGTTGCATTTTGCAAAGCTGTTGCTGCACTTATGTTTGATGAATGTGAACTGACCACAGCGCTTGATATGATTCGGGAATGATAAAGTAAGAGATAGTTAAATAACTTCAGACACCCCATGTCTTCCTGAACTCGTTTCAGGATCCAGAAAATGGATTTTCCTAATATCTGGACCCTGAAATAAATTCAGGGCGACACTGGTCGAAGCAAGCAAAAACAATATCTCCAGTTTCTTAAAACTTAAAATAAAATTTGCAGAAAAAATAAAGGGAAAAAAATGCATTCATTGTCAAAACGGTTTAAAGAATATAGTCGTTTTTTAAAAAGCCTTGCAATCACCAACTACCGTCTACTCACTGGCATGTGGCAACTGACAAAACTTCCACAACCGGCAATTACCGTATTTGGTGGCTCACGCATCGAGCGTGATAGCCCCTTCGCACTCAAGGCGCAAGAGCTTGCAAAAAAGCTTGCTGCCAATCACTTTTCAATCATCACCGGTGGTGGCCCAGGCATTATGGAAGCGGCAAACCGTGGTGCTATGGACTACTTAAATGAATGCAAAGAAGGACAACAATGCCCCGTTCGCCTTGTCTCGGCAGGTATTGGACTGATTAATCTTAACGTTGAAAGAAAAAACGAATTCTTGCAAGAAAGTATCATCATGAACCACTTTTTTGCACGTAAGTGGTTGCTCACCCGCTACTCAGTGGGATTTGCAATTTTTCCTGGTGGCTTTGGCACATTTGATGAACTGTTTGAAATACTCACCCTCGTACAATGCAACCGCATGGAAAAAACACCTATCGTACTCATAGACCGTGACTATTGGGGTCACCTCAACGATTGGATAACCAAATGCACGCTCAAGCATGGATTGATTGACCCCAACGATCAAAAATTATTTACCATCACCGACAGTGTTGATGAAGCGTTTGATATTTTTAAAACAAGTTGCGCCACATGTACTGAGTCAGTCGTACGCGATGAAGAGCGTGAACAGGATAAAGTCGAAAAGAAATAAACTTACTCTTCTTCAAATAACGCAACAATACTTTGTCTTGTTATTTCTTCAGCCTGCAATCGCTTTCTCTCATCTCTATCTTGAGCACGCGCAAGTTCCTGACGGCATACCTGAAGCGCATCAACTGCGGCATGATACGCATCACGGCCATTCATGTTCAACACGTCTGTGCGTACCTTTTTTACAAAAAGCTGTGCAACAACTCCAGCATCTCCTTCAGCGATTGCCCAGTGCAGTGGCGTGTTTCCAAACCGGTCTTGCACTTCAAGCTCAGCCCCATGCTCGATTAACATTTTTGCAATAACGCTACTTTTATTGCCACGACCCGCCACCAAATGTATTGCACATATATCGTTACAGTCCTTTGCATTAACATCACAGCCCAGCTCAAGCAAACGGCTGATCAGCTTAATGCTCATGCCGTTGCGCACCGCCAAATGCAACAGCGTTTTGTGTGAATCATCTCTAATGTCTTTGGTCATTTCAGTTACCTCATACGGATAACTTTGCAGCAATGCCTCAAAGGCTTCATCATGACCACTGCGTGCAATGCTCAAAAGTGTATCCCGAATCTCCCCCTCATTCATACCACGTGGATGCTCGTCAACAACTGAGCTTTGTGGCACGCTACACTCCACACCACACAACGGCATTTTTTCACACTCGCTGCACGCGGCATGCATCTCTTGATCTTTAAGCGCATCAGCTGGCCGTTGCACACTTGTCTGCGCGTGCAGACCTGCTACCATCATAACAACGGGTATAACGTGCCTGCATACTTGATTGCGTCGCTTCATGACCCACTCCTTTTTTTTTACGACCTACTGATCACTCCCTGTTCTCGACCGTAACACGCTGTACTATGTTTGTACATAAATTTGAAACGTTACGCACTAATTGCCTAGAATAGCTCCTTTTATCGCTCCACCCATATTTTTCCACGGCTGAGTTCGATCGTGCACTTTTTCTTTAAACGATTTCTTATCTGGTGCTTCTGCTTTAGGTTTTTTAGGCTCTTTCACCTTTCCTTTCTTCTCGCTACTAAACAGACCAAATGTTTTCTTCTCTTTCTTGGGAGCATCTGCATCTTTTTTTGTTGTAAACATCTTTAAAAAACCGGGCTTCTTTTTATCAACTTCCGGTACCGTACCACTACGAACTGTCCTAGCCGGCTTATCTGTCGTGTCTACTGTATCGGCAGCAAACCGCTTCATTGCTTGCTGATCCTTCCTCGCTTGTTCAGCAGCAGCAACCCGCTTGGCAGCATCTGCTTTGGGCTGCTAGCAATGTTTTCAACACACTGTTGCCTTCACTATCTTGTACATTCGGGTCAGCGCCTGCTGCTAGCATCGCCTTGAGTGCCTCACCAAAGCCAGCATCTTTATCAAAGTCCTGTGCAAATTTGTGAAGCATTCCTTGTTCATTCATCATCGGTACAATATCTTTGCCCAACGTAAGCAGGCGAACCATATCACCCTGCCCCAAATTATTTTTTGCCTGCACAACTAACTTGGCAACTGCTTCATGATCACCAGCCCTGAGGGCTGCACCCATATCTTTGGCAAATTGATCACGATTTTTTTTACGATCTTCAATCATCGTTTTAAGCTTAGAATCAGCTGCATTGAGTACACTTGGGCTAACGTATCGTGTTGATGCACCTGAATCAAGCAGCGCTTTTGTCAACCCTTCGTCGTTCACTTCAAGTGCACTTGTCAACGGTGAACGTCCATTAATGTCACGTACGTTTGGGTCAGCACCTTCTGCAAGCAATGCTTTTGCAGCGCTATCGTTATCAGAGTCAAGTGCATACAATAAAAGTGTTTTTTGGTCTGGCCCAAATTTTGTGTTTAAATCAACACCGTCAGCTATTGCTTTTTTCACTTCAGCTTCAAAGTCTTGTTGAATTTCAGCACCACGATCTACCAACCTGCTCAATGCTTCAATAGCATACAGCTGCCCAAACCCTGTACACAAACACATCACAACCAACAGTATTTTCATCATCTTCACATCTACCCCTTTAATGCTAAGTACTTAAGACTACTCACACCCCAGCCATACCACGAACCCAGTCACTAGATCAACACTCTCGTTTCATAAGCAGGCAAGCCTTGCCCCCATATGCAATTAAAAATAAACCATGATATACTCAAGGTCCCTAACAAAAAAAGAGAGTCCCACCCCAAAAAACTGAGCAAAGAAGGCAACCCATGAAAGCACGCATAGAAGCTGTTCTTGACCGCCTCAAAATCAATAAGTACGATTTCATTTTTTATGTTATGGCCTTCTCAATCTTGAGTGGCTTTTCAATCTCTGCCTACTACGGCTACAAGCAACTGTACACGTTTGAAAAACCAAAAAAAGCACCTTCCCTGTTTTGGGATGAAACTGTAGACAAACCTTCACCTATGCTTGCTAAAGTACTTAATCTGTACGACATTCCAGCCGATGGTGGCATCGACCACGTTGTACAAACAACACAAAAAAAATGGCTACGCACCAAAGAACGTTGGAACGTGCAAGATGGTGTTTTTGACACACAAATTCGCCAAGACCTTACCGCACTGTTTAACCAGCTTGGCTTGACCGAACTTATTTTGCCATCAAAAAATAGTTACAAATCAGCACTTGTGCTTGGAGCTCGCGTTGAAGCGTTTGTTGATCGCATTAAACATGCTGTCTCACGCATTAACAGCGGTAACATCAAGGTTGAGTCGCTAACACTGCTTACTGGGCGACGTGCACTCATTAAAGAAGAAAAAGAGTTTCTCAAACAAACATTCAACATTACTGGCATACACGATGAGCGCACCATGGCAGACGAGTTAGCCAAGCAGCTTATTCCCGAAACCATTTCTTACACCGTTGTTAAAGCTGATGCACCAGGGACTATGCCACGAGCAACCACCGCCTGCACCATTGCCCAGTGGCTTACTGACTGCTGCCCACGCGCCCAAGCTATTGCCACAAAAGATGGTGAGTCTAAACCAAAAAAAGATATCCATTTGTTAGTTTCGTCACAACCACATGCGTACTACCAGCTGCTCAGTGCACTCAATATTCTTGAACAACATCAACGCGATGACATTGAACTTGATGTGTGCTCTGAAAAACAGAGCCAGGAAAAAGATAACATGGTTGTGCGCGTACACCTTGACGCACTCGCACGCATTTTGTACAACATTCGCGAACACAAGTTAGTTGCTGAGCGCAATGCTGCCGCACGCGACGAGTTAACTGTTGAAACGGTTTATGCGCAGAGTGCTGTTGCGTAGTAGGGATAACATGACGTCAAACACGATAAGATCTCCCTTGGGTCGTCCCCGGCTTGGTCGGGGATCCAGATAAATGTTTTCATTTGACTAACCAACCAACTCCGCCTGGCGTGCACGTTGCAGCGTAGCCGCGTCAACATCAGGCACACGTTCAGCCGCAGGCGTTTGCACAATGGGCGGCACGATTACTTTTCTACTCGCTCTTTCAGGTCCAGACTCCTGCACCTTGGTCTGAGGCACCCCTTCTTCAACTTTTGGTGCAACAATTTCAACCGTTATATTCTTAAAACGCTCAAGACGTGAAGTCTGCTCTTTTTCGACTGTCTGTTTTTTTTCTACACTGACATCATCACGCACAACTTCAGGCTTCACTTCCTGATCGCCACCGTCTTTAATGCTATTCAAAATTGCCTGCATCCATTCATTGACTAATGACTTTTTCTTTTCTTTTTTTTGCGTTCCTTTTTCTTGTACAATCTTTCGTTCTTGCAATTCTTTTACCTGCTCAGATTCATCAGACGCTTCACTTTCACCAGCATCATCACCAGCCACAACAGGTGTAGCGTCGTCATTTTCTTGCCTGTCTTCAGCATCATCATCATCGCCACCACCATCACCTCCACCTTCACCGGCTTCTTCTTCTTCATCTTCTTGCTCAACCTCGCCCGCTCCAGCCTGCACAAACAATTTGACGAGCTCAGCGTTACCCTGCTGTTGAGCAAGCTCAATAGCGCGCTTGCCATCAAAACTTTCTTTGTCGACATCAACATCACTGCGATGAGCTATAATCAATTTCGCCTCTTGAACGTAGCCGTACTCAGCTGCAAAATGCAGCAGTGTTTTACCCATGTTGCCCGGCGTCTTGATCAGTGCATTGACATCAGCCTGCTTGTTGGCAAGCAGCTCCATTAACACCTTGCGCTCAATGGGCAAACCAAACTCCATACGGCGAGCAATGTCTGTAAGTTTTTGTTGCGCGCTATCCGGTTCTTGTTGGTTGGTCTGACCGTTGCTTACAAGCGATTGCTGCGTTTGCACGATGGTGTGCTGCTCAGTCTTGAATATGTGCTGATCACTGGCAGGAGTAAGTAACGCCTGCGCACGCACACTCGTACATGCCAGTTGCAGCAAGCACATGATTACGAGTAACAGGGTATTCATAAGCCTCCCTTACTATGGTCTACTAACATCAAAGAGATGACGCTCGAAGTTGCAACTCACTCATTAAGTCGCTCTCTAATCAAACTTGTACAGCGCATTGTAAAAAAACTACTATACCTACATGTCGTGCTGAATTTATTTCAGCATCCAGATAATGACTTTTCCTAATTTCTGGATCCTGAAACAAGTTCAGGAAGACACTGTTATGTTCAACATCAATTTAATAACGTAACCCTACTTACTACCAACCCTCATCGCCCCCGACTCCGATCGGGGGTCCAGAACTCGTCAAATCCTTATCACTACGGTAGGCGAGCAGCACCACCAAACTGCGAAACACGCGCAGCCGGCAGTGTCGGCAACACCTTAACGCCACCAGAAATAACTCGTTTCTCTTCCACTGGCTCAACAGGCACGCGTTTTGTCTCTGGCTCATCAACAACCATGCGCTCAGACTCATCAAATGTTCTGAACGGCTCGTCATCTTCTTCATCATCGATAAGCTGCATAAACTTACGCTTCTTCGATTTTTTTGGTATCCACAGCTTACGCTTCTTTTTAGCCGGCTCAACATCCTCTTCGATCTGGCCGGTAACACTACGTGCTTGGCCCTGTTCGTCAAGCAGTGATGCACGCTCCTCACGCTCACGCTTCTTTCTGAATGGATGAAAGAGTGCATCAAGTTTTTGGCTCCAACGCTCTTTGCGCTCAGCACTCTTAACCGCCTTGTCAGCGGCAATGGTTGTTTTCAAATCTTTGCGCATTTGCTTGAGTCGCTCATGCGCGTCAGCGTCACCACGCTTTGACGCAGCCTCGATTTTTTCATCAATAATTTTCATGGCCGTTTTTTTCTTGACATCTTTGATGGAAGTATCAACGCGCTCGTCCTCAAGCAACAAATTAAAAATACCCGAATAACCTTGCTCTACTGCAATGTGCAATGCTGTTTTATTGCTGTCAGTACTTAGTTGATTAACATCCAGGTCTGGATTGGCAAGCAACCGCTGCACCATTTCATACTTGCCTTGCTCAACCGCTCGATACAGCGGTGTCTTGTTATCAGTGTCTTTATAATTTGGGTCAACACCCTGCAACGCGATATCAACCAAGTTCAAGTCATCACGCTCGATTGCATAATCAAGCAACGTCTTACCATACTCATCAATGACATCAATGCTTTGCTCACGCGCCAACGTTCTGAGCACGCCCAAATCTTCATCTGACAGGTCAGCACCCGTACGAATACGCTCCATCAAATCTTGACTCAGTAACTCGTTAAGCTTTTTTTCTCGTTCTGGCTCTGGTCCACTGTCAGCAAAAACAATCGGCTGACGTACCACCTTGCCTATACCAACAAACTCTTGCGGCCTATCAACTTCCGGCTCACGCATAATCTCTGGCAACTTTGAACGCAAATCAACCCCTTGCTCCATCTCACGCTCAAGCTCTTTTATAAAAGCCTTTCTTCTTTTCTGCTCTTCTTCACTCATCCCGGTATGACCAGTCTTAAACTTCTCCATGATTCTCTGCTCACTTTTAAGCATGACGCTGACGTACTCACCACTTACAATCATTTTTGCATAATCGTTTTCTAGCTGACTAGGGCTGGACATAAGCGCTCTAAGCTCTGCAATAGCTTGACTATCATCGTTACGCAGGCCACGAAACAATTCAAGTGCTCTTTTATCACTAAGATCACTTCGTTTGGCAGAATCCGGCTCAGGTTGCACTGGCGCTGGACGGCCTTGTTCTGGATCAGGTGTAACAACACCTGCCGGTTTTGCAGGTGCTTTACGGTACTGCTCACGCAAGGCAACAATTTTATTTCGCAACTTAGTATCACTCGTTGTAATCTTTGGCTCAGCCCCACCTTCCAGCAGAAAGCGCGAAAAACTATCATACTTTTTGTTTTCCTTTTTTTTGTCGCTCTTTTCAATCGCACGTACCAATAAATCGCTGACTGCTTTGTCCTCCGGGCTGTCAGCAGCCAGATCACTCACCCAGCTACGTATATTTTCTTGCGCCTCGACACGCTCCTGCTCACTCAGCTGCGCAAGCGCATCTGCCCATATTGTTGCAGGTGGCACGATCCTTGGCTTTTGCGGTGTAATGGCAGCGCTTAGTGCTTTATCAACCATTGTAGGTTTTTCAGTTTCTGTGACGTACTGTGCAAAATACGTCAACACCTCAACCCTTGGTTTTTCTTGGCGCAACTCATTGGCAAGCACCTGCACACGAAGATCATCACCAATCAACTCTGTACCAAGTTTACCAGTCAAGACCGCATCTACATATCCCAATGTTGTTCCTCCTGGTATTCCTGATGGGTTAGGATCACCAACAATAGTCACCCTGCCAGCAAGCAGATTATTAAGCAGGTTAAATGCATTCTGATCACCATCTGCAAGCGCTCGATTAAATTTTCCCATATTCTCAGGCCCAAAGCCCATCGCCGCAAGTTGGCCCGTACACAGACTTAGCAGGAAGACTATAAAAAACTGTTTTTTCACGACCTCTCCTTTGTTTTATTTTTCCCTTTTTCTAGATAATGATTTTTCCCATTTCTAGATCCCCGATCAAGCCGGGGATGACCCCTTGTCAAGTAAGGAAACAAGCTTTTCTTACAGCATCTCCAATAGGATTTAAATATCCTCCCGCTCTGTCGTGCTGAATTTATTTCAGCATCCAGATAATGATTTTTCCTATTTCTAGATCCCCGATCAAGCCGGGGGTGACCCCTGCCTGGCCATAGCCTTACCCTTGACAAGCCTGTCCTCTTGCTTGACCAAGGGAGCCCCCGAGCCGGGATCTAGGGCGCATAAGCGCCCCGCTTTCACTACCGTCCTAGCCCTGCCTGCTTTGCAGCCTTTGGCAGATCAACAGGCACTGGCTTAATCGGCGTTTTATCTGTAGGCTGTATGGTTCGTTTTTGCCATGGTTTATCAGGCGCCGTTGCAGCATCTTTTGCCGTTGCCACATCTTTATCAGGCGCAAGGCGCTTTTCAATGCTGTCTGCCGCACGCTTTTTTTGTTGATCAGGCGTTACAAAAAAACCAGGTTTAACTTTTTTATCATCAACACTCGCAGCTGCTGCTTGCACCGCAGTCTTTGCACCTTCCTCTTCAGGCGTTGTTTTTTCTGCTACTTTTTCCTCTGCTTGCTCACTGGCAACATCTTTTTTCACAACCGGCACTGTTTTTGTTTTGCTTGCTTTTTCAAGCGAGGCAAAAGCGGTACGTTTTTGCTCTGGCTCAAGCTGTGCAAACACCGCCTCACGACTGTCACCGTCCATGCCGGCAAGCATTGCACCAAACTTACTGTTTGAAAGATCTTTTTCCGTTAGCTGCTTGGCTACAGCTTTGCCACCCTTTTCCATCACGTACTTAAATGTGGCCGTGTCACCACCCTCCAACACATCTTGAATGAGTGCCACTTGCTTGCCACCAGGCTCTGCCGAACCTACCAACCGCTCTTTCAGCCCACCGCGCTCAGTGGTCAGACTATATTTTTTCACACTCTCGCTGCTGTCGTCTGTCAGATATTTGACGATCTCACGCTGACCTTGACGTGCTGCCTCAAACAGCACATTCTTCATGCCGTCGCCGCTATATTTTTTTGACAGGTAGTCCATATCTTGCTGATTTATCCAACTTGCTTTTAGATTTTCGTCTGCCAGCGCACTGCGCAGGTAACCGCCGGTCACCACATCATTGAGCACAAATTTTTTGACCGCTTCAACATCGTCGGTGCCAAGCGCTTTGGCAATGTTTGCCATAAACTTACCTTCAATCTTGGGTAGATCTACCAGCAATGCATTCAGCCCTGCATACGCTTGTTTGTTTGAGCTGACCTTGTGCGTACCACGTTCGTCTTTACCCATCTTGTCAAGCTCACGCATCAAATCAAGCACTGCACCAGTCATTGCTTTTGTTTTAGCAATGTTTTCTTTTTTTACCTTTTTTTCTGCTGTTTTTTCTTCCTTGGTCTGGACCGGCACTGACCGCCCACGCTTCGCGAGTGCATCACCAAAATCTTTTTCAGTCTCAAGCTTCCCTTTAAGTTCGCCAAACGCACTTTTTTTATCTGCCTTTTCAAGCGCACTGCTCATGCTCACTTTTTGCTCGTCACTGAGCTTGTCAACTACCATCACTCGATCTGTACTGTCCAGCGCTGCAAGCATGGTGGCAAACTTACTACTGGTAACATCTTTGCTGCTCAGTTGGTCGGCAACCTTAGTGCCACCTTCCTGCATCACGTATTTAAACGTGGCCGTGTCACCACTGTCCAACACGTCTTGAATGAGTGCCACCTGCTTGCCACCAGGAATAGGTGAACCTATCGCAACTTTTTTCAGCCCACCACGCTCAGTGGTCAGGCTGTATGTTTTGTGGCTTCCACTGTTTTTGTCAGTCAGGTGTTTTACAATATCTGACTGGCCTTGACGCGCTGCCTCAAACAACACATTCTTCATGCCATCGCCACTAAAATATCGCTTTGAAAAACTCTCCATTTCTTGCTGCTGTAGCCAACTCGCCTGCGGATCTTTTTTAGCATTGTTGCGTGCAAAATGACCGCCCGTTAGCACATCGTTGAACACAAATTTCTTAACCGCTTCAACATCGTCGGTGCCAAGCGCTTTGGCAATATTTTGCATAAACTTGCCTTCAATCTTAGGCGGATCTACCAGCAATGCATTCAACCCTGCATACGCTTGTTTGTTTGAGCTGACATCAAACGTCCCACGCTCGTTTTTACCCGTCTTGTCCAGCTCACGCATCAAAGCAAGTGCGGCGTCGGTCGTTGCTTTTGCTTTAACCAGGTCTGCTTTTTCTACCTTTTTTGCTGCTGCTTTTTCTTCCTTAGTCTGTATAGGTACCGCCCGCTCACGCTGCTCAAACGCAGCTTTAAATTTTTCATCTTCACTCAGCAGCGCATTGAGTTTGCCAAACGCACTTTTTTTGTCCGCTTTTGCAAGCGCACTGCTCATGCTTGCTTTTTGCTCGTTATTCAACTGACTAACCACTATCACTCGGTCATCACTGTCCATAGCTGCAAGCATGGTAGCAAACTTACTGCTCGCAACATCTTTAGGGCTCAACTGGTCGGCAACCACGGTACCGCCTTCCAGCATCACGTATTTAAACGTGTCTGTGTTACCACCTTTGAGCACGTCTTGAATCAACGAAACGTTCACCTGCTTTTGGCTCAGTCCACCAAACGTTTCTTTCAATCCATCACGCTGCACGCTAAGGCTATATGTTTTTCGCCCCGCAGCATCTTTGTCAGTCAAATATTTGACTACCTCGCCATGGCCCTGGCGCGCTGCCTCAAACAACACATTCTTTAACCCATCTCGAGCGCTATATTTTGTGGACAGATATTTCATATCTTCCTGCTCTAACCAACTTGCCTTCAAATTTTTGTCTGCCAGCGCACCACCCAGGTAACCACCGGTCAACACCCGACGACGTACAAAATTTTTAACGGCTTCAGGACTTTTGTCTCCCTCCATTGCGTCGGCAATTTTTTGCATAAACTTGCCTTCGATCTTGGGCGGATCTACCAACAATGCATTTAGTCCAGCATAGGCTTTTTTGTTGGAGTTGACCTTGCGGCTGCCGCGCTCATCTTCGCTCATTTTGTCTAGCTCACGCGTCAGCGACAGAACTGCTTTGGTCAAGTCTTTGGTTATCTTTTGCCCTTGCTCACTTGCAGACACAAACCCGCTTGCACTGAGCACGATCAACGTCAATACCATGAAGCCTTTTGCGCTCACTCTTTTTTCCTTTCACCTGTCAGAACTTTTTGCTTGAGCCGGGATCTAGGGGCGCCTCAGCGCCCCATCCTTCAGCTTTATGGGATCATTGATGCTGTCTTCGCAGCTTTACGCTCCTTTTTCAAATTTTTCTTGGCATCTTTTCTAATTCTGCTGATGGCTTTTCGATCTTTAGAAAATGCCTTTGTTGTCTTTTTGTAGCCTGCGATATTATCCAATATTCGCTCTAAAGATCCAATTTTATCTTCAGAATCTCGTCCTACTACAGTACTAGCAGGCTTTTTATCCCGCTTTGGTAGCGCAAATGTAAACGTTTTCTTTTTCTTCTCAGCATCATCAACATCCATTACTTTTTTCTTTTCCTTTGGTTTCACGGTCTTATCAGCATCGTCATCCTTCTGCCAAGGGAATCTTTTCTTAGGCTTCTTGTCTTCTGCAGCTTTAACTTTCTTACGCGTCGCCTCCTCTGGCTCATCGACAACTCTTTCTGGATCATCGTCACCAAAAAACTGACGCCTTGCCTCTTCAACACCCTTCACGCGCTCTTGAAATTTTTCCTCTTCGCCCGAAACCTTGAGCAGCGACTTGAACTGGCCCCACGCACTTTGCTTACTTGCTTTATCCAGCGCTGTGCTCACTGCTTTTCTTTGCTTATCGTTTAAATGACGAAAAGCAATCTCTCGCCCTTCTTCGTTCATACTTGCAAGCATTTTACCAAATTCACGACCTGCAAGGTCGGCTGGAGTAAGTTGTCTAACAACATCTTCTCCGCCTTCATCAACCACGTACTTAAACATGTCTGGGTCACCGCCTCTAAGCACATCTCGTATAAGAGGCACCTGAACAGCTTTATCGCGCCCAGTGGGTAAACCATTTTTATCAACTTCAGGTTCGTATATAGTACGCTCTACCTCTAAATCAAATGTTTTGTCAAAAGGACCCCTATCCCCTATGCCACCAGTCAAATTTTTAACGATATCTCCATGCCCCTTTCTGGCAGCATCAAACAAAACATCCTTCAGCCCATCCTCTGTATTAAACTTATTTATAAATCCTTCTTGTTGAGCTTTGAGTCCTCTTGCATTCTGAAATGCATCATCCGATTTCTTTTCTTCAAATTTTGCAATTTTCTTGTCCGTAAATGTTTTTAAAAAATTATCTTCTTCTTTTGTGGTCAAAAGCCGTCCCATAACAAATTTCTGTACATCTTCGGGGCTCTGTTTGACACCAAAAGCATCCTCCAACGCTGCAGCCAACGCTTGCATACGCTTACTACCCTCAATATCAGGCGGATCAGCAAGCAACTTGTTGAGCTCTGCCAATGCTGGACCATTTCCCTCTACAAGTTTTGAAACAAGCCTGCCCGAAGCACTTGCTACTTTAGTCTCTTTCTCAGGATCCATGGCCATCAAGGCACTGCTGGCAAACAACACACAAAACAACGCAATAAAAATTTTCTTCACCATTTCTCCTTATTTTTTTTTGGGGGCGCACATGCCGCCCCGTTACTCACATACTTCATCTTCTTCGCCCTGGTCTCCACCTCAAGCCTACCCTTAGCTTGATCAGGAGATAATCTCGGTCACCTCAAGCTTGTCCTCTGGCTTGACCAGGGGGCGGGAACGACAACGTGTAATACTCTCACCCTCTAAAATCCAACTTGACTTGCCCGTCTTGCAGCACCAAGATCATCATCGATATCAAGCGATGGTGGTGCCTGCTGCGGCTTACGCAGGTCAGGCTTTGTTGGTGTAACAGGCCAACGTGAACCCGTTGGACGATCTTCTGCCGATTCTGGAACAGGTGTTCGTCTTGGTTCAACTTCTTCAAATAATGGTTCTTTTACTTTTTTACTTCCAAGCCTTGGTCGTTTTGGCAACGATGGCAGTGACGGAAGTGATGGTAGTCGACGCTTTTTGCCCGAAGAGGAAGCTGCTTGCATAGCTTTTGTACGATCCATTGCTGTCACTTCTCTCTTCGGTTTCTTTTTTTCAGCTTTAAGTTCATCCGTCATTTTCACAGACAGTTGATACAAATCCTCAGAGAAGACTTTATCTCCTAGCTGCTTGTCTATCTCTTTGACCACCGCTTTTTTATTTTCAGGTGTTGTCAATCGTTCTATTTCAGCAATATTTGCTGAAATTATCGCCGCTTTTAGTTCGTCGGAGAGGGTATCTTTTGGTTTAAATACATCAAAGAACTTACGCTTTTTCTTTTTTTCTTTTGCAGCAACTTTTTCATACGCTTTAACCGCAACGTCAACGGCCTTATTAAAATTGTCGTAGCGTTCATTCATATTGGCAATGTACGCGGGCTCTTCTGTTAGCCCTTCTTGGACTTCGGGAGTCCTTATTGATTTTGCAAGTGCCCTACGTTCATTTCTAATAATTTCTTTAACTTGATCAGTATTTTCTGGTGTTACTAACCGCTTAAACGCTTCTTCATCATTTGTTCTGACTGCATCTTGTACTCGTTCCTCAAACGTCTTTTCTTTATCACTCGCTGATTCAGAAGTTGCTACAGTTCTAAACATATCTTCTGCTTGCTCGTACGTTGGCTCTGCTGCTCGTCTCGGACTGTAGTCAGGTGGGTCTTCAGACAAGACCGGTGCTCGTTCTTGCATCGTTATTGCAAACATTGTCTTGAGTTTCTCGTTGCTACTTTCTTCAATCAGCATGCTCGCACTCTTACCCGTTTTATCCTGAACGTCTGGGTCTGCACCTTGGTCAAGTAAAAATTTTGCAGAATCAACATCACCTTTTTCAACTACATCTTGCAGTAGCGTTTTTCCATTAGGTCCTGGACGGTCAAGCATATCTGGATTGTTCTTAAAAAATTCTTGAATATATTCTGGCTTCCTCTCTCTTCTCCTGCCTTGCTTGCCTTCAGCGTAAACCCCAAAATGATCCTGTACGTCACGGAAACGTCTACGATTACGTACCTCTTTACGTATGATATCACCAATGCCCGACTTCTTATTCTTGCCTTTACCCTTCTGGCGAATTTCCAGCGGCGTATCTCCACCCTTCTTGTCCTTAAGTCCTGTTGCTACCCAATTTTTGAGCATCAATTTTGCCATATCATCGTTGCCTTCTAGCGCAGCATAATGCAGCCCGTTGCGACCAGTTGTTGGGTCAATGGCTTTGTTCGGGTCAAAGCCCGGATCTTCCAAAAACAGATTAACGATATTTGTGTGGCCATTTTTGACTGCATCAAGAAATACTTTATTGGCATCTGAATCTTTGACGATAAACTTTACCAGCTCATCACGCTCAGCACCCGGCTCCATTTTGGCAAGCCTGTCGGCAACATCTTGTAGAACCTTGCCTTCGGCATTTGGATCGGCTTTTTTCAGCGCTTGCTTAACATCGCTAAACTTTTTGCTTTCAAGTTCATCTAAAATCACCTTAAATTCTTCATCCAGATCATCAAAATCTAAAACTTTAGGGTCAGCACCTTGCTCAAGCAGTATTTTAAAAGCATCTTCATTACGCATGCTGGCAGCATACGAAAGTGGAGTCCGACCTTCTTCATCAGAAGCATTAACGTCGGCACCTCTGTCTACCAAGAGTTTAAACATACTGGGGTCAAATTCATCATCATCTGTTTCTCTGATCAAATATGCTAAAATGTTATCGCCTTCATACTTAGTATCTGCTCTAACACCAGCATCAAGGAGCGTTTTAACTCCTTCTTCGTTTCCTAAAAGCGCTCCTTGAAAAAGCAATTGTTTTTTCACCTCACCAAAACGCTGCTCCAACTTTGCAGGTAAATCAAGCCGATCCTGCTGATTTTTCTGATATTCTTGAGCAATACGTGAGTTTAGATCTAGGTTCGTTGACCATGCCAACAGGCTAGTTGGAATTTTTTTACCTTCCTTTTGTAGCCCTGCAATTTTTTTATCAGCCTTAGCCTTTTCTGCAGCAGCATTAGCCATTTTTTGCTCAAGTGTTTTTCCCTTAATTTTAAGTTTCTTTAAATCATTTTCGAGCGTCTCTTTTGCAGTTACAACCTCAGCATCTGCAACTTTTAAATTATTTTTAATCGTCAAATCGGCAAAGAGAATTTCTTTTGCTATCAATTCAGTCGTAGCATCTTTAGTAGTACGCTCGTTACCTAAATAATCAATCTCACCCTTGAGCATTCTAGACAACTTTTCAAATGCCTTAGGACTTTGACTCTGATTTAACAGGGCAGCTCGCATCTCATTAACTACTTTTCGCTGCATAGGCTGTAACTCCTCTGCAGATAGCCTTTGAGTAACAGCAAGCACTAATAACAAACTAAAACTAATCTTTTTCACCTCACTCCTCCTCACAAAACTCATCATCTTCTCGTAACACTTCAACGGCTACATCGGCACCATAGCCAAGCAGCAAACAAAACAACTCATTATCATCCCGCTCAAGCGCGATCGAAAGCATTGTCACTCCCTGCTGGTCAACAAGGTTGGCATCAGCACCAGACTCAAGCATCAGCTTAATGACACGATACAACCCAAGCCGAGCAGCGCTGACCATCAGCTGACCAACAACTTTATCCCGCTCTTCTTTTACTTCGTTATTGAGCTCTGTTAGCCGTTGGTACTCTTGCGCAAGCGACTGTGCTTGTTGTCTAGACTCAATAACCGCTTTGTCATATCCTTTTTGTCCCAACTTTTTAACATAACTTTTTTTGTCTGCTAGTAACCTGTTGAGCTCTGCTTGGGCTTTGTCAAATTTACCTTCAACGTAGGACAAGGTGTCAAGATAGCTATTGTCAATAAGCAGCGTACCCATAAGTGCACTGAGCACACGGGCTGTACTCATGTCCAGACCAGGTATTGTTTGTAGCTGACCAAAAAAATCGGTCTGTCCGGATATGGTTGACTCTAAATCAAGCAGTGCTTGCTGTTGCTCCTGCTCGTCACCCTCTAACAGCTGGGCAAGCAGTTGCTCGTGGCGTACTTTAATTTTGGGAGCATTGTAGTGGGCGTTGTAACTAAATTGCGATAGATGTGCAGCTTGATCAAGATTTGATGCTGCAAGGGTGTGAAGACAGACACACCAGATAAGAATTTTTTTCATCTCCCTACTCCTTACCCCCAACAGGGTTTTGGCGGGGCGCTACCCCGCCGTTATTTTTTATGCAGCTCGGGCTGCATCTTTTAATTTTGAGCGATCAATGCCTGGCGCAGGCTTGTGTGGTTCATACGGATTTTTCCAAATTTTTCTTGGATCGGGTCTACGCTTGCTAGCTGGCATTGATTTATCTACTGCTGCCTTCTTACTCGCTTGGTCAAATAATGCTTTTCGTCTTCCTTCTGGAATTGGACCAGGACGAACAGGCTTTTGTTCTTCTGCCTCGAGAAGCGTTTGGCCTGGCTGTACCGTAACTTTTGAAAATGCTGGCTTTGTTTTTTGCTCAGGATCTGAATCTTTTGCTTCAGGCGCTTTTCTGGTCACTAGTTTTTCTTCAGATATTTTTCTCTTTTTTTTGAAACCACCGAAGAAATCTTTCAGTCCGTACGACTTCCTCTTTTTGGTTGGCTGCCCCTGTTCTTTTTGTACATCTACTTCCAGCTTCTCAAGATACTTTTTAAAGTTGAAATCTGTGACATCTTGTTCTGCAAGTCTTTTGACCTCATCCGTTATTTCAGCACCTTCCAAAACAAGTAACTTAATCAATTCTTTTTTTGCGTTAAGATTTTCCACAAAACCCTTTTGTTTTTCCTTGTTTGTGGTCCCTAGCCCAAGTGGTACAACCTTACTCACCGCAGCCTCAAGGGGAGTTTTACCATCTACATCACGAGCACTAAGATCAGCACCATTTTTTAACAACATGCTCACAGATTGTGTTTCTCCTCTTCTGATAGCTGCATGCAAAGGCATATTCCCAAGTGGCTTAAGCTCTGCTTCTCCTGTCAATTCGTTAGTTACCTTTATATTTTCACGTGCATTAACGTCAGCACCTGCACCTACAAGCCTTTCAAGCATTTCAATGTTACCAGTACCCGCAGCTTGATGAAGTGGCGTTTTACCATCACGATCACGAACCTCTAAGTCTGCGCCTGCTACCTCAAGTGCACTAAAAAGTGCTGCCGCAAAATCTTTATTTTTATGCTCCAAAACAACAACATGCAGTGGTGTTTTACCGTCAAGATTTGTCTTGTTAACATCTGCACCTGCGTCAATTAAAGCTCTGGTCGCTTCAATTTTTCCTTTTGCTACAGCCAAGTGCAGTGGTGTGTTTTTACCTTTGTCTGCTAAGTTAAGATCGCCATTATTTTCATGTACTAATCGTATGATACTGCTATCGCCTTTTTCAGCAGCATAATGCAGTGCTGAAAAGCCACGCTGATCTTGGACATTTGGATCTAACCCTACGTCTACTAATAGTAGTTTTATGTTATTAAAAATTCTAAAATGTGTACCCGCTCCTATCTCACTCTGCACTGCCATGTGCAACAATGTTTGATCAAAAAAGTTTGATAAGTTTTTTATTCTATCGCTTTGTAACAAATTAATATCGCCATCGTCTAAAAAACCTTTTGCGATTTTATCGGCTATGTTTTGCCACGTATTTGCATCTTTAAAAACTTCTTTCAACCTAGGATTCTTTTCTTCAAACACTCCCATAAATTGTGGGTATCTCATCGCTATAAAGGCAGCATCTTTATCCTCTATTTCTATTCCCTTATCCATGAGTAACTTAAGCAAATCAGGGTCATTATTATTCAAAGCCTCTTTGAGTATGGAAACCCCCAAACCTTTTTCTACAGCCTCAGCAAGACCTTTATAGTTTACGTCAGCACCACCCTGTATAAGCTTTTTTGCTATGCCTGTGTAACGTTTTTTCAGAGCATTGGCTAAATCACTCCCAGTTGCCTCAATCCCAGCATCAACGAGCTTATTTGCTATATTTTTTTCTTTGTTATAACTAAGTGCATAGGCCAGCGGCGTTTGCCGCATCTCTGAAAAATCTTTTAAGTTAAGATCAATCTTTGATGATTTCAAAAGGGCTTCAACTGCCGCTTCATTTTCATTTGCAGCAGCCATATGTAGAGGAGTTAGTCGATATCCTTCATCAACTAACATTCCCTTTTTTTGGCTAAATTGCTGTGTTCTAATGTTGACGTCGGCACCACCATCAACCAATATTTTCATCAACCCCGGTGCATCTTTTTTATCAGCAGCATAGTGCAATACGGCTTTACCCGTTAAATCTCGCTGATCTAGATCAACATCACCACCACTTATCAAGGCTTTGACAGTATCAATATCGCCTATTTTAACTGCATCAAATAGTTTCTCCTGATCGGTTCTCTCATCATCAGCATCAATGGGTAAGATATCGGCTATGTTAGTCTCTTGACCCCATACTGACACATGTCCCGCAACCAATAAACTCATAGAAAAAAACAGTAAGATTTTTTTGTCCACATGTTCTCCTTTTTTTCAAACGAATTATCCATATTGATTTAAGTCTGTTAAAAAATACAGATATAAATCAATAGTCTAGTTTAAAAGGAATGTTTGGTTTGAGGAAATAATAAGTTCTGGAGCCCCGCCCCCTACTTTCGTGGAGGGCTATCGGGGATGACCCTGTCCTATTGCTCGACAAGGGGATACGAACCGGGATCCACAATAACACGTAAATAAATTTTAGACTTAGAACTTTAGAAACAAACCCTGGATCGGAGTCCTTTATTATCCAAAGTGTTTTTTGAGGTTTCGTTGTTAACTCAAAAACAACAAAACAGGCGTCTTCCTTTTTTTCCATACAACGCCTTCTTTTTCAATAACTTCACGTAAAAGCTCTGAGACTCTATGAAAGTCAACTAAATCAATTTTAAGGCCTAAAGGCAAATGCTCAACTGTTACACGAGCACGATACAATTCGTAACGATCAACTTTTTTACCAGCATCAACGGCAATGTCTATGTCAGAACCTTCATGAAAATCACCCCGTGCACGAGAACCAAACAAAATAACTTTCGCACCAGGAAAGTGATACTCCATCGCACGTAGAATATGATTTTTACGCTCAGGCGTTAGTCCGTCGTTCATTTTTCACCCTGCATCATTTCTTGCTCGGCAAAAAGCTGCTGCTGTCGGCGAATGCGCGCTGCACGCTCAAGCGCTTCAGAACCACGATAGGTTGGGTCGTGCTTGATATCAACTTCGCGTGGACGGTCTTTACCAAAAGTGAAGTTGTCAACAGCACGCAGTACACCACGTCTGTTGTCATCAAGTTTTTGTTTGATGCTAAGTTTGCTTGGTCTGAAGAACCAACGTTGGATTGGATCGCTATCACGAATGTAGCCATCATTTTTCATAACCTGATATTTAGCGTAGTCAAGCTTGAACTGCGTGTATTCGTCTGGCGCACCTTCAAAGCGTGGCTTGATGATGCTTGGCCTGATGAAAATGTACAAGTTTGTTTCAGTTTTTTGTTTTTCACGATTTTTAAAGAGTGTACCCAAAATTGGTATGTCACCCAAAATTGGTGTTTTGTGCAGTGACTCACTCAAACGTGAGCGTGTCAGGCCACCAAGCACCAACACCTGCCCAGCTAGCATCGATGTTTTTGTTTTCATTTTTCTATTGTTGGTTACTGGCTGACCACCAACGTCACTTGGCTGAAACTCGTCAATACTGATGTCGATGTTAAAGTCAACGTTACCTTCTAAGTTAATGTGAGGCTTGAGTTGCACCTCAATAATTGCATTCATATCGGTCTTTTTCTGAATAACCTGAATACCACGCTCACTAAGACTACCATCAACACGTCTGCTGTCGGTCAGACGTAGCAATACATCTTCGTTATTATTGGCAACAAGATACGGCTGCGAGATAACGTTTGCATTAACGGTGTTGAGCAACGCTTTGACCATGCCCCAAATGTTGTTGTTGTCTGGGTCTGCTTGTGTTGCTGCTTTACCCAGGGAGATAAACGCCGGGCTATCCTTACCTTCAAAGTCTCTTGTTGCAAGTTTGATTAATTCCCTGTTGTCGCCTTGAGAATCTGCAAAAAACTTGTTGGCGTTCAAGTTTTGAAAGTCAACGCTGAAGATACCCATGCCTGGGCTTTTGCCACGAATGTTGTAGAGTTGTGCACCAAGCTGACGTTCTTTTTCAAGCGCAACGTCAACAATCATAATTTCAATGGCAACCTGCGGCTGCGGCTTGTCCAGCTTGTCGATAAAACTTTCAAGCCTACGCCAGTCGTCACGGTTACAGGCAACAATAATGCGGTTACCGCTGCCATAGTCGCCGTTACGATCGCCCGTTTCGTCTTTGACGATCACGTCTTCAAAGACTTTATAACCACCTTCTACCACCACGGCTTTTTCACCCGCTGTTGCTGGTGGTTCAACAATACGCTCAATCAAACCTTTCATGTCAGCAGCTTTAAGGTATTGCAGCTCTTTGATGTGCAAGCGTGATTGTGCATCGTCAATTGGACGGTCAATATGCTTGGCAATAAACTTTTTGATCTTGTTGATGTTTGTTTGTGTGCCCAGCAAAATTAAACGGTTTTGCATCTGGTCAGGAATTATTTTGGTATCTTTTGAAAAATAGGCTGACTCTTTTTTCTGTCCTGGCAGCACAAACTTAATTTTTTTATCATCGCCGCCACCTTCACTCAAGATGCTCTTAAACAGACGGTCAACGTGATCGGCCGACACCCACTGCAGTGGAATAACTTCAATAGCCTCACGCAAGCCACCAATGTCAAGCTCTTTGACAATGCGCAGCGCTGCTTTGATGTTAAAGCAACGGTCTTTAATGATGAGCGCGTTCAGGTCGCGATTTTCAATCACCCCGCGATCATCAACCATTTTGCCCAAAATACCCTTTGCCACTTCAGCTTTAATGTTACGGAAAAAGTAGACATAGCGGACCACCAAGTCAGAATCTGGTAGATCTTCAGGTTCTGTACCGGTGCCCGACGAGTAGGTTGGCAATGGATGGAAACCATTGTCAGCGCTGGTAATAATGCGAAATACGTTACCAACTTTGATCAAACTGAAATTGTTCATTTCAAACAACGTTAGCAATACGTTCCACGCACGCTCTAGCGTGAGCGGATTTCTGATGGAGAGCGAAACTTTAACATTTTCCAACTCTTTGTTTGGAATCATGTTAATTTTTTTCTGCTCAGCCAAATAATTTAAAATGCTTGAAAGTGAGGCATTATCAAAATTGAGATAAATGCTTTCTTCATCCTTCTTTTTTTCACTAGCATCTTCGTCCAGCCCAAGCTGTGAAGCATCGGTAATCACTTCGCCCTCAGGAGGTACGACTGGCTGCAATGGTTGCACAGGCTGTAGCGGAGTTGCCGGTGCTTGTGCCGGACCAGCAGCTGCAGGAGCAGGTGATGTAGCTGGCAGTGAAAGCCCCATTGCTTGTGGCGTCATTTGCGTTGGCGCCATAGCCACAGGTGCAGCTGGGCCAGGTGGTGTCATGCCCAGTGTTGGTGGCGCGATAGGTGCCGGCATTGCAGGGGGCATAGCCGAGACTAGTGCAGGTGCAGCGGTTGGCATGGACATTTGTTGCGGTGGTTGTGCAATAGTTGTTGCAGCTGGCGTTGGCAAGAGTGGTGCTGGTGTTGAACTCATGCCCATAATGCGCGATGGCTTGGGACCTGCCATTGGCGTTGGTGCTGGCGGCATGCCAGGAACTGACGATGTTGCCGGTGGTGTTGCGCCCATTGGTGTTGGCAGTGCTGCCATGGCCGGAGCAGGCGCAGCTGGGGGTGTAGCTGGCAGTGCTGGTGGCGGTGTGCTTGCTGTCATTGGCGCCGGCATAGCAATTTTTTGAAATGGGGTAACAGGTGGTGATGAAAGCATACGTGAGGATGTAGCCACAGGACTAGCACTAGAAAAGGGTGCTGGAGTCGGACTTGGAGCAGGTGTTGGCGACATAAGCCCTGGAGCCATAGGCAATGACATACCATGACATGCAGTACTTATCCCGATGACGATGATGCTTAGATACAACACACTCTTTTTTTTCATACCAATCACTTAAATGAAAAACCAAGTTCTAGATCCCCGATCAAGCCGGGGATGACGATCTTGGGCATATTCTTACCTTATTAATTCGCTACGCTTTTTGCCTACCGTTACTCTAACGATGAATATCAATTTTCTAGATCCCCGATCAGCGTCGGGGATGACCATCTGCAGTACAGATTCACTTACCAACTCGTACACACTCACTACTCGTCATTCCGGCCTACGAGCACTACTGTCCAAAGTGTTCTAAAATAGTTTTTTTAGTGAGACACACATTCCCCTTGGGTCGTCCCCGGCTCGGTCGGGGATCCAGACGATGTGTAACAATTCGTCTCCTTACAACTACTTTTGTATCACTTTGGATGGAAATGGCCTACAAGCCGAAATCTAAATCCTTACTCTAACGTTGTCTTATATCTTTTCGTAGCCAGGGTTAAATCAACAACCATGGTTTTATTTTCGGCCCGACGCATTGACACCTCATGCACATACACGATCGGATTTTTGTCAATGGTGTCAAGCACGGTTACTAACTTTTCCATTGTCATGTTGCGAAATGTCGCGCGCAGCAGTACTTCATCAAACTGATCATTAACATTTTGTGCTCGCGCATCCCATCCTGGGTCTGGGGCGATGCCCTGTTGCTGCACAAACTGCTCAAAAAAACTTTTAATCGTAAAGCCTTGATTTTGATCAAGTAGCCGACGAAGACGCTCTTCTTCTTTACTCATACGTTCATTTTGTGCCAAAATCTGGGCAACTTTTTTAGTCAGCAGTTGAGACTGTTTGATCTGTTCAACATAGGCATTACTTTTTTTATGCACGGTGTACACAATTGTTGCGCAGCATGAAATAATGATCGCCAGCCATACAAAAAATATTTGCTGTGCCTGTTTTGAGGTAAGCGCTTGCATACGCTCGAGAATTTTTCCTACATAGTCTGTCATGATGTTACACCTCCTTTTGCTTGACATTGACGGTGAACAATACACCTTTTTCTTCCGCTGGCACTGCATTAATCTGCTCGGTCAGACGTACAAACGGGGAATCTTTAAAGCGTGTTTCAAGTTCTGCAAAATGAGTAAAATGTGCACTACCCGTCTTAGAGCGAAAATAACCTTCTACCTCACCTTTGGTGACTCCTTCATCGCTGTTGATAGTAACACGCGTGACAGTAACATCGAAAGTTTTTTTATCAATGACACGTGTAAGCTCGAGCAACATAGTCAACGGACGCATACGCTCTTTGGCAAACGGTGCCCATAAATCAACTTTTTGGTTAACTACACGTTCAGCCTCTTTGACAACCTTTGCAAGAGTCGGCTTTTTTGGAAACTTGCCGCGAGAAAAAACTTGTGCCGCTTTAATTCGTGCAAATTCTCGACGCTCAATTGCTTGAGCACGGTCTGCAACATATGAAACTTGTAAAAAACCTTTTGCACCCACCACACAGACAATGAGTATGCTGAGCAGGGCAACGCTGATCGCACGCTTTGCAATGAGCCTGCGCGTACGTGCTGAAACATTATCACGGCGCAAGTTAAAGTCTGCGAGGTTAGGCGTGCTAAGTGCGCTGCCAAGCGCAAGACTATAGTCGATACCCTGCGTAAATGACATTTTTGTTTTATTTTTTACTGCCTTGGTTTGAAAAATACGCTGCCAATCAAAAAGCTGACAAGTTATCTGTAGCGTGTCTGCTGCGAAGGGAATAACATTTTTCATCTCATAGGCTTTGCCCAAAAACAAAATCATGTTTACGCCTTCGTAAAAGTTAAGCTTGAGGCTAAATGAGTTAAGCGTAAACTGAATCTCATTGAAAAAGTTGATAAAATGTTTGTGCACAGCTCGTGCGTATGAGTCTTGCCCAGCAACAGGAAAACTGTTGTTTTTAAGCTGGGAAAGTACTTGGGCTACTGAAATATCAGCATCTTTGCTGACATGCTGGGCAACGGTTGCAAGGCCACGTTGGATGTAACGAGTCAGGCGAATTTTACCATTTTGTAAAAACGCAACACGCGTTGAGTGCATACCAACATCAACCAACGCACTTCCTTTTGCGATATCAGCATACTCTGGTATTTGGTGATACAAACTGTAAAAAGCAAACAGGTCTATGGTGACCACGTCAGGATCTATGTCTGCATCGTGATACAGAGCAAGCACTTCGTCTAAGTCCTCGCGCTGAGCAACCGCAACCAGTACGCTTGCTGAGTTTTGCTCTTTGTTTTCGTCGGTCACAATAAAATCTATAACTGCCTGGTCAATATCAAATGGCAACATTGATTCGACTTCATAACGCAGTACCAGGCGAATTTTTTCACGATCAACAAACGGAAACTGCAACTCCTTAAAAATTACCATTGATGAAGGAAGCGCAATACGAATTTGATCAATATCTTTAAGCGTCACCTGCTCTATGATTTTTTTAAGCGCTGTGACAGTACGTTTTTTTTCTGACACATCTTGGTTTTGCTCAATAGTTTGCGTCAAAAGTTTTTGTACCTGACTGTGTTTTGACTTGGCATATACCTGTGCTGCAAACACTTGGTCTTGTGTTACTGCAAGGCTGAGTATAGTTTTTGAGATGTAGCGCTTTTTCCCATAATATTCTGGAAAAAAAATCTCTTTAATCATGCGCTCACCCTTTCACCTTGGCTGGCATCACCATCTTGCTTACGGGCAAGGACCGGGTTTTTTGATAAAAATTCCTTAAGCCTGTTACGACGTAGCGTGTTTACTTCTGGCTCGCTTGAGCGAGACGGCTTTTTTGTTCGATCAGCCGATAAAAACTCACGCAAACTTTTACGCCCCCGACCCAAGCCAAGTCGGTTTGACTCTTCCTGCTCTTGCACAGTGGTCTGGGCAGGGCTTTGTTCACCTAACATTTGCCTGAGCGCTTTGCGCTTGTTTGCAAGTGGATCTTGACTCGGCTCCTGCTGCGTGTCTGGAGACTCATCACTTTGCTGCACACTGCCACCGAGTAATTTTTTAAGCTGCGCACGCTGCTCCTGCCTGCTTGGCCGACGCTGCTGGGCTACATGCGCAATTTGTTCTTCAAAGTCATCAGCTATTTTTGTTGTGCGCGGAACAAATACCGGCCCTGGCTCTGGCATCGGCTCTGCTTTTTTCTTTTTTTCTTCAACTGGTTTTGGCGCAGGTGCTACCGGTGCATCAGCTTTTGGCAGAACAACTTTGCGTTTTTTCTTTTTCTTATCAACTTTTTTAGTTGGCTGGGCATCTGGCAATGTTGGGGCAACACTGTGCTTAGCGCTGTATTCTTTTTCGTATGAAGCAAACCCAGTTGGCTCTGGCACTGGCTCAACATCCAAGCGAGGCTGATGAGCAGACGGTGCAAACTCAGTGTCTATTGCTTGCGGCACACGACCACTTTGTTGATTTGCATACGCTTGCAGTTGCAGATCGTAGGCTTCATCACGAGCAGTATCACCAACTTGTGCTCGATAGAACGGATCATTTTTAATGTCAACAACCGTTGGCTGGTAACGCGCATTTGCAAAGTCAATAACCTTGTGTGAGTACTGTTCCTTTGTAGGATTGAAATACCAGTTGTGGATTGGATCAATCGTATCTTTTGTCTCAATGGCCTCTTCAACATCCTCAGTCGCTTGATGCAACTTCATCTTGGTGTACAGGTTCATGCCTGGCGTTTGACGAGGCTTGACAATCGTTGGTGACAAGAAAAAGAACAGGTATTGCTTGAATGTCGTACGTTTTTTTTGTTTAAAAAACCAGCCTAAAACAGGAATATCACCAAACACTGGTGTCTTTTGAAGTTCGTCGCTGACACGGCTTTTAACAAAACCACCAAGTACGAGCACCTGGCCATCAGCAACAGTAACGTTTGTTTTAATTTCTTTGTCAGTTGTATCGCCAACAGGACCAATGTCGGAAAAGTCTTTGATGTTTGCTTGAATATCCATACGAATAATACCATCAAGATTGATTTGTGGCGTTACTCGAATGGAGGTTGCTGCTTGTTTACTGATAAAACCAGTACGACCTTCTGCTTCTTCTTCCAAGATTCGACGTGTTTCACCAACGGTGATGGTTGCCTCAGTTTTATTTGCCGTGGTAATAAATGGCTGTGACAGCACTGAGGTGTTGGTGTGTTCACGCAGCAAACGCAGCACACCCCAAATGTCACCAACTTTGCCAAACGTCATTGAGGTGACACCTTTTGCACCAACCACTTGATCAATTAAATTACCCAACAAGCTAACTGGGTCACTTCCAGCAGACTCAAGCGTCGGAACACCTGTAAGTGGTATTGTTTGTGCATCAATGTTGCGGCCAATTTGCTGATGTTTTTTGTTTCTAAGCATACCACCAAGTTGTTTGTTGTCATTGATATCAACGGTGACAAACAATGTTTCAATCGCAACTTGGGGCTGCGGCTTGTCAAGGTCTTGAATCGTCTTTTTCAGCAGCTTCCAGTCTTGCTTGTCTGAGGCATATACAATAAGTTTGTTGCCATCTTCGTCTACGTCAAAGGTCATCTGTTTAAAGTACTTCACCCCACCACGAATTGAACCATACTTACCAGCAGGACTACCTGGCGGTGACTTGGTAACTGATTGCAAAATCTGCGCTACGTGCGAAGCACTCACATGCTGGAGCGGATAAATGTGCAACGGAGACTCAACTTCTTTAATTTCTTTGTCAATTTCGTTGGTAATAAAATCAGTAATTTTTTTAATATCTTTGCTGTTACCCATTAAGATCAGTGAGTTAGTACGCTCTTCACCAACAATGCGCGTTGTTGGTGAAAAATATTCGGTCGTTCCCTCAGACACTTTGCCAAGCAAGCGCGCTAATGGATTGCCATCTGGCTTTCTGATTAATGCTTCAAGCAACTCTTTTGCATCGACCGCGTTAACGGTTTTGAGGCGCATGACGGTGACTTCTTCTGGCAGACCCATTTGGTCAAGCTCGTTGATCAACTTCATAGCTGCTTTGATGTTAAGCGATTTATCAGTAATGATAAATGCGTTCATCTCGCGCTGGTCAATGACAGCGCTCGGCGTTGAAAGCATGCTCTCAAGCAAACTACGCATATCGCCTACTTGCAAGTTTGAAAGGAACGTAACATAGCGAATAGTTGTGTCGTTGTCTGGCAATGCTGCAAGTGGTACGTTGATATATGAAGGCAAAGGTTCAGTCAACTTTTTATCTTTAGGCACAAACTTGTACAAGTCGCCGATCTTGACCATGGAAAAACCCGACATTTCAAGTACGGTCATGAAAATGTCCCACGCACCCTCAACATCAACAGGCTCACGAATATTGAGCGAAATTTTTGATGCCTCCATTGTTTTTTCTGGAATAATGTTAATTTTTTTGAGTTCAGCAATGTAGTTAACAAAATTAACCAGGTCCGTGTTGTCAAAATTGAGATAAATATCTTTTTTTGCTTTTTCAGCCTCTTCTTTTTCTACCTGAGCTTTTTGCTTCTCGGCTTTTCGCTCTTCTGGCGTTTTTTCCTTGGCAAACGGTGACTGAGGCATCTCTTCATCAAACGCAAGATCGTCAAGCGGCTCAAGTGCTTGTACAGCCTGCTGGTCCTCCGCTTCAAGCACCGACGGAATAACCAAGCTTTGAGTTGGAGCAACTTGACTCATATCAACTGTTGTTGTTGCTTGCTGCCCTGCAAGTGGCATAGCTGCCGGTTGAGCCACAGATGCATCAAGACCTAATGATGTTGGAGAAAATTGATCACCAGCGGCCGGTGCCACTGGAGGTTGCATCATTGACGGATCAAGACCAAGAGCAACAGGAGGCGGCGCTGCAGCTGTCTGTGAAGCTGTAGGCATAGCAGGTATTGGAGATGGCGTTGGCGCTGCTGGTGGCAATAGTGCCGTAGCAGCACTTGCACTCGGCATAGCTGGTGCTGGCTGCGGCGGTATTACCATAGCGTGAGTGCTGGCAAGCAGACCAACTAAACAAGAAAAAACAACTACATGCATCATAACGTCTTAACCTTATCGTGATCTCGAGTTATACACACGAGATTGCAAATTTTCTAAAATGCGCTTGCGAATATCCGTAACTGACTGCTTGTGTCGCTGGGCAGACTTATGACGCTGCTCAAAATCACGAATGTTCTTTTCACGTTTTTGTTGCGGACTCATAGCGAGTTTACCAAGCCCTTGATCCTGTTCTTGCCCTGGTGCTTGACCAGGCGCCTGTGCAGGGTCTGGTGGACCACCAAACAACAATTGGGCCTTGGGTTTCTCCATTTTGACAAACTTATATGTCTTTGAGAGTGGCTGGTTTTCGCGCACAATATCGACAATCGTAATGCCACCTTCAGGCAATTGCACGATGGTGTCATACACCGTCATACGATTTTTAAGATCGGTAATATCAAGTTGATTAACCGCTTTGATAATATCATTTGCTTGCAAGCCAAGCAGTTGGCCAAGTGAGTTTTGCTCCAGTGTTCCAATACGCATACCAATTGCTTGACCTTGTTGATAGGCCATGCCAATGACTCCCATGCGTTCTAAAAAGTTACCCACCTCTGGCACTTCCTGTGCAAATGAGGTTGGATCAATTTCATAATTTTGATCATCAACTTTTCTTATGATGTGCTCCCATTTTTGTGGGCTTGGCATTGCTTGCTCAGCATCATCTTTACGCAAGAAAAATATCTCCTGCTGTCCATTTGCGCGCAACAGGACAATACGGTTGTGTGCAACTTTTATGATCTGGCCATCTTTAATGCGTTGACCAAGGCGATACATGGTTTCTTTGCCACTTTCGTCTGCAACCATAACCACACTATCTTTTTCTTGGCCTGCAACAATAATACCCTTCAGCGTTATGTTAAGCGCTGGCACAAAATCTTGCTTGGGAAGCTCAGGCGGTGGTGTGACGGGGGCCTGCTTGGGCTCTGGAATTGGCGTCACAAAGCTTTGTTTGACGGGTTGGGATTGCTGTTTGACATATGTGTCAAACAAATCGTTTTGGTAAATTTTTGCCCAACTTACCGCACTTTCAATTTCCTCCTGCTCTTCAATTTCGTCAACAATAACTTTTGCTTGACGCCAAAGCGGAGGTTCAACGCGTAAGAGCTCACTTACTACCAAGACAAGAAAAAATAAAAGCAGCAATGAGCTATTAACAATCCATAGTCGCTGTGTCATAATTTTCTTATCCTTTATAGTCTACGAGCTTACGTTTTCATGTCTTTTGCTGTCAAGAAAAAACGTAAGGACACTATCAATATCATGTTACAACGATAAATGCAACTAATCGGCACAAAGTTAAACTATATAAAAAAATTTTGTGTATCGTTGCATACCTGCAAACTATTAGTGACCGCGTAACAACAGACCTCTTGGTAACTATAGCGCACAACGCACAAAAAATACATTTGCAAATTTCTCAAACGTGAGACAGACTGATTGAAATTTTGGTTTCATCTGCCGTGTCACATTTTTATCAGAGGAACAAACAATGATAAAAATAAAAAAATTGTTTTTTGCAGGGGCATTTTTTTACATGAGTATGCTGACAACAAAACCTGTCGTCATTTATTTTAATGGAAGCTCAAGCGCGGGTAAAAGCGCTCGCGTTGAAGCGCTCAAAAAGTTTTTCCCCCACGCAATAACCAAAAAATTTGATGAAGAAATTTGGATTAAATCCTATAACAGAGAGTTTATCCAAGATTTTTTAGAGGCACACAAATATCTTTTTAGTGGAGAGGTCCCTTCGCCACATGCATCTGCACTCACCGTTCATAATTTTCTCATCAAACAGGATCCCCCACACGATAATGTCATGCGAGTCATGCGCGAACATGGACAAAATCGCTTTCAGGTTAATGCTATTGCAATGCACGAAGAAATAGTAAAGCTAGCACATCAAGGCCATGATGTGATTGTTGATACAACACTCGACCACTGCTGCAGTCAAGAAACATGGGACGCGTGTATTAACTTCATGAAAGAACAAAACATTGATTTATTTATGGTGTTTGTTTATTGCCCCCTTGCTGACTTGGTCAAGCGTGTTACAGCACGCAATAACTCTGACATGGATTATGCTCAGCGTTCACTTGACGAAGTTATTGGTAGTTTTGCGTCAGTGCTCAGCCCATCAACTAAAGAAAATTCGAAGCTTTCAATTTCTTATAGAGAAATAACGACTCTCTATGAATACCAAAAACAAGAAACGCCGTTAATGCGCACAAACCAAATGACCCTTAACAATATTATGCGTAAATTCAATCTTACAAGCAACAATAAGCAGCTCATGAATCAAATAAACGGTGCTTACGTCCAGCCTTACTTTAAGCATGATATGATCATAAACACCGAGGAAACAAGGCCTATCAATGAAACCACACGAGATAGCAGCATCGCCAAAAAAATAGAAGCCGATGCTCAAGATATTTATTCTGCAATACAAAATCGCAGCTAACAGATAAGGCCAGCTCTGCTGGCCTTCTTTTTTTACAAGCTAATAGCTAAAACAAACTCTGCAAAACAGCCACATATTTTCTTAGAACCTGACCAATTTGATCAAGCATATCAGGCTCTTCTTCAAAAGCTTTTTCTATAAGCAAATTGACAATGCTTACATCAACGTCATTGTGATGAGCCCAAAAGATTAATAACTCGCCGTACTGGTCATAAACAAGCGGATCAGCCCCAAGACTGAGCAGTAAGCGTGTCATGTCAGGATCATTATTTTTTACGGCTATAACAAGTGATGCGGACTCTATTGACTCGTCGTCATCGCCCAAAGAAATACCGTTATTGACCACAATCTTTTCGGTTTCAAACAAACGGACCACAGCAGCCCTATCGCCACGACGAACTGCATCAATAAAATCTGCTTGTTCACGATACAGACGTATTGCAAACACCTGTGAAAAAAACGGGATGAGCAATATGCTCAGAGATTTCGCTGGCACCTTCATAGCTGAGTGGGGGAACATTTACACATCTGGATGAGTAGCGGCATCAAAATAATGAACATCAGTATGCCTACACAATCTCCCCTTGATATACGAGTATAGTCGTTGTCGTCATACTTAATTGGTGCCAGTGTTGGCTTTTGCTCATCACTGCTTTGCTGCAATTTTAGTTTCTGCTCATCTAAAATAGTGACTACATCAAAAAATTTTGCTCTTTGAGCAACTTCATATAACTGAGTAGCATATTTCTGGAAGAGGTCTGGCTTATGCTCAAGCAAAAGTCTAAGTGCTTCTAGCTTTCGTTGTTCAACTGCTATGACTACAACTGGGGTACCATTTTTATCAAGCGTAAAGACATTAGCGCCAGCCTCCAGCAATTGCTCAAGTATAGCGGTTTGGCCTGCACTCATAACCTTAACTGCAATGCAAATAAGCGCATCATTGCGCGCCTTGTCTTTGTTGCGCTTTATCCACAGCGGATTATTGTGATCTGCAAGTGCTTGCGTCATACCAGTTTGCCCATCTTCTTGCACGCCATGGTTAACGTCAATACGGCCAATTTCTAAAATCTCTTTAACAATATCCGTCTGTCCACCCCTAACAGCTTGAACCATTTTTGCCTGAAGTGCTTTGGTTGAACACCCTTCAAATCTACCGGCCTCCAGCTTTGCCGCTACCAAACAAGCAAACACCAGACAAGCAATTTTACTCGACTTCATCATCTACCTCTCAATTTTTCTTGCTTTTTTTGCTCTGTTTTTTCCACTTCTTTTCAATGGCACGGCTAATTTGCGCATCGTCTGTTACCTGAAATGGGTATACTAAATCTTGGTTTAAATGATTACAGTCTGCCCCACACTCAAGTAGAAGTGTGACAAGAGCAGAGTGCTTTTTAAACGCTGCATAGTGCAAGGAAGTATTTTCCCTGTTGCCACGTGCGTCAATATCAGCATCGTACTCTAAAAGTCTTCGGGCAACACTATAATGTCCAGCCCAACACGCCAAATGAAGCGGCGTATTATCACTTTTCGTTCTATTGTCCTTGCCAGCGCCCGACTTAATCAGCAAAACAGCCATGTCTTCATATCCCTTCAAACAGGCTAAATGCAACAATGTTCGTCCCCGCTTGTCAACAACATCAATGTAGGGGTTATAATGACTACAGATTTCATTCAATACTTGCAGAATAGACGTATTATTCTTTTTTACTGCATAATGCAGTGGCGTATACCCCTTCTCATCTTGTAATGAAAGATTGGCCCTGCCTGTATACACAAGCAATCTAAAAATTTCACTCAGCCCAAGCATACAAGCATAATGTAGGGGCGTTCTTTTTTTCCAGTCTGCTCGATTGAGGTCGGGCTCAAGTGCGAGCAGTAAAGCAACCATATCGTTTCGCCTTTGCATAACCGCATAATGCAAGGCAGTCTGCCCAGAATAGTCTGACGAGTTAACATGCACATTGCCCCGCGCAAGTAGTTCTTTCATTGCTTGTAGATCACCCTGTTTGGCGGCAACCAAAAGTGTTGCTGCACAAACTGGATGCACACTCAGACAAAAAAGCAACAAACATGTTTGAAAAATAGTCAAAAACATAGTATCTCTGTCTAACCCAAAACACATTTTTAAGTAACAAAAAAAAGTACGTGAACTTTTCCTAAAAAGCCCACGTACTCTATATCTAGAAAATTTTGACTATTAAAATCAAGTATTTATGGGATGATAGACCATCATACGTCAAGATTACGCACGAAATGCGCATGTTTTTCAATATACATGCGGCGATCACCAACACCTTCGCCCATCAGTGACGCAAACCACTGATCTGCTTTGAGAGCATCTTCAATATCAACTTTAAGCAGCATACGACGAGCCGGGTCCATTGTTGTTTCCCACAGCTGCTCAGCATCCATCTCACCAAGACCTTTGTAACGCTGAATGGTCATAAGTGATTTGGCAACTTTAATGATGGTATCAGATAAAACAAGCAAACCTTTATCACTATGCGCGATATCCTTGTTGAGCATACCAAAACCCCACGCTAAACTATCAAACGCTTGTATCGGCTGATAGATAGCAACAAGATTTTGCGCGCTACTGGATGCAAAGAAGGTATAGTCAACTTCCCAAATTCGCTTATGCTCCTTAAACACAACCATAACTTTAGGCTCTGGCTGCTCGTCACCTTCAAGGGCCATATCTTCTTCCAAGTTTTTCTCTGTATGTATGCTAACATCATAGTTTTTGAAAAATGCATCAAGCTTTTCGCCCAGCTGTTCTGCTGGCAGACCTTGACCCTCTTGAGGATGTTCCTGCAAAAAGGTTACAAGTTCGTGACAATGGTGACGAGAGATTTCAAGCTGCTGACTGGCTTGATCAAGTTGCTGTTCATATGCAAGCAAATCATCGAGCAATTTTTTCCATTCGTCGGTACCCATTTCTTTACCATCAAGCTCCAGGCGTGTTTGACCTGCCGCCCATTCGAACAAAAACTGTTTAAGCTCAGTTTCGTTATTCAAGTAGCGCTCGCTTCTCCCAAGCTTTACTTTGTACAGAGGCGGCTGCGCAACATATAGATATCCCATCTCAATGAGAGGTTTCATATAGCGGAAAAACAACGTCAGGAGCAAAATACGAATGTGAGACCCGTCAACGTCGGCGTCAGTCATGATAACAATTTTGTGATACCGTGCTTTTTCAACATTAAAATCTTTGTTGCCTATGCCAGCACCCACAGCAGTGATGAGGTCTTTAACCTCATTGTTAGCCAAAATGCGGTCGAGGCGCGTTTTTTCAACGTTTAAAATTTTACCACGCAACGGCAATACCGCCTGAGTAAAACGATCACGTGCTTGTTTTGCTGAACCACCTGCAGAATCACCCTCAACAATGAACAGTTCCGTTTTAGACGCATCAGCCTCAGAACAATCTGCAAGTTTGCCGGGCAAGACAGACGTTTCAAGCTCACTTTTACGGCGTGTCAACTCGCGCGCGCGCTTTGCAGCAGTACGTGCTTGCTGGGCCAGCAATGCTTTTTGTAAAATCTTTTTTGCAACCTGAGGATTTTCTTCAAAGTACGTATCCAAAAATGAATACACCCAGGAATCGACTAAACCTTTAACTTCACTGTTGCCAAGTTTTGTCTTGGTCTGACCTTCAAACTGAGCCTCAGGAACTTTAATGCTCAACACCAGAACCATGCCTTCACGCACATCATCACTTGAAAGCGGTTGGTCTTTAATGATGTTAAATTTTTGAGCATAACGATTACAAATTTTTGTCAGAGCGGAACGAAAACCAACTTCGTGTGTTCCACCATCAGTCGTACGAATATTATTGACAAAACTGTGCGTCTGCTCGGAATATCCTTCATTGTACTGCATGGCAAACTCAAGTACCGTTGTGTCATCATCCTTGAAAAACTCGAGAATCTCTTTGAACAGCGGAGTCTTTTTACTGTTGATTGATTCAACAAACGAGGCAATACCACCTTCAAAGTAAAAACTGTGCTCTTCGTTGCTACGCTCGTCACTGACATTAATGCGCAATCCACGATTAAGGAAAGCATGTTCACGAAAACGTGCAGACAAGACGTCAAAATCAAAATCTGTTGTTTCAAAGATGCTTGCGTCTGGGGTAAACGTAATACGCGTCCCACGCTTATCGGTTGTACCGATTTCTTTGAGCTGTCCTTTTGGTATGCCCCTGCTGTAAAACTGTTGATAAATTTTACCGCCAGAAAAGACCTGTAGCTCAAGATCAGATGCAAGTGCGTTAACAACCGAAACACCAACACCATGCAAACCACCAGAATAGCGGTATGATTTTTTCTCAAATTTACCACCAGCATGCAGCTTGGTCATAACAACCTGCGCCGCTGAAACTTTTTCAGTTGGGTGAATGCCAACAGGAATACCACGGCCATTGTCCTGCACCGTACATGAACCATTTTTATGCAATATCACATCAATGGTGTCACAATGTCCGGCCATTGCTTCGTCTACAGAGTTGTCAACAACTTCATACACGAGATGATGCAGACCCGCAGCGCTTGTTGATCCAATGTACATAGCCGGCCGTTTGCGTACGCCCTCAAGACCTTCCAGGATCTTAATAGCACTGGCACCGTACTCGTTGGCAGTCTTGTCATCCTGCTTCTTCACTTTTTCGCTCTTGTTTTCCATAGAACCAACCTCAAACACGATCGTTACTTTCCGCTGTATAGCCCCACAAATTCACTTTTGTCACACATTCAAAATAAATTAGATTAAATATTTCTTATTTTACAAAAATCTTGTACGCTCTTAATTCAATAAGCTAGATAAAGGCGAATTTTTATTATGTTTTGTAGTATACCAAACCAAACAGGTTGTAGCAAAATATGACCATCCCAGACGATAAAAAAGATTTTTTTATGCAAAAAGCCTTAAAACAAGCACTCCGTGCGCTTGAGCATGAAGAAGTCCCCATTGGTGCAGTTGTTGTCAATGAAAAAGGAGAAATCATTGGTCGCGGGTACAACAAGACGGAAAAAAAACAATGCCAAACTGCACATGCAGAGATCATCGCCATCGAAAAAGCATGCAAAAAAAAAGGTAGCTGGAGATTGAACGGGTGTTGGATTTATGTTACTCTTGAGCCTTGTTTAATGTGCTTTGGCCTGATTCAGCTGAGTAGATTAGAAGGAGTTATATTCGGAACAACATCAAACTTGTTCGGTTTTCGAATCAATAAAACTGACTCACTCCCCCCATATGCGAAAAATTTACAAATCGTTGAAAATGTGAACCAGGAAGAGTGCGTCCAATTGTTACAGCACTTCTTTAGAACAATTAGAAAAAAAGGGAAAGGTACATCATGAAGCAAAGAGCTCAATTTCTTGAAAAAATTAAGCACACGCTTCTTGAAAGAAAAAGCGAGATGCTTGCACATCTGAACGAGCAGGCAAACGATAAGGTGTCAGATGGACAAGTTCAAGACACTGGCGACGAAGCACTCTCGCTATCTATGGAAAAACTTCAAAATTCTATTCAGCAAAGTGAAATTGACGAAATTCGCCTCATAGAAAACACCCTTTCACGCATAGAAAAGGGCGAATACGGCGTTTGCACAGACTGCGGCGATGTTATTTCTGAAAAGCGCCTGGAGCACTTTTTGTACGCTGCACGATGCATTGTTTGCCAGGAAGCATTTGAACAGTAAAGGCTTTATCTGGAGCATTTTTCGTGATATGCTTGCAAAACACGCATAAAATGCAACATGCCGGTGTAGCTCAGTGGTAGAGCAACTGATTCGTAATCAGTAGGTCGTCGGTTCAACTCCGGTCACCGGCTCCAGTGATATCGCACAAAAACCAATAAAAAAAGCCTTTATTTGGCCAGGGTTTTGACATTTTTTGATATCGCTATTAAGATGGAATACGATATTCGGGTAATGCAGGATACATTGTAACAAAAAAAATTACAGGTTTGTAAATTTATGAAACAAAATATAACGTTTAATATTCATGGCGTAGGTCGCAGAAAATCATCCGTCGCTCGTGTATGGCTCAAGTCAGGCAAGGGTTCTGTTAGTGTTAATGGAAGAGATTATCAAAGCTACTTTGATACTGACCTAACCAAAAGAGCTGCCGTTATGCCGCTCAGAGTTTGTGGACTTGAAGGCTCCTACGATGCAAAAATAACAGTCACCGGTGGTGGACTTGTTAGCCAATCAAATGCAGTCAAACTCGGCATCGCACGCGCACTTCTTGCTGCGAACGAGTCGTTAAAACAAACCTTGAAAAAAAATAACTTCCTAACCGTAGATTCTCGCGTTAAAGAACGTAAAAAATACGGTCAGCGTGGAGCTCGTAGAAAGTTCCAATTCGTAAAACGTTAAACGTTTTTTTCCGCTTTACAATTTTTTATGCATTACACAACAAGAGCCGCTTAGCGGCTTTTGTTTTTTTCATTGAAGTGTTATTGTTTTTTTGTATTTAAATACCAGAAGATGCTCATGTGTGGAATAATTGCATATGTCGGTACAAAGCCTTGTAAACAAACCATCATACACGGTCTATCAAGACTGGAATATCGTGGTTATGATTCGGCGGGACTTGCCTGCATTGACGAAAAACATAAGCATATTTCGTACCACAAATATGCTGGAACCACGACAACCACCTCTCCCGTTCAACGACTTGAGCAAACAGCTACGATTAACGGCCACATCGGCATTGGCCATACGCGATGGGCAACACACGGTGTCGTAAATGAAGAAAACACACATCCTCATTTTAACTGTCAAAAGAATATCGCCGTGGTGCACAACGGCATCATTGAAGGTCACGAAAAAATTAGAAAAGCGCTAATCGAACAAGGCCATGATCTACACTCAACAACCGACACTGAAGTTGCCGCACATTTGCTCGGTAATCATCTAAAAAAACATAATGACCTAAAAACGGCTGTCATGGAATTTTCACAAGAGCTTCATGGCGCTTACGCATTTGTTTTTCTGCTAGAGAAATATCCCGAGAAGCTTTTGATTATGCGTCGCCGTTCACCGCTTGTTGTCGGCATTGGCGAAAACGAAATGTTTGCTGCCTCCGATTACCTAGCATTTTCTGACAAAACGAACAAAGTCGTTTTTCTTCCCGACGACAGCTTTGCCCTGCTGAGTAAAAACAATATTGAGCTGTACGGTTTTGATGGTAAGGCTCTACAGGTCATAGAACACAAAATAAACTCATTATCACAAAAAATTGATAAGCAAGGCTTTGATCACTACATGCTCAAAGAAATTTACGAGCAAAAGCATGCGATCACCCGTACCATTTCATTTTACAACTTGATTGGCAGTACAAATAAAACAGCCAACAAAGACGATCTGACAAAACCATATGAACCAAATTATACTGATGCTATTTGGCGTCAGCTTACGCTCAACCCCAACGAGGTGGGTCGCCTAAAATCCATTAACATGATTGGCGCTGGTACATCATGGCACGCTGCACGTATCGCTCAATTTTTCTTCGAATATATCTGCAAAATTCCAACACGTGTCCATCTAGCATCTGAATTTCGCTATATGCCATTTTTTAAGGACACCAACAGCACGTACATCATGATTTCACAATCAGGTGAAACGGCAGACACTCTTGAAGCGCTCAAACTTATCAGTGGTTACGACCAACACTCTATAGCTTTAACCAATGTCGCCTCAAGTTCAATGGTTCGTGAAGCACAAGGCTTTTTGCCTATGCAGGCGGGGCCTGAAATTTCAGTTGCCTCAACAAAAGCATTTTCAACACAACTTGCAACACTCTTTTGGCTTGCCAACCGCATAGCTCTTGAACGTGGCATCATTGATGAAAAGCAGATGCACGACGCTGAGGGTGACCTGTTCATTGCTGCTGAAATATTGGAAGCTTCGATTGAAAACTATAAGCTTGAGATTACGCAAACATTGGCAAGTCAATATGCAAAGTATGATCGCTTCATCTTTTTGGGCAGACACATTAGTTATCCATTTGCCATGGAAGCTGCGCTCAAGCTCAAAGAAATTTCATATGTTTTTGCACAACCCTATCCGGCTGGCGAGCTCAAACATGGGCCTATCGCGCTCATTGATGAAAAAACGCCAATTTTTATTTTCTCAGTACTCGATGATTTGATTTACCAGAAGCTTGTGTCTAACGCACACGAAGTTAAGGCACGTCATGGTCACTTGGTTGTGTTTGCATTTGAAGGGCAAGACGAACTAATTAAAGCAGCCGACACGGCTTTTGTCATACCACGTGTCAACCCGCTGCTTGCGCCACTTGCTATGACCGGTTTGATGCAGTTTTTTGTTTATCACATCACGTGCGTTTTAGGTTGCCCAATTGACAAACCGCGCAACCTGGCAAAATCAGTTACTGTTGAGTAGCACTAAGATTCTTTTTCTATGATACCCTTCTTAGCTCGCTTTGCACGGTGATTAAACTCGGTGAATAGTTTCATAATCTTTTCAGCCTTGTCATAACGCTCGCGATAAAACTCGATCGCTTGCATTTCTTGGGCAGTACGCTCCGAGGCAGCGTCTTGATTTTTACATACCGCTTGAAGCTGCGATTTTGTAGCAATAAACATGAGTGATGAAAAATTTGATGCCAAAATGGACGTATCACCCTCTTGGATGGTAATGGTATAATGCTTCGCGTTTAGTGCCTTTGCCAGATTACCTGCAATACGTTCATCATTACCAAGTAAAATGTCTCGTATAAAAAACGTTACACCAAGATTATCTGCCATGAGACACATGTCAGAACGCGAGCTTTGTTGAGCAAAAATTTTGCATAACCTGCCTGCACTTTTTTCATCCTTGATAAATGCATTCCACGCTTCTTGCGCTTTAAAAGCATTATCTAGTTGTGTATAAACTTGCAGAGCTCTCTCACGTGCCCATGCCAGTTGTTGGTCAAAGTTTTGACTCTTGAGATCTTTTTCTTCTCTATGATTGAGCATACATGCTTCTACATATTCTCGACGAAAACGAGCATTAACCTCTTCTCGTGTTTCATCCTCATCGCCTTCCATGCAATCTTGCCCATCTAAAATACTATAGATTTCATGGGCATTATTAACCAGATCTTCGTCAATATGCGCTTCCCTTGCCAGGAACAAACTGACCATTTCAGATCGCCCACTGTAAACAGCGCTTTGCAACTCATCGGCAAAATCTATACCTTCATACGAACACAATCGTCGACATTGTGCAATGTCATTTTGCTCAACAGCCATGAGCAATGCAGTTTTTCCATTATCATCGGTTTTGTTGCAGGCAAACGTCTCTCCTTGATAGCCACCGAAGCGCACTTTAGACGGTACAAACTCTTGCGACTCATCTACTGCTTCACATACATGAAATACCTGTGGATTTTTTTTCAAGCAACTTGCACGTAAGCAGGGATTCTTGTTTGTATCAACTAAGATAACTGGATTAAAATCATCCTTGTATTCATCGTCTTCACTACCCGGAAGCGATGGAGGTAACACGTTGGTTTGATCGGTAAACACATCGCTGGCAAGCAATACAAGTATGCCTGCACAAGCACACGCATATGCATATAATCCTGGACGTTCTTTTTTCTGTTGTACAAGGTTGTGACAAACACGTGTAAGCATTTCTAGCGAATGAAGTACATTTAAAGTCTTACAATATTTGGCATGCCCAATGTAGCGTGTTTTTATTAGTGCCAACAGTGTGCTTACAACAGGGAGCACAGTCTTTTTTATTACCTGATTTGCGACCACACAATCATGCTGACAAAACTCACGTGATAAATCACACTCATCGCCAAATGCCCTTTGCAACAAACAAAATCCAGAGTACGTCCCCTCAATACAATCTCCTAACAACAAACCTAACTGCGCAAGCACATGAGCAATCTGATCTTGCCCATGACCTTTACACAGTGTATGTAGACTAACACCATCGTAAGTAGCATTAGCCAGCGCAGCAACCAAACAAGCAACATCACAACTATCTGAATAAGGATCATCTTCAAGTTTATGCGCTGCATAAATATTGGTCGGCACTTGAAACAACGCGCACGCCTGCTGTACAGACAACATGAAGTCGGACGCTTGCAACGGCATTGCAAGAAACAGGAAAACGAAAAAATATTTGGCCATGTAACTAACAAATATAAAAAATTAAATAGACTTGCACACCTTCTGAGTATCACAAACAAATTTAAAAGCGACAACACTGCAGATCTGATAATCAGAAAGTCTGAGCAAAAGAGATAAGAATTTACGATTTCTTTAAAATATCCATCGCTCTATTGTGATCTTCACTACTCAAGTATTCCTTGAACCATTTCGTTATTTTTTCTGCTTTTTCAGCATTCTCCTTTAAAAAGCCAAGCGTCTCCAATTGTTGGTCGTTTGATTTCAGCAAATCTCTAACCTTACTACCCTCTTTTTCAAAATGCTCTTTACTACAAGTGTACATAATCCCCGCAAGATTCATTACCTTCAACTCTTTGGTCTCAATTTTAACGTTTTCGTTAAATTCCCACCTATGTAAATACTTTAGATGCTGGATAAATAAACGATTATACACTTGCAATACTTGGCATATTTTTTCAACACCTTCTTCATTTTGTAACAACCCAACAAGATCATCATTCTCGTGCCTGCGGCCAAGTGAGGCAAAGGCCTTTTTAATGCAGTCCTGCACTTCACCCAAAAGCTTGGCCTTCTCATCTTTGCACAACTCAAGCTCAAAAAAATTGTTAATCTTTACAATTGCAACCTCTAAATTCTGCAGTTTTGATACCGTTGCACCGATATATGTATCATCATTAAGCAAAATAGCTCGAACAAACCGCTTATTTTTTAAACTCCCTACAACAACCAACCGAGCATTGACAGAGGTCAACTTGGCAACCAACTGACACAATTTGGCAGCCTTTCCCTCACGCGAAAGGGACTGGGCTTTCTTCACATTCTTAACTCGAGAAAAAATCTTTCTTGCGCGATTCTTCATCCATTCAAGTTTTTCATTCGATTCTTTCTTCTTCATACTCAACGTCTCTGGATACCTTGCTAAACATTCTTCAATATATATGTCTCTATCATGCTCACGAGCCCCTCTCGATTTCATTGCAGAAATTCTATTAAAACGACCCGAAAAAAGTTCAAATTTCTTGCTAGCCGCGGCAACCATATCATCGGTAATAGTCGCCCCAGCCCCCAAAAGCAACTGAACAATTTCAAACTCTCCATACTCGACAGCATAACTCAACGCACTCTGTCCACTTTTGTCTTGTATGTTTAAGTCAATCTTCTCCCACGAAAGTAGCCGCCTGACTTCGGCTTCATTATTTTGCTGTACAGCCCGTATGAGGTCTGTTTTGCCTTGTTCATCAACACGATTACAACATGCTAAATCTGATGTACAGTCACAAAAGCGTACTTTGGAAGGAACAAGAGTTTGTTCCTCATCATCATCTTCATTACTATGAAACCTCTGCTGCGTGCTTTTTAAGCAACTTGGTTTTTTACATGGATTAATGTTTGGATTGACAATAACACGCGCTATAAGATTATCATCATCGTCCTCATCATGATCATCTGCATTGCTACACTCACGACAAGGAGCCAAACAATCTTTGATTAAAATAAGCAACGCAACCACGCTCTGGATAGCATAAGCTGCATGCCCAGCAGTAGACTTTCTTTGCTGCGCCAACTTACAAAGCATACGTGTTAAAAACTCAAGAGAATGTAGGCAAAAATACATTTTACTTTGATCTGCACCAGAGTAGAAAGTCTTTGCGGTTGTAGCACCCAACACTAAAAGTGGATTAATAACCTTTCTCAAAAATTGATTGTTTACAACCAATTCAAAATCAGAAGTATCTTCTTGCTCAACATCTTCATTACTCAACAATTTCTGACACAAACATAACGCTGAATCAAAAATATCGACAAGGTCATTGACGAGCAAGGCAGCTTGCATACCCAGATGCATTCGATCAAAGCAAGATTCGTCATCCAACATACGGCCAAGCCCTAATCCATCATGACACATATTCATTGCCGCTGCGGCTAACAAAGCGCTCTCAGACTCTTTGGAGTGATGACACTCTTCAGCTTTGTGACTCATATACATATTTGCAGGCAACTGCAATAATGCACATACTCGCTGCAGTAGCAACGTAGTATCTGCCCTAGCAAAAGAACTAACGAAAAGTAGTACCCACCCAACACGCTTAACCATAAGATTTACTACATCATAAGATTAAAGAAAGACCCCACTTTGTTGAGTATGGCTCACACAAAATAAAAAGGGCAACAGTTTGCCTGCTGCCCCTAACGATAGGTAGTATTAAAAAGATTTTTTATGCTTTATGAAAAAAACGGTGAACGCATGTTTGTTTATTTTCATCAAAAATATAAACAAACGCCCCCTTGATACCAACATTGCTGTTGGGGGTGATAGCCTGTCCATGGTACGCATACTTATTCAGAACAAGTTTACCGTCAATAATAACAGCACACTGTCCAGCCTTTAACGTAAGCGACTTAGCAATTGCATGGTCTGTTTGTTGCCCATGTCTGACAAGCAGACCATACTCTAGATAATTATCTACTAATGGACTAAACCTATGGAAACGATCAATAGCCCCATCTCCTTTAACACGGCTAGTTCGCTCAAGATCACCGGCTGAAATAATCATTTTTTTTGCATTCCCAAGCTCATTAAAACCGTTTTCTTTCTCATTTGTATACAACGCAACAAGCATCCCCTGATTACCACACCCAGCCCACGACTGCCTGATAAGTTTATAGCATGGATCATTGTGTCCATCAAGAATATGAGACTGGCCAATATTGTTAAAAATCTCTCTGAGCAGACTCTGCTCAACTTCCTTACAAACAGTAGATTGCTTCTCTTCCTCTGCCTTTTTTCCTGTTTTTTCTCTTTTAACTACGTCTTGTTTCTCTTGTTGTTGCACCTGTGAATTTTGGCTAACGCTAGGTGGAACATAATCTTGTAATGCAACATTCAAACATTGCTGATAAAATTTTGCATAAAACATTAAACTTCTCAAACGACTTTGAGCACATGTATGCCCACAGCTGCTATCACTTTTTTCAAGCTCCTGAGCAAACCAAGTTAAGCCAACAAAGAAAACTTTTGTTTGAGGCGGTAACTCACCATTTTGGGCACACATAACAAGTTTTTCAACATAATCACTAAAATCACTTAGAGCCTGCTGGCTACCTTGCTCTACTTTTGTAATAAACTGTTGATTCAACAAACTATAAGATTTGAGTAACCCCGCAAACGCAGCGCCTGAACCAATTAAACCTTTTTTACATGCTTCAACAGATTTATCTGCCTTTTGCTTCAAACCATCCAAAACAACCCGTATCTTTTCAATCAATTCATGCAACGAATAATTTAGTAAATTTTTTTCAACTTCTTCAGCATTTGGATGTAAGCAAGCAACCCCTTTTAAGATTGCTCGAGCTTCATTTACGCGAATTTTAATGCGTCCTTGCTCAGCATCATACGCTTTGAAAAAAACCGAATCTAATTCTTGAGTAAGCTCACAAAAACTCTTTGCAGCAAAATCGCTACCAACTATCTCAGGAAAGTGCCATAGATTTGGAAATATAATTGGTGACAGTATGTCACCAGCATAAGACTGGTCCCACAGCTCATTGTAGGAAAGCAAATACACACTTTTGAGCAGTTTTGTTGCTGCAAACTGTTCATTTCGAAAATACTGTATATCAAGTTTTTGCCACATGTATTGCTGTTTTTTTAATTCTTCTCTAAAACAATTAAAACTTCTGCAATATCGGTTGAACTTATTACTCGCAAGTGTCACTTGCCGTCTAAGCTCTTTATCTTTGCCAACTTTTTTTTGACAGTGTGCAAGAATAGAACGTAGCATCTTTTCTTCTCTACTAAATTTCTCACACACACCATTGCTAAACCAATGGTAATACCCTAAGCTTTTTTTTAAATTTTGATTAAGAAGAAGATCGGCATCATGATCTTTTAAAGAAACAAACGCTTTCCAACAATCGGCATTCTCACCATCCAAAAGATGTTTTTTTTCACTTAAATAGTCACACAACCCCCTCATCTCATCATCAAATTTTTTGTAAAGCGTTGCCAATAATTCTCGTTGATTTATAAATTGCAAAATATCATGAAACCCAAGGTGCCCAAGGCCGGCTATCCTTTCATCAATCTGTGTAAAGAGGGAGCGTACATTTTGGGGTAACCGAGAAAAGTAATATTCCTGTTTTTCTAACAAATCTCGCAAAACAAGGTCGTATTCATAAAAGTCATCGTTGCCCAACATAGCAATTAACTCTATGATCAACATTTCCAGAAAAAATTCTCTGTATTTAAGTAAATAAAGACATTCTTTTGTTTTTCCAGATGCTTTAATTGTTTGGGCTAGCTTACGCGTTAGCATGCTCAAATTATTAAAATCTTGATCTGTAATTACTGTGCAAGTAGTATCAGATTCCGTTTCTTGCGCAAGCAAGTCTTGTTCGTTGAGCAATTCACTATTCTCAAGAAGGCTCACTTGCCCTTGCTGGTCATCTTGTGTCACCGTCTGATCATTTTGCTTATGCGTACTTTCAGCCGGAAAAATAGAGCCAACGCTAAAAATCAATGCCAAACTAAGTAAAAATTTTTTCATCGTAACCTCCATCATTGCCTACTGTAACTGAAGCTTATGAAAAAAACGGTGAACACATGTTTGTTTATTTTCATCAAAAATATAAACAAACGCCCCCTTGATACCAATATTGCTGTTGGGGGTGATAGCCTGTCCATGGTACGCATACTTATTCAGAACAAGTTTGCCATCAATAATAACAGCACACTGTCCAGCCTTTAACGTAAGCGACTTAGCAATTGCATGGTCTGTTTGTTGCCCATGTCTAACAAGTACGCCATATCCTAAATAGTTATCTACCTGTGCATTAAACGAATGAAACTTATCAACGGCATCTTGCTTTTGTACACGTGCTTTCCGCTCAAGATCATGAGCGGAAGCAATCATACTTCTTGCACGCGCATAGTCAAGATCATTCTGCTTTTGACCGGGATACAAAACAACAAGCATTCCCTGATTACTATCTCCACCCCACGATTGTCTTATAAGCTTGTAACCAACCCCATCACACAAGAGTGATGTCTCACTCCATGCTAATTTAAGATCATGAACTAATTTAAAAACCCTGCGTGATTTTTCACTTTTTACTACCTCAGGGTTTTGCGCAAGATTCCCTTGATCAAGCTTTGCAGGAGGAACATTCTCTTTTGCGGTACGAGATGGACTTCGTCTGCCTTGCTGCGATTTTTTCGCTTTGAGGTTCTTTTTTTTCCCCCCTGCAAGCAACGACAACGTCTCAGTGTCTAAATAATCAAATTCACTAGCAACATTTGTCGGAGCGATAATCTCGTGATGTCTCTCTTTCAAGCAATCATCAATAAATCTCAGGTACTGAAGGAGAATACGGCTCCGCTCAAGTGTCCTAAAAGGGACTTTACATAAAACGTCGTCATACAAAACAAAAACATTCGTAAAAAAGCACTTCACTCGCTCTGAGGCAATCTTCTTACAATCACGTTCTTTAAAATTTTTAATGAATATTTCTTCAGACGTTGCTCCACCACGCTTTCTTTCAAACGAACTTTGAATATCACTGTATTTGTTATATTCTTCTTTCGTTATCTTTTCAAATAAACGGCTGCTAACAAATATTTGCTTATCGCTCCCTGTCAGGCATGAATAAAGCTGTTGATACACGAGTGAAAGTTTTTGACAGTTTTGATAAAATCCGTCCAGAAAGTTTCTTTTACCAGAGTCTTGCTCAAGCAATTCTTTCCAACACTCTTTTTGTTCGTCCAAGCACGTTTTAAAATCTTGGTGTGCTTGCTTGACAGCATCATAATCGCTTGCGGTAAAAAACTGTACACAATCATTTTCCATTACCTGAAACAGAAGACTACTATCACTTTCAAAACTGTCAGCCAGGGAAACATCAAGCAACTTAACATCGTCATCAAAAAAATTATCCACATCTTTATTTAAACTCTTAAGACTTTGAATAGCTGCTTTATTCCCATCCTTAATTTTTGAAAAAAGGCCCTTTAATGATTGTAAGTAGGCATTATATTTTTCGCCCAGCTGCTTCATTCCTTCAGGAATAGTTAAAAAATCGGCATAGCCAAAATCATCGCCCTGTGCCAGTATGCAATCAAGCTGATCAAGCGCAGCTCTCAATTCCCCAGGGAGCTCTTGATAGCGTTGCTTTTCTGCCTCAACAAACTGAAAAAAAATAGGATCAAAAAGTTTATCTTGCGATGAATATTCTGCTACAACTTGATAAAGGTAAAAGACATCCAGTAACCGAGCTCTTTGTTCAATAAAATCTGTAAATTTTCTTTTATATTCGGGTGAGACAGAAGACTTAAAATAGGACTCCAATTGGTTAATAACCTCTTGAAATTCATCGCTGTGTTGATCTGCCTGCAGATAACAGTCCGCTTTCATTTCTGCTGAAAATAGGTAATGCCCTGTTCCTACAAAAACAAGAGCCAAAGCAATAGTTAATAACTTTTTCATGATTCCCCCTATTTAGCAATGCCTTTAGAACACGCTTTCAAACGATCTGCCAAAAGCTCTTCATATTTTTGTGCAACCACAGTATTACCATTGTTGCGAGCTTGCTGTGCTCGTCGTTTAAGCTCATCAATAGAAACAAAACCTAAGCTCTTTTTGTTACGTTTTCTCTGTGCAACTGTATCGTTAACAACAAGATCTAATAAAGCTTTATCATTAAAGTTTTTAGCTATTTCATATAAGAAATCAAGACATGCCTCGCTTTTATCTGCAACTTCGTATCCTTTTCTAGTACGCATCAAGTTAAGCAAATCTTTCTCGTCAATATACTCGGCAATTGTTTTCATTCTTGCTTTACATTTTTCAGAGATAGTAACAATACCTTTGGGTTCATTACAAATGAGTGCTTTCAAGCCATTAAGGGCTGTTTGCTCTTCTTTTACATGTTCTGTTGAATACTCAAACCCTTGGCAAGCCTTACTCGTGCTACGATCACAGGCGTCAAGGATAAGCAAAATACTTTCAACCAAATACCGCTTGCTTTCAGGAAAACGCTCAATGTATTCCCTTGAATATTTATCACCTTCGTTAAAGTCTTTTGCAATAAAACCGTTATCGCAGGCAATCTGGGTAATCATGGTCAAATACAACTCAAGGCGAGTTTCAGGCCCAATATCTTGCGGAAGCTTTCTCTTCTTATCCTGCTGCTTCAACTCTTCAAGACTAATTTCTGGGTCATTGTCATGCTGTTCGCAGGCACAAACACTTGAAATACCGGTCAAAAGAAAAAATAATAAGAATAAACGTAATGACTTTTTCATCATAAACCTCCATTTTTTAATAAAACCTACCATACATTTTTATTATATTTGAAATTTAAATAATTGCAAATGGGCAATTATGCCTGCCGCTATACCCCAGAAACGCCCTATAGATAGGCAACTTACCCCCTCAAAACTCAATTACTTCCTTGCTCAGGACCTATTGAGCTACTATGAGCCAGTAAAACTAAGCCTTGGACATGCGTAGGGAGAGTGCTTATGAATATCGTCATGGCAGCGGCGTTTATCGCATATATCGCCCTAGTCATACTTTTGACAAAAATTGGCCAAAATAGAAGCAAAAAAAACGGAAATGCCCCTCAAAATCATACTAACGGATGTCTTATCACAGCACTGGCAGCACACGCAAGCGATATGGGTGGCTGGCTGTTTATGGGGTTTCCAGCGGCCGTGTACGCTCAAGGTATGCCCGAAGCGTGGTCAGCTATTGGTATTAGCTTTTTCATGTTTTTGACTTGGAAGTTTGTAGCTCCCCAAATTTGTGATGCCGCCCAAAAATACCAATGCGCGACCCTAGCCGGCTTTTTTGCCCATCGCTACAATGACGACTCTGGTATTTTGCGCTGTATGACTGCCCTATTCAGCTTTATCTTTTACGCAACCTATATCGGCGTTGGCCTGTCAATATTGGGACACCTATTTACAGCCGCTTTTAATATCCCTTACATAGTCGGGGTTATTTTTGGCATTTTTCTGATCGCTTACATCTTGCGCGGTGGCTTTGCTTCTGTAACACTCATCGATGCGTTAGGAGGAGGGTTTTTATTCTGCGTTCTGATGTTCATACCAGCCCTTGCGCTCTATAATATTGGCGGCATAGCACCAATTTTGAGCGCCACACAAGCTAAAAATATTCCTCTGACCATTTTTTCCATCAACTCGCTAACTCAATTTAAAGAACTGATTTTTGACATGAGCCGCTGGGGCCTTGGTTATTTTGGCCAACCCCACATCATTATAAAATTTCTCGGGATTGATGATGTTGCCAACATGGGCAAAGCAAAAGTCATTGGCATGACCTGGCAGGCTCTCATTTTGTCAGCGGCCGTCAGTATAGGCCTGATTGCCATTGCATTCTTCCCACAAGGCCTTGTAGACAATGACCTTCTTTTCATCACCATGATCAAGCAGTTGCTGCCAACCTTTTTTGCCGGCCTTGCACTCTGCGCCATGTTAATCTCCGTTATTAACATCATTGGCTCACACGTGTTTGTTAGTAGCTCGATTGTTAGTGAAGATTTTTTTGAAAAAACACTGCCAAGATACGGTATCATATCTGAGCAAAAAGCTGAAAAACTATCCGGTACTGTTGCAGGCACAAGCATCATGCTCATGTGTGTTATTGGTTTTATTGTAGCCTACTACAAACAACATGCTAGTATTTACAATCTGATTGAATATACCTGGGGTGGACTTGGTGGATCATTTGGCCCACTGGTTTTGGTTAGTCTTAACACAACTATGGCCAGCAGAGCAGCAGCAATTGCAGGTCTTGGCGTGTGTGGGACTACATGCATCTTTTGGCCACTGCTGGGCACCGGCATTCCTGCGATGCTGATCAGCTTTATCCTCGGACTAGCAACAATGCTGGTAGTCAATTACATAAACAAGAAATAATCCTCAACCACCGCTCAAACACATTGTTTTTCTTTTTCAAAAGATCTTGGTAGAATGCGAAATCATTCTCAATCTAAGCAACAAAACTTACAGTATAACCATGCAAAAAAAGCCATTCGCCATTTTGGCGTTTCTTATGATTCTGTCATGTACCACATCGCTGCGTGCAGGCATTCCATCATTCAACGCTGAACAAAAAAATCGCAAACTCTTGCGCGCCAGTCTTGCCCTAGCAAAAATACCAATGACTATGTGGGCACACAACACCGATAAAAATGGTGATAATTCAACGCTTGCATTTTGTGCAGCCTACGGCACACGGCTTGCATCTGATTTACTTGAATTTTATGATCACAAGCAGGAGTATGACTATGCTGACAAATCAGTCACCGCACTTAAAATAATTGATGATTTAGCACATCTTGCTTACCACGTTGTTCAACTTTTTCCAGCAGATGAAAAAGCAGAAGCTACAAACAACCAGGCTATAGCAACAAGCACAGATGAACAACTGGACGAAGAGCTTGAGATCGAACCTATCATATTTGAACCAAATGACACCTATGCATACCTGCTACCATGCCTTGAGGGAATCTTTTCAAGCATACACGCGTATGACACCATTGCATCAGACTACCATTACGACCGAACCAATAGAAGCATTAACACACTCGCACTCCTTGCTGAATTGTCCACACGCTTTATCGGCCAAGTCTATGAAACACGAGACCAACAAACACACTATCTCACGGGTGGAGCAATTATTGAATTTGGTCTACTAGCAGTCTGTTACATTATCATAGTCGGGCAATTTACTGAGCACTACAAAGAATATTTTGACCCGAACAACCAAAACACCCACGAGCAGGCATACGCAGTTAAACATATGATTAAACAAAGAAACTGCCAGGCACTTTCAGAAATCACCCATGCTCTTGACCACCTGGGGCAAGATACCATAAAAGCAGTCCTCAATGAAAACGTAAAACCCTGGTCTTTGCTCAGTGATGCGCTTGTTGAACATAACAAAGCAAGAAAACCACAAACATTTGACATCATTAAGTTTTTACTTGAACGGGAGGCCCCTGCCAGTGTTGAAGGTGAAAAAAACCCCCTCCTACTCACACAAGATCGTACTGTGCGAAAATTGCTCATAGAGCACGGGGTAAAGGCAGAAAATCAATACGATGCTCAACAACTCCTGATCCTGGCACTGCAATCATCTGACACTGAGTTATTTCAAGCACTCATTGGCCAAGGAGCTCTCAACTACATTATTAATACAAAACAACAATCTGGAGTTTACAGACCACTATGCTCTGGTAAACACAACAAAGAAGCCCAAATTGCAATTGAGTGGCTAGAACAACAAGATCAGGCAGCGCCGTACCAATGGCTTGAGCTAGCCGTTGAACATAGTAACCATGGGCTTGTTGAAGTAATGTTTAACATATGTGATCCAAGTCATGTTGGCGAGTTACTCTCCCATGCCATTTTGTACAACGCCTCCCCAAGCATTAAATCTTTCTTAGCAGAAAAAATTATTAATCTTAGTGATTTTATACATCCATTCGCTCAAGCAATATCACTAGGACATATGCAAGATTTTCAGATCTTATGGATGCAGGTACAAAAGAAAATAGACACATCATCTGACACCACTACAGAAAAAGAGAAACAAAAGAAAGTTATGGCCTATCACATTTTTCACGTACTTGAAAAACAGAAAACATCAAACACAAAACTTATGCTGAAATTTTATAAAATACTCAGCTCCGAATTGACAAGCATTGACGAAGCAACACTTCGGTCTCAAGTACAACAAAATACCGTTGAGGAAATTGTAAAGCGAGATCACTCAAGAATTCAAAGCATTTACGATAGCATTGAACTTGAAGAATTGATTAACGGTGATAGCGAACTTAATCTCTGCTAACGCTATTACCTGTTCGCACATTGCTCAAAATAAACTCGACGTGTAAGCGGATCAGGATGTGAAAGTTGCTGATGATAGGCAAGAGCTTGGTCGTAAGACTTAAAATATTCATCCATTTCAGTTTGTTCAAAGCTAAACGGCTGGTCAGCACAAAACGACAACTCATCAAAAACAAGCGATGCTACTTTTTTAAAATCAGATGCTAGGTGCCGTTGCTTGCAACGTCGTGCGGCACAATCAACGGCATGACTCACTTGATATGAAAATTTTGCATGACTTGACTCGAGGCCCAACTTGCCAAAGCTTCGCTCAGTTTGCCCGATACTGCTGGCAACAACTGTTATCAGCTCATGCAGCTTGTCTTGCCCGATACCAAGCACCTTATGATTTTTGCTCAACGCAGAGAACAGATTTCCTGAACAATACAACAAATCAATGCATCTAATCAAATTATTAGGATTTTTCAGTGCCTTAAGCGCTGCAGCGTCTGCTTCAAGTTCAACTTCTGGACTGCTGCAACGATGGCGATGGTACACGTGGCCAAGCTCGTGGGCAAGCACCCCATCAAGCAGCCCCTCACACTGAGCATAATTGGGCGTAGCCTCATGCCAACAGAGCAACCGCAATGTTTCAGCATTAAGCACCAACATAGGGATGTAGCTTGTTTGCCTATCAACAACCTCTCTGGCTACCTCTTTACCTGTTTTGCCATCAAACGTAACACGCTCGGTCACCATTTTTTGTACCATGGTCTGTGCCCCGGCATTATACGATCCAGCCGGCTTAGTACTTGTTTTTGCCAAAAATATTTTTACTTGGTCTCCGTTAAGGCCTAGCCTACTTGCTAGTGTTTTAACCTTTGTTTGCAGCAGCGCAGTTAACGCTGGCCCAACATTAGCAGCTTGACCATTGCCAGACAACTCAAGCACCCCAGTTTTTTTATCAACTAATTTTTCTAGACGATCAATTTGACCAACGTACAAGTCATATGTTTTTTTGTGACATGGACTAAAGGACAAATCTGCATTAACAACATAATCTACAAGCTGTGGCTGATGAGCAACAGTGATGTTAGCTTTTGCATTACCGGTTACCCACATGAAGACAACAAAAAAAACTGTCATTATTTTTTTCATGGCTTCCCCTCTGTTTTAAAACCCCAACTTTTTATCTCACTCTGACGCTACTGCACTATTTTCGTGTAACACAGGCTCTACACTCGTCGCCCCCGACTCCGATCGGAGCTTTATTCTGCTTTTAAAACGCTCTTTTTTAAATGATATTGATTTTTTTTGATGTCATCCCCGACGCCGATCGGGGATCTCATTTCAACAATATCCTAATCAAAAAAACAGCTACACGTATGTCAAAACCTAATTATTTCTACGCAACTTCTTTTCTTTCAATTTTTTCAGATTCCCGATCGGCGTCGGGAATGACAACTTTTTTTTTTGAAAGTCAACTTCTCAGTAACAGACCAAGCCGGGGACGACGATTCTTTTTGCGTATACCTATCTTTTAGTTTGCAACTTTTTCTACTTATAAAAATAATTTTTAATTTATTGAAAAAGAGACAAACTCAAAACCATAATCTAACACCTGACAAAGATCCAAACCCACCAAGACAACTATTACTTATTTATCCTATCAAATATTGCCCATTTGACAAACGACAAATCTATAAATGAATGGTTATCTCGACTTTTCAGCCGATAATAAGTTGCAAGTTATACAAATTTGGCTAGTATGATGGTGATCTAAAAAATCACGGCAACGTAAATAACCCACGGCATAAGAAAGGCATCTTATGCAACATATCGCAATTATTCCAGACGGAAACAGACGCTGGGCTCAGGCACATAAGCTCAAAAGCATCATGGGGCACAAACGTGGCACTGAGGCTATCCAGGCCGCTGTCAATGTCTGTATAAAATATAACATCAGGTATCTTTCACTTTATACGTTTTCGCTTGAAAATTTCAATCGAAGTGAAAGCGAAAAAGACTATTTGTTCAAACTTCTTGCAGACTTTGCTCGGGAAAAGTTACCACAGTTGATCAAAGACGGTATTAGAGTTCGCATCATTGGCGACCAGTCATATTTTCCTGAAAGCCTTAAGCAAACGCTTGCGGATCTTGAAAAAAAAACGGCGCACCTAGACACGCTTCAATTTAACATGCTCTTTTGTTACGGAGCAAAACATGAGATCGTTCAAGCAGCAAAAAAATTAGCACAACAAGTAAAAGACGGCGTCATCAGTGTCGATGATATCACTCAAGAAAGCTTTAGCAATGAGCTCTGGACTGCAGGCATTCCTGATCCAGACCTGATCATTCGTACGGGTGACGTACTCAGACTCAGTAACTTCTTGCTCTACCAGGCAGCATACACTGAGTTTTCATTTTTGCCATGCTACTGGCCGGATGTAAATGAAGAAGTTCTTGAACATTGTCTTGAAAAATTTGGTACCATAAAAAGAAATTTTGGCACATAACGTCTGACTCTAAACCGAGGAGCCATCATGAGTTCTAAAAAAATTACCATTTTGGGAGCTGGAGCATGGGGTACAGCAATTGCAAGTATACTTGCTCATAACGGCTATGAACCGCTGCTCTGGTGTTATGAAAGCGTTGTGTGTGACCAGGTCAATCGGGAGCAATGTAACGCAACATATTTCCCCGGCTTCAAACTTTCCCAAACAGTAAAAGCAACAACCGACTTGTCTAAAGCATTTGCACACAGCTCATGGATTTTTGAAGCTGTTCCCGTTAAATGTCTGCGCAGCGTACTCAAGCAAGCAAATGAGCATAATACCCCACAACACCGGTGGGTGCTGCTCAGCAAAGGTATTGAGCAAGAGACACTCGCGCTGCCAAGCCAAATATTGCAACAAGAGCTGGGACAAAATATTCCGTTTGCAGTGCTTGCTGGGCCTAATTTTGCCGACGAGCTTGCACAACATGTCGTTACCGCAACAACTGTTGCAAGTCAGGACCAAGCCTTGCTTGCTCAAATTTGTGCGTTACTTAAAAATGATTTTTTCAAACCATACCTCAGCGCTGACCCCATCGGGGTACAGGTTGGCGGTGCAATCAAAAATGTTTTAGCCTTACTGACAGGCATTGCTCAAACCGCTGGTTACAAAGATAATACCACAGCATTTTTACTCACCCGTGGCCTACATGAAATTGGTATCATCGCTCAACACTACGGTGGTCAACACGAAACGGTCTACGGACTCTCCGGACTTGGTGATATGATTCTTTCATCACTAGGCGGATTAAGCAAAAACTTAAAAGCTGGCCGCTTGGTTGGGCAAGGCCTGACTATTGATCAACTCGGTGAGCATTTTCCAACGTTACCAGAGGGCATTAACACAGTGCAGTCAGTTCATCAACTTGCAACAAAGCACAATCTGGATTTACCGGTTTGCATCAACACGTACCACTGTGCTTTTCAAGGTCTGACCTTTCAAGAATTTTTACAGCGCCTGGTCATGCACGATGAAAATGAGGAATATTCGGGTGATGGTGGCGCTTCCAAGCAATGTTGTGAGAAAAGCAATAGCGCCGTAATGTAAAAAAAGCCGCCCATCCTGCCTTACTCAATTTGTAATCAAAAAATGGAACCTGCACGGCTTTGAGTTGGCAGCGCTGCGCTATCGCGTGCGCTGCCTTAAAACTGCTCATCGTTGGACGCAGCACATACAGACAGTCAATACACACGCTGCCTAACTTTTTTGCTAAAAATTGTTTCAGCTCAAACTCTACCGTTTTATCAGCGCTTTTTTTTCGGTTAAAAAAACCATCGTCAACAAGGTAGGTTTTACCCCGCTCATCTTTTATCAAAAACAATTTTTCATCAAGGCTGTACTGCACCGGCACTGGCATAAAGATAGCCTGGTAACTGTAAGCACACAGCAAGATGGTACACACCAGTGCTAGCATGACTTGCAAACGCATATGCATACTCTTGCCATGCAGCCAACATAGCGTAATACATGAACACACAAGCAATGCAAGCAACACAAAGCTTGGCGGCTGTGGACAAAAAAACAGCCACTCTTTTTTTCCTGAACAAATCAACCAGTCACACAGCTGAGTATGTTTTTCAAGCAACGAGACAAGAAAGCCATTGGGCAACCCCAACAACTCAGAAAAAAATAATAATGAACTGAGGAGCAAAAAAAGGGTCAATAATGGCACACCGCATAGGTTGCCAAACATGCTCATAACCGAAATGCCAAGTCCCCATGAAATGAGAATTGGCAGAGAGATAACCAGCACCACCAACTGTGCTTGGCAAAATGATGTCAGATATGAGAGTATGCGCTCGCCTAAATTATTACCCCACCGCATGAGTTTAGTTTTCTCTCGGATTTAATATTGTCGCAATTCAAATAGGTTGTCTTGCAACTATTGTTTAACAAACTAACAATTCAAAACTTTGTCATCCCCGACGCCGATCGGGGATCTCTTTTTTTGCATGCCTGCCCCAGAATAATAGTCAAACTTATGTAAGTATCACACAATTTCTGTATAATTTCTTTCACTCTCAATTTTTCAGATTCCCGATCGGCGTCGGGAATGACAACTTTTTTTTGCACGCAAACTTACCAAAGCTAACTATTCTGGCGCTAACTTTGCCTCCTTCGCATCTACTCAATCCACTACAACAAACTTTTTTATGCGTTAATTTTTTTTTGGAGTCATCCCCAAGCCTGTCCTCTGACTTGATCAGGGGGCCGACCGGTGATCTCACTCTTAATCAATATTAAACAAGACCTGAGATAGATCATGCCAGTTGGGATTCTTTGATTCTATCAACTCTATTTTCCACTGTCTGTTCCACTTCTTTAAGCGTTTCTCAAGCGTAATAGCTTCTCGAATTGAGTAACTAGTTTGAACCCACACAAGTTGAGAGATGTTATATTGTTGTGTAAAACCATCTATCTTTTTCTGTTTATGTTGTAAAACTCTTTGTGCAAGATTACTCGTAACGCCTATATATAAAACGCCTCTAGGCTTATTAGTCATTATGTATGTACTGTACGACATTATACCCCACCCATGAGATAAATGATTTTCCTACTTCAAGTGCAACAAAAAATAACTATACGCCACTACCACCACTTCGTCGTCCCCGCGCAGGCGGGGACCCAGAACTTGTGTATCCCTACCGCGGAAACGTCAAAAAGAGCATCTTCAAAAAAATATCTGCCCCTCCAGGCTGCGGAGGACGTTTAAGCACCTCCTGCAAAAATTCAACCGCCTGCCGCGCAAACGCAACCTCACCCTCATGCAAAGCCCGCTTGTTCACATAGGCCTGGCGCAACTTACCACTCATCTGCTCAAACAGCAGTTGGGCAAACTCGGTTGCCTGCGTGGGAGAAAATTTGTGCTCACGTAACACAGCCTCAAAGCCAAATGCATCATCACGCTTGGCCGGTGTGGTAAAAAAATCAAGCAATGGATGCTGCAGGACAACAGCATCTGGCGCTAGCCTAATCACTAACGCACGCGAGCGAATGGTTGGCAACACTGCCTGCTCGTTTGACGTGTACAGAAAAAAGTAATAGCCCGGCGGTGGCTCTTCAAGCACCTTAAGCAGCCGGTTTGCCGTCGCCGGCGTCAGCTGCTGCGCCTGCTCTAAAATAAAAAAGAAATGTTGCCCCGGCTCAAGCATAAGTGCTGTGCGCGCAAAAATAACGTCAAGGTCATCAACACGGTAGTCACGCTCTGGGCAAAGCCAGACAACAAAAGGGTGCTGCTTGGCTGCAAGCATCTGACATTGCACGCATGAGCAGTAGCCGCTCAGCCTTGCAAACGTTGACTGCTTTTTTTGCTGAGTACAAAAAGAGCGCTTAAGCAATTGCATGCTCTGTTGCACACACTGCTGCGCACTGCCAACAAAAAGCTGTGTCGGAACGGATGATAATGACGCGCTCATACATGCCCCCAACAAGGTGCAACTTATTTTTTAGACCAATTTAGTCAGTCTAGCTTAAGCACGACCACAAGGCAAAAAATCTGATTATCAGCAAGTTTTCTTGATTAATGAGCCTACAATCCCCACACGTGGATGGTCCATTTTCCCTGATGTTCGGTTCGCATAAAAATTTTGTCATCCCAGCTTTTGTCATCACTGCGGTCAAAAACCACCAAGTGTCCTTCGGTTGCATTGTTGGCGTCCATGTACTCGGCTGTTTGTGCCAGGCCGTCAGGAATCGTATTTGGATTGCGCGCAACCTTGAGCTCAATAACAATGCGTTGAGCCTTCCAGCAAACTAAAATATCAAGCCGTCCTCGGCCAAGGGCATATTCACGGTGAATAGTGCCACCACCGTTGACCACTCGCTGTAAATAAGCCAAAAGCAGGATGTGCGGGCCGGCTTCTTTGTAGGCAAAACGTTCTAACCAAACTTGTGAGTTTTCACGGTAAAATTGTGTAAAACCTTCAAGCATTGCTGCCATATTCAGCGAACCATCATCATTAATGTACCACATAGGTTGAGAGAGCAGTGCTTCTTGTTTTGTGTAGCTAAGCTCGCGAGGAACAATTTCTTGGTAAATTGGGTTGGCAATTGAGATACCACGCTGACTGATAAGGCCTAAATCTCTGACATATTGCAAATCATCGGTCGGAAAGTCTTGCTCACCACCAAGGCCTGCAAGCAACGCATCCATGATTGCCCGCACACGAGGCTCGCGCAATTTATCAACCAGTTGGTCAATATGTGTATCTCGCTGTTTAATGAGTTGCTCTTTTGACCGATCAATAATCTCTTTGGTAATTGTTTGCGTGTGATCTGTAACATCTTCAAAGCAAGCTTGATAGGCCAAAGCGTTAACAAGCCATGGCTGACCTTGCGTCAGGTATTGCACATACTCAATTGCATCATCAGTAAATTTTTGTCCCGTTTCGTGCGTGTGCTGGCAGAGCAAGTAGCGCGTTTGGGCTAGGCTAAAATTTTCAAGCGTTAAACTCTTTGCTTTGATGTTAAATGCACTACCACCCAGCACCGTTGCCTGTGCACTGTCAGACCAAATGCGGTAGTCGCGCACATCACGCACACCCACCAAACACACAGCCTGAGGGAAAAAGTCTGGTCTGCTTGCATAGCCAGCACGCAGCTGACGCAACACGGAAATGAGTGTATCGCCAACCAGAGAGTCGATTTCGTCAATAAATAGCACAATTGGTTTGTCTGAGTTGGCTGACCAAAATTGTAAAAAGTCTGCAAGATTATTACCCGAGATCATATCAGAGGTTTTTGTTCTCTCTTCCAGGTGGAGATAGCCAACATCTTGTTGGCCAAAATAGAGACTGATAGCATTTTTAATAGCACGCATGATGGTAAACATCGCTTGTTCAACGTCACTGCGCGCGGCCTGCGCGGCTTCAATGTTGACGTAAAGCGCTTTGTATTTGCCCTGCTGGTTCAATTCTTTGACAAATTGGACCATACCCGTGGTTTTACCACTTTGGCGCGGTGCATGCAAGATAAAGTACTTTTCTTGGTCAATGAGTTGACGCACCTGTGTGTCGTTAAATCTATCAGGTACAAAATAATGTTTGTCTGGATTAATTGGGCCTGCGGTATTGAAAAATTTCATTATTTTTAGATCTCCTTGATCGTGTAGAAACATAAAGCATGAGTATAGCATATGGCCTGTGTCCAGCCAAACGTTTGTCGGGGGCGGCTATGCCGTTATCTGTACCCACATTAGTATTACCATGGATACCGGCTCGTGGGCCGGTATGACGAGTTGGTAGGGCCAGCATGACAAGTACTTGGAGATGCTCAGCATAAAATACGTATAATCCTCAGCTTCTTGTGAGTATTTCAAAGAACTTTGGACAGTAATGATCAGAGTTGTCAAAGCCCCCCTGCTTACAGCAAGTCTTTTTGGTTAATGCAAATGAAAATAAGATTACCGATCGAAGTATTGTACGTCGATACAAAGAACTATGCAATATAATCAGATCCTGAAATAAATTCAGGATGACGTCATGAGTATAAAATAACGCCTTCCTGAACCATGTGCTCTGACTTGATCAGAGTATTGTTTCAGGATCCAGAACTCGTCATTCCACCCCAAGTGGAAAACAATGGACCCTGGATCGGAGTCCAGGGTGACGAACTGTGTTTGAAAGACTGGCCCCCAGTTAAGCCAGGAATAAGCTCGACGCCGAGTCTACCCTCTGACTTGATCAGGGTGTCACTGCGACCCACGAGCCATTACTGTGCGTGATTTTCATATAAATTGTAGCACTACTACTTGTGGGTCAAGTTTGCGATACCTCAACTCGTCGCTCCGGGCTTGATCCGGAGTCCATAGGTCAAATCTACGCTTTACTTGCGTGCTCGTGTGGATACCGGCTCACAGGCCGGCATGACGAAGTCCTCAGGCCGAAATCCCACAAACAAGACAAAACGAAAAAGAGGCGACCAAAATCGCCTCTTTTTCGTGTAACTGTAACGTTTTTTTCAAACAAAACGTAAAAAATGATTGGGTGTACGCCCTAAGCTTAGAAGCGTACGTTCACACCGCCGTGGCAGTCTTTGTCACGGGCAATGTTTTGACCAGCAAAGGTCCATGTTCCGCCAGCAAAGATTTCGCAGTATTTGGACAATCTGTACATCCATTCACCACGAACTTTGTGCCCAACAGACTCGGTATTTTTGCGAGCAAGACAAGGATCAAGCTCATCAAGCTGCTCTACAAATACACCTTTGTCATTAAGTTTTCTGCCAAGCCATGACTGAACTTTGTTATTTTTGTAGCAAATTTTGTCGCGTGTTTTGTAGTAGATTTCATAACCAATCATTGACATAATTTTGTCAGTCTTTGGATGTGTGAAGTTGAAGTCAAAGCGACCAACAAAGTAGCCCCAGTCAACGTCAGCTTGTACACATGGACCAACATTTTTCACGCATGCACCTTTAAAGGTTGCTGCACGATGTTCACTGTCTTCAAGCACCCAGCTGTAGTACAAGTCCATCTTGAACATGAAGTACTTGCATGCATCCCAAGCAGCGGTACCACCAAGCTTTACTTCCCAGTGGTCGCCATTGCCAAGACGTGGGCGGTATGGGTTACCCCATTTTGTGCCGCCACTTGCAGTTGGAAAGCGAACGCCAAAGAACAACTCGCCCATCCAGCAGTCGTTGAAGCGATGTTCATAAAACAAGTCGATGTCTAAGTCTCCAACGCCGGTGCGTTTTGATGTTTCAAACTCAAAGCCGTTGCCAGCCATGAAGCGAAGCGGACGGAAGTCGAAGTCTTCGTACTTGCGTACATTGTTATCAAGCGCACGCTGCACAGCTGTACAATTTGCACCATTAACATCCGAACGTTTGTCATTGTCGGTTGAATCAACATCATGACGAAATGTAAACCATAGATTTTCAAGGTCACAGTCAGTGAGTTTATCCCACATGTCTTTAAGGTTTGTGTTGTTATCAAAAACAACTATTTGATTGTCTTTGACATTTGAAGATCCTGCAAATGTGACTATATCTTTATCTTCAACCCATGCTTTAACACGAGATGTTGATAGTGTATCATCTCGGTCAGTAGTTTTGTTAAAATACTGGTAACCAGCGTAGTGAGGACTATTGACACAGCCAGTTGAACGAGTAAGCCCGATGCATGCAGCACGCCTATCGGCAAGCTCAAAAGTACCTGTAGCAACATCAACAGTCTGTGCATTCGGTACAGCAATATCATGACCACCAAGCCTAAACTCTGCATCCTTTGAAGGAGCTGCTATGTCAGTAGCATTTGTTGCCTGAACAAAGGCGTTATACGAACAACCACTGAAATCAAGTCCACGCAATGCTTTAACAAAGTCGGCACGATACGCAGTGCCATTAACAGTACCGTGAGAGCTACTGTTTGATTCCGCACCAAGCGCCTTGTTAAAAACGCTAGTTTGCAGATCAGCCAAACCTTGCGATCTAGTTGCATATTTTGTGCTAATGTTATCACCATCAGCAGCACCATCACGAGCATCTTTGACAACCTTTGCTACAACTGCAGCAGCCGTAGGTTTTGTCAGAGCCGAAACTAGTTTACTCACATTCTCTACACCAGCAGCAAGCTTGTCTTCAACAGTCTTGAAAGTCTCACTATCGACTACTTGTTCAGCATTCTTTACAGCTGAATTAAATCCAGTTCTGTTGACGCGAATGCAACGTTTTCTGACAACATCTGAAAGTGGATCAGCATTCACATCAAGTGTATCTTGGCGTTCAATTTCAATGCAGCGCATTGGCAGTGTTCCACGAAGTCCAACACGGCCTTTACCTTCCCACACTGGGTAGTCAAAGCGAGCACCCATCGTCATGCCATATTCTTTGTAATGCGCACGTGGTTTAACGCGCACGGTGCTCCATAGTGGACTGTAGTTTTCGCGATCAAAGCTACCAACGCCTCTGTTTGGCAATGCGTCTTTAAGTTTAAAACTATCTGAGTTGAAAAAGAGCTTTGTCAGTGGTTCTGAGTCTGTGCCATGTTTTATGTAGGCTTTGTGCGCGTCTTTGAGATGCGCTGTTGACCACATATTAAAATTCCACTTATCCTCTCTGAGCTTATCAAACTCAGTGTACACAAGCGGCCCGCGCTCCGAAATCCACGGAGAACGAAACTCATGTGTTGCAAAGGCGTGGCTAGATGCCAACAGCCCCAGCACAGCCAGTGCCCGTACTGTTTGTTTCATTATCACTCCCTTTTAGTTTAAGGTAACTTTTCTTTTGTTTGGTGCTGAGCGAGCGACTGCTCGCTCAGCTTTTTTTGTTATGCGTTAGTTAGTCACGTATTCATCTACCTGATTATCTGGGGTCAAGTTAACTGCAACGGTACCTGACTCTTGCGCACTTTCTTTACTGTTAACGGAAATAACCAAGTTAGGATCTTCTTCTCGTGCAATTTGGCCACCTTCAACAGTGTCATATTTGACGCTTACCGCGTTTACGTAAGAGACGCGATCACGGCCATCTTTAGTGCTAGCAAAGTTAGCCATTGGAGCTTTTTGACTTTGAAGATCTTGAACCATAACAAAGCTGCACGCAGCATCAACATCACCCATCACTGTTTTACCCGAAGCATCGTATGGCTGAAGATTTTCTACATCACCTTCAACATTTGTTACATCACGTTGTGCCGTTTGACGGTTTGACGCCATGATGCCAACTGTTACATTGTCGGTTTCATCGGTTTCTTCATCAACCACTACTTGATTGATAGCACCTTGGTAATCCCAAATGCAAACAGGGTAGCAACCATTGACAGTGTCTGGGTTTGGTACACATGGTATTTGCATGATGTTACCACCACCGATCATTGAAAGCTCTTCACGCCCGTTGACGTCCATTTCAAACACGGTTGCTATCATTGCTGGGTCTTCGTCTTCAAGGTTTTCAGGGTTCATTGACTTGCTGAACATCATGAGTGATGCTTTGTTGCTTGAACCATCAAATGTTTGTTTGTGCTCAAACAGACCATCAGCTAGTTCAAGTTTGACCATTGCAACGTTATGAAGCGGCATTGCTTCCCACGCATCTTCAGCTGGGGTAAACACTGGGTTGCCATTAACGTCAACTTCTGCTTGGCCGTTTGCGTCAAGCACTGGGTTGAGTGCAGGATCTGCTGAGCCGTTTGGTACACCGGTAGGTTTGTTAACCAAGCCAGCTGCCCAACCACAGAAACCTTCACGGTCAATGTGGAATGTTGGTTGACCCTCTTCATTGTCGCCACCACCAAGTGTCAATACAAACACGATTGAGCATGGGCTGTCACCTGTTTCACGTGAACGAACACTACGAAGGTTTTGGTCAGCAAAGTTACCAACACTAAATGAACCGCCAGACTGCAGAGCGTTACCAATTTCAACTACACCTTGACGACGAACGCTCAGGTTAATGTCTGTGTTTGGTGAAAGCTGGTCTGACTGAACACCAACGTCTGCATTGCCAAGTATTTGCATGCGTGCGTTTTTGTTAATCCAGATTTGGCCATTACCCATCAGTTTTGTGCGGCGAGCTTGTGATTGTTCTGCTGACAGATTTCTTGGGATGCTTGCTCTGTTTTCAAGACCTTCAAACACAAGGCGTGAATCGTCGTTGAAATACAGTACTACACCGTTGCCGTTGCTGGTACGTGCAACGTCTGAAAGACGAATGATCGCACCATCTTCAACAACCAACTTAACTTTACCAGCAAACACAATTTGTTGCAGGTGTTCAAGTGGGTTGCCCTCAGCGTCTTTACCAAAGCTGCTCAAGTCAAGCTCTGCACCTTTGGTGATGCGAATTTCACGCTCACATGCTGAGTAGAAAGTCAAGCGTTGGTCAGCATTTTTACCAAACTGTGTGCTTGCAATCAATGCAAGACGGTCAGTTACGATCAAGTCGTTGTTAACTTCAACGATCATGTCACCAAGTGGGCAAACAGTTACGTGGTCTTTGCCAAGTCTGTTCCATGCATCGTGTGAGTGTTCGTTCCAGTGACGTGTACCAAGTCCGGCACGGCCGCCATTTTCACCAAACAACACTGCATGATCACCTTCTGAGACATGACGGTCTTTGAAGCTGTCACGGGTTGAGCGTAGTGAGACAAACTCACGAACACAACCAGCAATAGGTTCTGTTGGGTGACCTGAAATGTCAAGCAAGAATGGATCTGACATGGTTGCACCAGCAACACGCATTTGAACTACTTGATCGCCAGGGCCGATGAACAGGAGTGACTCAAGGTCAACGTCTGCTGTATCAGCACCAACTTTAGCATCAAACGGCGCGTTTACACTTTCTGTTGCACGGGTCATGTAACGAGCAAATGGTGTTGTTTTGTGTGCAAGCGGTGATTTCAAGAACTGACGATGTGTGCCTTGGTCGTCAAAGAACCAACCAATGTTGACTTCTTCAGCGCCGGTTGCGTCACGAAGTGGATCACGTTCTGGGTTTTCAAAGCTCAAGCGGACATAACCACGTGTGGCAACTTTGCGAGCATCAAGCATATCTGCTGTGATACCAACAGGTTGTACAGCGTACTTAGTGTCAAACTTGACTTGGTCGTGTGGAAGATCTACACAACCGCTCAATTGTAGTACACGGTCAGTTCCAGCTGCATCGTAGTCGTTCCAAATACGTTGTGCAATGGTTGTTGCGCATACGCATTGGTATGGAACACTGTTACGATCAAATGGGCTCAGGTCTGTGTCTGGACGTGTGATGGTCAACTTACCGCCGTGTGAAACATATACTGTTCCACTGTCGTCGATGGTGCTGACTGGAACGTCTGGACCAAAGCCTGCACTGTCAAAGCTACCAAAGCACATGATGCTGCCATCAACTGAAACGGTTGACTTAGGAGTCTTGAGACCGTCTAGGTCAAACGGAACAGCTGGTACGTCTGGCAACAATTCTACAACTGGCTCACCAATGTATGGGAAGTTACCAGGGAATGCACGAGCATCACCAGTAATTTCATTCCAACCAATGGTCATGTGACATGATGCTCCTGGATCGTCAGGAATTGCAAAGAAGAAGAAGTGGTGTGCGCGTTGGAATGGCCATTCTGACGCTGGAACTCCTGCAAGGAACTGATCACCATTGATCAACTTAAGTGTTGCGCGTGATGAATCGTCTGGTGTTTCACTTACTGGTACGTTGTTTTTAAACACGTTGAAGTAACAGCTTTCTGTTGCGTAGTTTGAGCTTGCTTCTTGGAACAGCCCTGCATCTGGATCAAGTGGATCTGAGATGCGATCGTCAGCCATCAAGTTGAAGGTTGAACCGCACAAGAACACACGACCCATGCCGGTCAAGAGTGTATCAAGCGCATCGCCATGATCATTGAAACGAATGTGTGAGCAGTTGTCACCGGTTCTGTCTGGTGAGCCAAGAATGTCTTTGACTACAAAACGAACACCTGAAGCGTTCAAGCTTTCTTGCAAGTCAAGCATTGAGTTGGTCAAACCAATTTCTGGGAAGCGGTAACGATTTGGGCTTGATTCAATGAACTCAACATCAACATCGCCAGGACCCCAGAACTCTTCGGTAAAGAAGAGGCGTTCACCACCGGTGATGCCAGGTTCTGAGAAGAGCGGCAAGCAGTCAACAAACTTGGTCACGTCTGAATGACGCAGTGTGCAATTGCAAAGGTCCATGTAATTATTGAAGAACATGGTACCTGAGTTGTAACGGTTGTACTCTGTGGTGTCATCGCCTGGAAGTGGACGTACAATTTGTGTGCCAAATTCATCAATTTCACAACCACGATGGTCAAGGAAAAGTGATGCTACACACATTACACCGGTACGATCATTAAACTCGTTGCTGCTCAAGTCAGCACCTTTGCCACCAACGTCACCGTCAGCATACACACGAGCAAGACCTGTTGCTTTGTCAACGGCTGATGTGTTTACAAGGCCATTAACTTTCCAGCAGCCTTCAACGTCAAGTACGTGTTCACCTTCACCTTCAATGACTGTGTCAAAGTTGGTTGAAAGGCTAAAGCCATCGTAGGTACCAAGACCAACGGTGGTCAAGAACTCAACATCAGCTTCTGCAAAGTCTGGAATACCTTCGTAGTATGTGTACAGATATGGCAGAATGCCATCAGGACCGTGATCGGCAAGGAATACCAGGAAGAATGGAGGCTGACACCATGAGTCATTGAAGTAGATATCATCCCACAAGTTGAACATGTAGCCATCAAATGATGATGCTGATTCGCGAAGGTACAGAGTACCGTCACCACGTAGGCACATTTCAGCTTTTGTTGGGAACTGGTTGATGAATGGATCAGCTGCAATAAATTCACTGGTGAAATCACCATCAAATGGATTGCCTGTTACAAACAGTGCTGGATCAAGACCGTCAATAATCAATGCTGATGGGTTACGTTTTTTGATAATTGATGTATCAAAGTCAACGTCAATTTCAGCAACTGGGTCAACTTGGTTAACCGCACCTGCTGCGTAGTCCATGAAGGTGTTGTGGTAAATATCAAGCTTACCGTTTACACCAACAACACAACCATGACGAGTCAGGAACAGATTGTTGTCAATGTTTGAGTATGCATAGAATGGACCATCAAAGTCATCGCTGTTGTACAGATCCCAGTATGGGTCTGAAGCTAACTTACCATGGTTTTGACAGTCGTTAAGTACCATCAAGCCACGACGTGTGTCTTTTGACGTGATGTATGGGTCTGGTGCGTTTGATCTGTTCATGTATGACATGTCATCGCATACTTTGCAGATAGCGCGTACACCAGCAGGCAGTGACCAGTCATAACCCGGATCAAATGGCTGAAGTGGGTTATTGATATCACAACCACTGATGATTTCTGGATCAAAGCTTTCTACAAAGTGACCAGCTACGATGAAGGCACCATCGTTGAATGGGAACTTAGCAACTAATTGACCGAAATCAAAGAGTGGGAATCCATCAATATCAACTTCTGGATAAATTTGGTTTGCTGGATCGGCTGGATCACCATTTGGATCATCAAGCATGACAGCATCAGGAACGATTGGGTCAAAGTTCTTGATGTATGCACCTTGAATGAAAAGAATCAGACGACCAATACCAGGGTTTGATACGTCAAATGCTACACAACCAAAACCATCAAGAAAGTCTGGATTAACTTCACCGGTTACATCATCGTGCAAGTAGGTAAACACTGAGTTTGGACCAACACCAACGGTACAGTGTAAGTCTTCGTCAACGCTCAAGTCTTTACGTTTGAACACAACTTTGTTAACACCAGCATCAAGGTCTGCTTGGGTTTGATCCATGAGCACAAATACTTTACAACCACCTGCGTTGTTGTTCAGTGTTTGCCACTCAAACAAGCCGGTGTCTGGGTTCAGCTCAAGACCGTTTTGGAATAAGCCGTTTCCAATGTCGTATTCTGCATCATCAACGTCACCAGTAAACCACACTGATGTACCATTTGTAAGTTGAAACTCAACAGTACCTGGGCCAGCAAAGGTTACGATCATATCTTGGAAAATATAGTCGTCGGTAATTTCTTTGTTGGTTGTACCACGAATGATGAGTGAATCAAACAAGCAAACAGTGATGAACGTGTTTTCAGCTGTTTCAAAATAAATTTGGGAACAGCCAAGCTCAAGTCCATCTGGATCATCTGGTGGAAGGAAAAATGGTTCTAAGATGGTTTTTTCTTCCACATTGATGAACATATCTGCAAGTGTTGCATCAAGAATGATATCACCATTAATTTTGAGTGAACATTCTTGAGGAAACCCTCCACCATCAAGTACTTGAATACCTGGTGTGATTGGATCACTTGGCGGAGCATCATAAACCGTACCAAAAATATTGAGGGTATCATCACCACCAATTGATTGGAATGGTACGTTATTTGGAATGTTGAATATTTGTGGGTTTGTTTCGTCAATCAAGTCACCATACTGATATGTTCCGTCACCATCAAAGACATAAAACATATCCGCATTGTTTGGTGAAACGTCAACGAACGCTGGAGCACCACCTCCATCTGGGAGCCCGATCGGCACCCAATCGACAACCGCCGAGGCGTCGTGCATTAGAAAGCCGCCAAAAAATGCGGCGTACATTAATAACTTCCTTACGTGACTGTTCATAAGGCCTTCTCCTTTTCAGATGAAACTTTTTTACACATAAATAGAACAGTTATGCGCACACTACAAATCGTCCTCCTTTCTGACAAATCTAACCTTGGTTAGGGACCCAATACAAAACGAAAAACTCCTTTTGAAAATTTTTTTAATAAATGAACAATAGAACAGCTTGTTGCAAGAAAAATAAGAAAATGTTCAGGAAAATTAAGCTGATACAGAGGTGCGTAGTACACACTCCTCATGAGACTCTCCTTCCTTGATCTTCCTCTCTCTTTTACTCCAATATGCTATAAAATACCTTAACTTGTGGTTGTGAAATGTCAAGATACTCACCCTTGACATTTACATTTTTCACACAAGTCCTACTACATGGAATTTCATAGCAAAAACCTGTTCTTTTTTTCTTGTGGTGTTGTGGTATGCTGTCAAAACACGACCAAACCCGACATATAATCACATTTGCATCGAAAGATACAGGCTTTTTTTAACAAAGGTTGTGTTTACGCAATTTTGTGGCCATAGTGTAACACTTACCCACTAACCAATGTAAAGACTTTGTAAAAAAATTTTTGAGGTTTTTATGAAAGAGCAACAGCAAATACCTTTTTTTTCCCTTGAGCAACAAACAAAGCAATTGAGCCCAAAGCTAACACAGGCTATCTTGCGCGTGCTAAATTTGCAGCAATTCATCGGCGGAGCAAGTGTTGCAACGTTTGAAAAACAATTTGCTCACTATCTAAAAACAACTCATGCGATATCGGTTAACTCTGGTACTGACGCACTCTGGCTTGCACTCAAAGCGCTGGACATTAAAAAAAATGACATTGTTTTGACCACACCTTTTTCCTTTATTGCGTCAAGTAGCGAAATTGTCGCTCATGGTGCGCATCCCGTTTTTATCGACATTGACACACGCACCTTTAATATGGACCCAGCACTGATGCGTAACTGGCTTGAGCAAAATGCTGTCATAAACAATGGCCAAGCACAACATAAAAAAACTGGCTTACCCATTGTTGGCTTGTTAACTGTTGATCTGTTTGGTCAATGCGCTGACTACGCTCAACTAAAGGCCATTGCACAAGAATGGAACTTGTGGACGATTGAGGATTGTGCTCAAAGTGTTGGCGCTCATATTGATGGAAAAATGGCTGGAACTTTTGGTGATATTGGCACGTTTTCATTTTACCCAACCAAAAACTTGGGTGCTATTGGCGACGGTGGCTGTTGCATTACCGACAACCCAGAACTTGCACAAAAAATTTTACAACTCAAAAATCATGGTCGCACCTCACACTACAACTACGAAATGCTTGGAATAAATAGCCGACTTGATGGGCTGCAAGCCGCAGCACTGAGCATCAAGCTTGAGCAGCTTGACCGATACAACAATGCGCGTCGTACTATTGCCGACCGCTACAACCGAGCGTTTAAAGCTATTGCAAGCATCACCATTCCTGAGCAAGTAACCGGACATCACGTCTACCATCAATACTGCATCCAAATAAACCCAACATCTGGTCTGACACGTGACCAATTTGCAGCTGAACTTAAGCAGCGTGGTGTTGGGACCTGTGTCTATTATCCAAAGGCGCTTTGTGACATTGCTTTCCTGACAAAACGGCCTGAACTTTCAACTGACTGCAGCAAGGCACAGACGGCAGCAGAAAATATTTTAGCGTTGCCCGTTTGGCCGGAGTTGGAAACTAATCAGGTGAATGCAATTATTGAGGCAGTATGTGCGGTTGCCCAGCAATCAAACATCGTAAAACAAGAATCTGCTTGCGCTGTTACTGCTGAATAGGGAATATACAAGTTCTAGATCCCCGATCGGAGTCGGGGATGACGAGGATGGAAATCAACAACGCTCAACACGTTGTAAGCCTTGTCATCCCGGCCCACGAGCCGGGATCTATGTTGAAAAAAATGACCTTTAAAAATTGGTGACATTACGCACCAACATTTTGTTGAAGCGTAAATAATCAAAAGAGGCAGCAAGGCCTAAAAAACAACGTCCTACTAAAAACAAAAAAAGGAGCAAAATGTTTTCAGTAAAAAGAAGTATTACAACACTTTCTCTTGCAGTATTAACATTATCAGGGGCAAACGCACTGTACGCGAATCAAAAAACTGAATTGGAACCCATTATGGAAAAAAAAGGTTTTTTAATAGCCATTGAAGGCATTGATGGTAGTGGTAAAACAACACTTTCAACAAAGCTTGCCCAAGCACTTGAGCAGCAAGGCATTACAACGCTTGTAACCAAGGAGCCTGGAGGTAGTAAGCTGGGCAAAGAAATTCGCGAAATTGTTCACACCCAAAAAGATCTTGTTTGCGACAAGGCAGAATTTTTACTTTTTGCAGCAGACCGAGCGCAACATTTTCACGAAGAAGTAATGCCAGCTCTTGAGCAAGGCACCGTTGTTATTTCTGATCGTCTTTCAGACTCGTCACTCGCTTACCAAGGCTTTGGACGAGGCCTTGATTGCCAAATCATTGCTACCATTAATACGTGGGCAATGAACGAACGCAAGCCCGACTTGGTACTCTATGTAAAAATAGACATTGAAACAGCCATAAAAAGAATTACTCAAAGAAATTTAAAGCTCACCTCATTTGAGCAAGAAAAAAGAGAGTTTTGGGAAAAAGTATCAAATGGATTTGACCAGCTTTTTGCTGATCGCACCGAAGTAGTCGTCATTGACGGCAGTCTGGCCCCCGATGATGTCTGCCAGCAAGCAGTACACCAAACACTTGCAAAATTAAATATGAGCAGCGCATACTCAAAAAAGACATGAACCATTCGCAATATTTAAAAAAAACGCTACAATAAAGAGTATCGTAAAAATTTAGAAAAAAAATAATTCTTATTTGGAAGGTGTAACTGTGGCAAGACTTGATCAGCTCATCGAACAAACGTCATTTCTTTTGGATATGCAAAAAAAATCTCAAAATGAGTGTTCAGGTATTTTTAAAGACCTTCTAGCTGTCATTGAACAGAAATTGCAAGACACTCGCCTTGAAGAAAAAGATCGTGAAGTTTTAGAGCGCGTCAACGACATTGTCTCAGGCCAAGCACAAAAACTCTTTGAAGAAACAAGTGACGACATTGACTTTCTTAATGAACAATTCAACGCACTTCGTCAGGTTAAAGAACTTGAAGCTAAAGACCCTGAGCAGGCTAAAGAAGTCTTGTCCATGATGATCGAAGATCCAGATCAACTTGAACTACAAGACACCGAAGAATTTAAGAAGAGTCTTATTGATGAAGCGCAAAGCTCACGTGAAAATTTACTCATCGCATCAAGTGATATTAAGGAAGCATTACTAGAAAACAACGCTGAAGAAGTCCTTGCAATTCTTGAATCCATGGTTCTTGACCAAGAAGCAGAAGATTTCAGCCATGACTTTGATGACCTAGAGGAAGACTTTGAAGACGCACCAGGCAGAGTTTCTATGCAACAGGCGACGGCTGACACATCCATGTGTGGTGACTGCAAAGGTTGTGGTACCGGTGATGGATGCGGAGCAGGAGCTTGTGGATCTGGCTGTGATGGCGTTGACATCTTTGAAGAACTTTCAAAGTATGAGCAAGATTATCTGGATAATGAACAAGAAGAATCTGAAACAAAAAATTAGACTATCAGCATGAGCGATAAAAAAATTAAACGTGTTACCATCTTACCCGGATGCATCAGCTGCGGAACCTGCGAAGAAATTTGCCCAGATGTTTTTGAGGTTAAAGACACTGCTCATGTTAAAGATGACGGCGACCTTGAACAGAATGCAGAACTTGTACGAGAAGCAGCTGACATTTGTCCTGTTCAAGTTATCGCTGTTGAAGAAGAGGAGTAAAAAAACAACGTATGGGAAGTTACTCGAATTCTCAATCCACCGTACGCAATACGTGCGCACAAGAACAAGCAATATTTAACAAAATAAAAAAAACATACTCAGACAACAACAGTGTCATACATGTCAGCCAGCTCTTACGTTGTGCCTACGAAAAATATCCCACCAACACTGCTTTAATCTCCACAGAAAAAACTATAAACTACACAGAACTTTACTTTCGAGCAGGCCTACTCTGCGACAAACTTTCAGCCCTCGGTATTCAAGCACGCGATCATGTTATTTTGTATTATGAAAATGCCTTAGAGTTTTATGTTGCCTACTTTGCCGTCTGGCAGCTTAATGCGGTTATTGTTCCACTCAATACTTTTTTACATCAACACGAGCTTGACTACATTATTACCGATGCTGCACCTAAGGCGATTATTGCCTCTCCCTCGCTTTTAAAGACTGTTGAGTCGGTGCAAGAGTTACGTCAACAACGTAACGAGAAAAAATTTCCACTCGTACTCAGCTCTGAAATTTTTGATTGGCAAACCCCAGTTCCTGAAAAGATTAACTTTACTCCTGCGTGTGATGGAAAAGGTTACGAGCTTGCAACACTGCTTTACACGTCTGGCACTACCGGCGCCGCAAAAGGTGTTATGATTAGCTCAGACAACGCCATGATCAATGCAATGCAGGGTTATGCTCGCTTTGTGCTGATGGGGATGACTGATAAAGAACGTTTTTTCTGCGTCCTGCCACTCTTTCATGTGTTTGCACAAAATACCTGCATGTGGCTACCTATTATGACTGGGTCTGCTGTCATCGTTGTCAGCAAGGTTGATCGTAAGCTTATTATGGACAATCTTGAGCAACATAAACCAACGCTATTTTTTGGTGTACCAAGCTTGTACGGGTTGCTATGCTTGATGCGCAATGCAAACTTTGACAGCGTCAAGGTATTTGTTTCAGGGGCAGATATGCTGCCCGACAAAATCCGTGCAGCTTTTGCACTCGTCTACGGCAGAAAAATTCGTGCCGGCTATGGTTTGAGCGAAGCATCACCGGTCGTTGCTGTTCATCACGTCAATCAAGAACAACCAACGTATGTTGTCGGACAACCACTCGTTGGTATTGAATGTCAAATTCGTGATAAAGATGGCAATGTCTTGCCGCCAGGCACTGTGGGTTCATTTTGGCTTCGTGGTGAAAATATTATGATGGGGTACTATAAAGCTCCAGAACAAACAGCAAAAGTCTTACAAGATGGATGGCTTGACACCGGCGACCTTGCATCATTGGACCAAGAAGGTAATATCGCAATCAGGGGACGAGACAAGGACCTTATCATTCACAAAGGTTTCAACATTTATCCTGCTGAAATCGAAAACGTTTTGCTTAAACACCCTGCTGTTTTTAAAGCGGCAGTCATTGGCAAATCAGATCAGGCTAATGGCCAAGTACCAGTTGCATTTGTTGCCATCAAACCTGACGCTGCCTTTACGGAGCAAAATCTTAGAGCCTTGTGTGCTAACCACCTTGCTTCTTATAAAATTCCTCGGTCATTTATTGTTCAACAAGATCTTCCGTTAAACGCTACAGGCAAAATTGACAAAAAAAAGCTTACGCAAACATTTTCCACTTAATATAAAGGAGTAAGGAAATATTATGACTATGTTTGCAAAATTTCTTATATTTTTTGTGTCACTATGCTTTGCCGCGCTGTTCGCTTTTCTAGAAACAGCATTCACAGCTTTGCGGCTATTTAAGCTCAAAGAGCTTGAAGCCACTGTTGCAAAGTACAAGACACTTTTTGTCTCGTGGGAAAAAAATCCTCAGCGCATCTTGATTACCATTTTGATTGCCAACAACTTTGCACACGTCCTGACATCCGTTGTGCTTTCAGAGATCATGGAAAGCATGCTTGGCACCTGGGGTCTTGCTGTTGGTGTTGCTTTTGCAACCGTCATGATTTTGGTCTTTGGTGAAATTATTCCCAAAAGCTTTGCCAAGACTCATCATGAACGTCTTTTTGCATCGTTCCTTTGGCTTATCAACGTTTTGTACCATGTGCTCTACCCTTTTGTTACCATCCTACTCAAAATTGCAGACTTCTTTTTCTCTAAGGTCAGTGGTCCACACATTTTAGAAAAAACAGACATCGTCTCTGAAAAAGAAATTGAATTCTTAATCGATTACAGCGATGAAAAAGGGCTGATGAAGGCAGAAAAAACTGAAATGTTGCAAAACATTTTTAGCCTTGAACAAACGGCAGTCAAAGAAATTATCATCCCTAAAAATGAAATGAAGCTACTTGACGCCGATACAACGCTTGAAAAGGCTTTAGAGATTTTTTACCAATCACGCTTTTCTCGTTTGCCTATTTACGTCAACGATGAAGACAACATTATTGGTATCATTCACCAAAAAGATATTTTTGACTTGCTTTATCAAGGCAAGAAAAAAAGCCTAAAAGAACTTGCACGCCCAATTATCTTTATTCCTGAAACACAAAAAATAAATCAAACACTCAGCCAGTTTTTGAAAAACCGTCTGCACATGGGTATTATTATCGATGAATACGGCAACATCTCGGGACTGATCACCCTTGAAGATATCATCGAAGAAATTGTGGGCGATATTACCGACGAACACGAAAAAGTCACCGAACAGATTATTTCTATCGACCAAGGCGGTTGGATAATTGACGCCGGCATTAGCCTTGAAAAAGTTGAAGACCTTCTTGACATCAAAGTTGAAAGTGAAGATTCTGTTACGCTTGCCGGCTTCATGACCGAGATGCTTCAGCATCTACCTAAAAAAGGCGAGCGCGTCATCTACAAAGGGTATTGTTTTCAAATTCAGCAAGCAACATCACGTCGTGTATACCAAGTGCTTGTTTTTGAACAAAAAGACGAGCCTGAAAAAACTACAGAAAACGAAGAAGAGTAGTCAAATTTTTTGTGCATGGTATGCTGGTTTGCAAAAACCAGAAGGGAGTAGTATGCACAAAAAATACTGCAGCGCATTCGCGTTGTATCTTTTGTCTTTTTGTATGTTCGCATCCATAGAGGCCAAACAGGTAAAAAAAGACCATGAAATTTTTGATAAATGGATAAAGCATCAGCAAGTCTTTTCTGATCGCAATCTTACCGATATGAGCTCTGCTTTGGATAGTAGCTATATTGGCCGAGTCAATACATTGTGGGTCAGTAACTATCAACACCTACATCCACTACGCGAGCAACTTGGCAAAGTAACTGATGGGCTTATTAATGCAGGTGGCATTGAAAAAACAACAATTCCCGAAAGCACAAAAAATAGCCTAAAAAGATTCTACAGCGTGCTAGAAAACAATCCAGCAATGCTTTCTGAACTTTTAAATGAATACGGCTTTAACTCGCCCCAGATTAATGACAAAGAAGCACTACTTGCTAGAACAGACAATCATTATAACGATGTTATCGACAAATACGCCACATTCATGCAACTTCTATTTGCTCATACTGATCAGTTTGTAGAGCAGGAGTATCAATTTGCCGTTGCAAACAGGTTATTTGAGTACTGCTTTTATCCTGAAACATTTGACACATACTGCAACATGGCATTTGATCATACGCACCACCCATTCATGCGCTTATTAAATTCTATTGTATGGAAAAACCTGGTTGGTACCGGTTGGCGACAATGGCACAAAAGTACACTCGACAGACTTTTAAAAGAAAGCAAAACTGGTAAAAAAATTGTTTATATTGCCGGCGGCAATGACATCCGAGCACTGCTTGAGCACGGCATCTATAATATGACAATCATCGATCCGTTTTTGCCTTCGCAAGAACGCTATTACACTGGAGACTACGAGTGGTTTGTAAAAAACAGCACCAACAACGACGGCATTGATGACGAACTCCACATAGAGTTTGCCAACAAAAAAATTAAACTCGTACGTAAAAGTTTTCAGGAGTCTGAGCAAATCTACCACCTTACGCTAAGTACAGGCAAAGACTTTGTTTTTAAGGGTAGTACAACTGTATGGACCATCTATGAGAACAACAACCTAGCTGGCGTCTGCACATTTAAACGACGTCTGGCACTGCCTGAAGATTTTGTCAGTGACCAAAAAACAGCTGTGCTCATGTCATATGATGAAGCGTGCTACGCAGCGCTATCAAAAATGGTGGGCGGTTGGGATATCGATCCAACCGACCTTGATGACAACTTTGTTATGCATGTAAAACAGCTTCGCAAGCCAATTGGAAAGCAAGTTTTACAAAACTTACGTTTTGCCGAACTGCTCAATCTTTTCGTGCTACAGTTTATTCGTTTAGCCACCACACCATACTAAAAAAAAGGAAAATCCTATGTTTAAAAAAATAGCATTTGTTATAGCTCTTGCTTTTACCCATCAACTGCAAGCCGAACATAACGGTACACAAACCAAATCTGCAGATGATTTTTTTAAACGCTGGAGTTCGTGGAAAAAAGCATTTCCAGAACAGGCACTAACAGATATCAAATCAAAACTGAATCAAGACTTTGTCAATGTACACAATGCAATTATCGCTGAACATGGTGACAGCCTGGCACCACTCATCCCACTCATTAATCACTTACACAATACAAATCATAAAACAGCAAAACCAACTCATATGACCCGCATGACTGAAAGCTGCAAAAAGCGTTTCAATAAAGTGTACGACCTGCTTGAGCAAGATACTGCAGGTTTTTTGGCTCATCTAGACGAAATAGGTCTGACCAAGGCTGTTAACGAAAGCTCACTTGCCAGCGCAAAATCAACAGAACATATCAGCGCCTACACAAACTTTTTAAAACTTCTTTTTTCACTCAAAGACAAAGACGAGAGCGACTGCTACCTATTTAACGCAGCAAACAGTTTTTTTGAGTATTGCTTTGTTGATCATTGGGACCAATGTAAAAGTATGTTTTTTGAAAAACAAAGCTACCCGCTGCTTAAATTTTTGTATGCAAACATGTGGCTGTTCTTGGCTGGAAGCGGCTGGCGGAATTGGCACCAAAATACACTTGATAACCTCGCAACACAGGCTCAAAAAGGAAAAGAAATTATTTACATTGCCGGCGGTGGCGATTGGGACATGCTGGTAAAACATTTAGCTGAGCAAGACATTCCTTTCAACATTACGATTATTGATCCACAACTACCAACGCAACCGTTGTACTATCCCTTTGATTGGGAATGGATCATTGCTAGCAGTGCTGACGATGGCGGCATTGGTGACGAAATTGTTTATCCAATCAATGAGAATAAAACCATTACATTAGTCCGCAGCAACTTCCAAGAAGGCGGATTCTTTCACGCACATGTGAGCAACGGTGAAATGATACCGGTTGTATCAAGCAAAACGACCTGGAATGCGGTAGACCAAAGCGGAAAACAGGTAGGTACACTTACACTTGACCGTCGTTTTTGCACACAAAAAGATTTTGAAGCTGGCAACGACAAGGCAATACTCATATCATTTAATGAACTCTACTTCATTACCTTGACTGAGTATCTGGGTGGTTGGAAAATTGAAACGAGCAAGTTTGACACTGACACAAATCTTTTTGTCAAGCAACTACGCAAACCACTCAACAAAGAAACATTAAAGAACTTAACACAGGCAAATTTGTACTCTTACTCTGATTTTCAATTCATTGCCCTTGGAACATGTGTTAACTAAAAACTTGTTATAAAGTAATAAAAAAGGCCCCTCAAAATTGAGGGGCCTTTTTTATTACACGTTCATTAATTCTTTTGCTCGATCAAGTATGCTCTCAAGCGTCTGACCAAATTCTTGTTTACCATCGGTGTGGCGTAGGGTTACCGTGTTTTGCTCTACCTCTTTTTTACCGATAACAAGCATCCACGGCACTTTATCAACCTGCGCTCTACGCACTTGTGCTGAAATCTGATCACCAGACCTGTCAAGCTCGGCTCGAATACCAGCAGCTCTTAACTTTTTACAAACCGCTTGGGCATACTCGACTTGTTGATCGGTGATAGTCAAAACTCGTACCTGAAGCGGTGACAACCAAAATGGCAAGTGACCTTTATAATGCTCAAGCAAAATACCCATAAAGCGCTCAACCGAACCCAACAACGCTCGGTGGATAATGACCGGCTTTTTACGAGATTGGTCTGAGTCAATATATTCAAGTTCAAAGTTATCTGCTTGTACAAAGTCAACCTGAATGGTTCCACATTGCCATTCACGCCCCATGGCATCATGAATCTTCATCTCAATTTTTGGACCATAAAAAGCACCCTCGCCCTCCTGCACTTTGTAGTCCATGCCACTCTTTTCAAGAGCACCTTTTAATGCATTGGTTGCCTTTTCCCAAACCTCGTCTGAACCAATATACTTTTCTGGACGGGTTGATACAGCCATATCAACTTTTTTAAACTCGAATGTTTCATAGATCTTTTTCGACAATTCAATCAACTGTTTGATCTCTTCTTCAATTTGATCTGGCATACAATAAATGTGAGCATCATCAATAGTAAAACCTCTGACCCGAAACAAACCATGCATCACACCGGATAACTCATAACGATTAACAAATCCAAACTCTGAAAGACGCAGTGGAAGCTCTCGATATGAATGAGGGCGTTCTTTGTACAGCAAAATTGACCCCGGGCAGTTCATTGGCCGTACACAAAAGTTTTCTTCATCAACCTGAGTAAAATACATGTGGTCTTTGTAATTATCGTAGTGTCCTGATGTTTTCCAAAGCTGCTCGTTCATAATCTGCGGTGTTGCGATTTCTTGATAATCCCGCTCGATCAAAAGCTTTCGCAAGAACCCAACAAGCTCACGATAAATCGTCAAGCCCTTGTGGTGGAAAAATGGAAGTCCCGGAGCAACGTCGTGGAAAGAAAACAAATCAAGCTGCTTACCCAAACGACGATGGTCGTACAACTGAGCTTCCTCAACACGTTTAAGATAATCGTCTAAGTCCTGCTTTGTTGCAAAGGCCACACCACTAATGCGTTGTAGTGCGATACCGTCGCGGTCACCTCGCCAGTAGGCACCGGAAATAGCAGTTAACTTAAAATTTTTAATCTGGCCAATTGAGTCAACGTGCCCACCCTTACACAAGTCATAAAATTCACCCTGCCAGTACACACCGACAGTGTCATCTTCAACAATGTCGATTATCTCTTGTTTAAATTGGTTATCTTTAAAATAAGGCCGTGCTTGCTCTTTTGGAATTTGCTTACCGGTAATTTTATAGTCACGCTTGACCAGTTCACGCATTTTTTCTTCAATACGAGGCAAGTCATCTTCTTTGAAATTTTTTGACGGCAAAAAATCGTAAAAAAATCCGTGTTCTGTAACTGGGCCGATAGTCAACTTAGTGTCTGGATAAAGCTCTAAAACCGCTTGAGCTAACAAGTGCGCTGCAGAATGGCGCAAATTATGTAGGTACTCTTTATCATCCATACTAAAGCCCTTTATTAAGAGAGTTTCTTTTTAGTAAACAATGCACATAATGTGCTACAAGACCAATTGCTAAGACACCCACAAATGGTATGACGTAGACAAAGCCTGAATTATAAAGTCCATCAATACAAACGTATCCAACAACGCCACAGCTAAGCAAAGCAAGCAGACCATAGCTTGTTCGATGCAACGTTAAAAAGGAAATAGTACTTAAAAGATACGCTATAATGACGCCAAAATCACTCATGGTAATCAGATAGTAACTTTTTCTACCAAAATAAAGCAAAAAGATAATCAACAGCGACTGTGCTAACACGCAAACCCATGGTACATCATTGCGTGTTTTTCTTTTTAAAAAGTCCGAAAATAAAATTGTATCTTCCTGGGCCATGGCATATAAGTTCCAGTTGTTGTAATAAAACATCCCATAAAAACCGGCTAAAAATGATGCCAACATTGCTACATTGATCAGTGAGTTACCCCATGTGATAATGGCTTGATTGGTTGTCATTTTACCCAACAACTCAAGAAACGGATTAATCTTAACCGCACCATGAATACCAAGTAAAACAACCTGAAGAAGACAGTAGATCGCCATGATTATTGCAAATGAAATGAAAATAACCCGCGCAGCACTTTTTCTGCCATTCTCAATCTTATCAATAACCGCGCAGCAAGCCTCTATCCCTATATATGAAAATAAAACAATCGGCAAAGACCTAAAAAATCCAGGCCACGCCACAGGTGCAGAAATAATGTTCTCAAACTTAAATAGAAATGGTACAGAAAGCAACGCAATACACATAGGGGTAATTTTTACTAGCGTAAGCGCAACCTGAATACGTGTTAAAAACTCAATATTAAACAAATTAAAGATGGTAAACAAAACAACCAGCGCAATATCAAAATTGATACCAGACATGCCATAGGTAGCAAGCGCTGGCTTTGCTCCTTCAATCTTTTGAAACGCTTTTGAAAAGGCATGAATTACTGCTGCATTCCCTGCAAGCGTTCCAATAAAATATCCCCAACCACTAATAAACCCCCAAAACTCTCCCAAACACTTTTGTGGATACACATACAAACCACCAGCTTCAGGATAGCGCATGGCAAGGGTCGCAAAAACAACAATCAAAGGGAAAAGCAGCATTCCACACGATAGCCAAGAAAGCGGCGCAAGAAAACCACTAGCCATCGTTATTTTTTGCACACTCATATAAAATGCGCTACCAATAACAATGTTAACGTTAATCAAAATCGCTGCCCAAACGGGCAGCTTACCCTGTTTTACCACGGTAAAACCTTTCTAGGCGGTTTGATTTTTTGTCTGTGTCTTGTAAAGGAGCAAACCAAGAATCAGCCCAACAACCATCGGTGAGACATACAAAGGATTATCACTAATTCTGACCCAGCTGTAATACACCATGACCACGCAACTGGCAAGTGCTAACAAGCTAAGGACAATGCTCCCATAATATCTGCGTCGACAACATTCCACTAAAACAGCCAAAGCATGCAAAAAGTAAGCACCACAAATACCAAGACTGGTGAGTACCATCATGATATCTGGTTTTGCTATCAAAGTCACCATCCCAAACATGATCAATGCATGCAACCACACTAGTCGGTACGGCCTATGAGCTCGGTTGGTTACACCAAAAAATGAATGCGCCGGTAACAACTTATTTGAAATGAGTGTTTGCAGATTTGTTACATTTGTCAAAATCAAACCATATTCAGCATTGAGCAGTGTGAATAAAATCATAAACGAGATAAAACTTTGCATAAAACTGGTCATTGGTGCTGACAAACCCAAAAATTTTGGAAATGCCGATACGCCATAGTCCATCAGTCCGGGAGCACCCATGATCCCAAGAAGTCCAAAATGAAACAAGGTGTAGATAACCACAGACATGGCAAACGCGGTAAAAATTGCTCGTGATGCTTGTTGCACACCACCCTTCATGAGATGGCTAATGTTGCAGCAGATCTCTATGCCAAAAAATGCAAAGATTATAAACGGTATCGTGTAACGAATGCCTACAATATCTTGAGGGGTAATTGAAATTCCGGTATAAGGAAAAAAAGGAATCAAGGCAATCACAAAAAGCAGGGGTAAAATTTTAATTACCGTTCCAATGCTCTGTATTTTACTAATGGCACCAAGCCCAAACAAATTGAGCGAGGAAAACAGTAAAATTATGCCTGCAGCAGTCAGTGTTGGATAATCATTTGCAATCCAAAATGCACCGTACTGCATAAGTTCATCACGAATAACAATAGTTATAACGCTTGCTGTTGACATGTAGCCTAACAAGTAAGACCATGCCGCCAAAAAGCCTGCAGTCTGACCAAGACTTTGGCCGCAATACTGATAAAAACCACCTTCACCGTCAAACAAGCTGCCGGCATAGGCGAATGCCCACACGAGTGGAAGCAAGACAAGCCCTAAACAAAGCCATCCAAGAAAACTTGCTGGTCCTGCAAACGTTGCCATTTTTGATGGGCTGATAAAAATTCCAGCACCAAAAATAATATTGAGTGTCATCAAAACGCCACCCCAAAAGGATATCGTTGTATGTTTCTTCATGGAAAAATCCTCTGATTTTTTGAATTACAAAGTGCAAACACTGCACACCCTCCCCTTCAACAACAATTTGTGCAGTATAACGGATTGCTCGCCATCAGACAAGCTCAAACAGGATTGACAATTTGGCTTTAATTAAACATGCGCTGATCAAACAGGTGTCATTTGACATACAAAGTGCTCCTAGAGTGCCTTGCAAAATATATACTGTGTGGTAGCATGTGTTATTGTATATGCGCATGGAGAAGGTAAAAGTTCAATTTTATAACCAAGGTAACGGTATTTATGAAGTATAAAAATAGTTTGATTTCGAAAACCGTGTTGATGGCTCTTCCATTTGTCATTCTTGCTGGTTGCGACTGGTGTGGTTGCAAGAAAAGTGACTCCGCAAAGCCTGTAGAAAAAACGCAAGAAATCATTGAGGAAGACACAGACAAAGCTGTACAAGAAGTAGCAGATAACAGCAAACCGCTCTGCAGCATTGACGGAAGAGCGGTCATTACCGAAAATGAATTTAACAATAGCTTAACCCAGATGGTCCAAGCAAACCCATACTTTCGTGGGGCCAGCGCCGACTCACTGCCGGTTATGATCAAACGTCGCTTTTTTGACGAACTCGTTAAGCAAGAAGTTATTGTTGCCCATGGCATCAAAAACGAAATTGACAAACGTGAAGAGTTCATCAAGGCCTACAATGAAACCAAAAAACTTTTGAAACGCTCACTGTACGTCCAATTTTTTGAAAAAGGCATCTTCGATAGCGTTTCGGTTTCAGAAAAAGACGTAGAAAAGTACTACAACGAAAATAAAAATCGATTTGTCAAAGTTGCAGGTGGAACGCTTGTAGAGGGCATCAAGTTTGACGATGAAAAGCAAGCAGATGAATTCCTGGCTAAAGCGAAAACAAACGTTGTAGATTTCAAAAAACTTGCAACCAACACCAATGAAGCAAACTTTAAAGATTTTGGCCGCATCAGCAAAAACAATAACAAAGAATTTGGCTTTGATGGCACACCTGAAGCAGTTAAAGAACATGTCTTTAACAAAATGAGTAAGCTTCCTGGCGTTGATAAAGTTAAGGCGGGTAAAGAGTTCTGGGTTGTTAAAGCATCAGACAAAAAAGATGCCGAGTACTTCCAACTAGCAGAAATTAAACAGCAAGTTGAAGGAATTCTGAAAAACAATACCTTCCGCGAAGAACTTGATAAGAATCTCAAGCAAGTACAAAATAACTTTAAAGTAAACATCAACGAAGACTTCTTTGGCGAGCAAGAAAAAATGGAAGCTGCACAGCAACAAGCGCTGAACGAAATCAGCGAACAAGAAGCTATCGCAACCGCAGCATAAGAAAACAGAATTAAAAGACTCTGAGTAAAAAAGGCGCGCAGGTAAAAAGCGCGCCTTTTTTTAAAGCATCAAAAAAACAATAAAAAGGCTTTTCTATGAAAAAATGGATCATCCCTTGCAGCGCACTTATACTCTTCACCCTTACGGCTGAAACTCCTTTGCATCAAAATATTGAATGTACAGATCCTATCAAAACAAAAAAGCCACTCCCCCAAAAAACAAAGACCCCTAAGAAAAAAGAAGAAACTAAACCAAAAAAACGATGGACCGTTGACCGCATCGTTGCACGTGTTAACGGCGTCAACATCCTGCAATCAGACCTTGATCAGCCCCGTATTGCAAAAGAAGGCGACAAATACTCTATCGATGAAGCTATCATGGAAGAGTTAATGCTTGAAAAAGCAAAAGATATGCATGTTCTGCCGACTAACAACGACATTGAACGCCAGTTTATTGCCTTCAAAATTCAGAACGGCTTTTCATCTATGACCGATGAAGAATTTGAAAAACAGCTGCTAGAAAGTGGGTTCTCTCTCAGAACATACAAACACCAGCTTGGTCGAATGATGGCTACCGAAAACATCAAGCGAGCTGAAATTATGAGCAAAATATTTATTACCAAACAAGATGTTGAAAAATATTACAGCCAAAACCCTGAGTACGAGCAAGAGCGCTATAATCTTAAAGTTGCCACACTGACAGCCGAAGAGCTTAAAAATAAAGACCAACTCATTAAAGAAGAAAAGATCTCATTCAACGATTTAGGTTGGGTTGATAAAAGTGATGTTAACCAACGATTTGAAAGTATTTTTTCTCTTGAGCCAAAAAATTATAGTCAGGCTTTTCACATCGATGACAAATACCAAATTTTATACCTAGTTGATAAAACTCCTGCACGCCTAAAAACACTTGATGAACGCTACAGTGAAATTGAGCGTTCTTTACAAAATGAACGCAAGATGAGCTTTCTTCAGACACTTGAAAATGATCTAAAAAAAAGAGCGACCATCGTTATTTTATAAAATACTTTTTCCAAACCCTCCACTTACCACAATCACCTGTGCTAGGCTCGCATCAGTGAATAGATAGTAACGAACGCAGGCAAATGTGGTGAGCCATGAAAAAGTCATTTGTTTTCTTAGTTTCATTCATCGGGCTCTTACAACCGCAAGCTTTTGCTATGATGTCGGTACGCGACTTGGCTGACCTGCCAGACCTACACAAAATTGCTCAGCTCCCCAGTAGGCTCAATTCATTTATTGAAAGCAGCATAGAAGAGGCAGTCAAAAATGGTACAAACTTAAATGAAGTTGATAGCTTAGGCCAAACGGCGCTACATTACGCAGTACGCTGTTGCAACGTACATATGGTCAACATGCTGACAAAACAAGAAGCGATTAAAAATAATATCGACCTGGAAGACAAGACCAAGCACACGGCCCTCTTTTATGCCCTCCAAGCTTTGCAAAAAAACAACAACATAGAGGAGAAACGAGCCATAGTAGACTCACTCCTTGATGCTGGAGCAATACTCAACAATGAATGGCTAGGATTTGTACAAGATCAAACAACCAAAGCACACATTATCAAAAAACAAGCCTCTCTTCATCCATAACGTTTAAAAAAATACGACTAGAGTAAAAAATTATACCTATACTTTTTTTGTGATATGCTTTGTCCAATAAAAAATAACAAACAGTTTTTTTACTGAAAGGACAAAGTTATGCTTACCCCCCTCAAAAACGTAACGTTCTATACAATCGTTTTCTGTAGTTTAACGATTCCAGCACACCCAGCGCGCATGAACAAAGAAGAAGCATACGAAAAAGCAGAGCACCAGGCGCAATCAGCAGCGCGCGGCGCTGCAATTATTTCCGGTGTTGGCTTGGGGATCAGTTCTGCAGCTGCAACCTACGGCCTGCTACAACTTGATACCTTTGATAAAATTGAGCTTACCAAATCAGAAGGGGCAAAAGTTATAACCTCACTGCTTACAGGCCTTGCTGTGGGTACAGGCTCTGGTGTTTTAACAAAAAATTTGGTTTATTCGTCTGCATTTGCTAGCACACTCGAAGACCTACTTTCACAGCTTCCGCCGGCATGTTTTAGCAGAACATCAAGCCGCATTGCAAACATTGCAGCAGACTCACTACTTGAACGTACATTTGAGCAACCAAGCTCACTCATCAGCCATATCAACGGACGATTTTGCTCAAACTGGCCACTCATTAAGGGTCGAGAGCACCTTGCAAGCTTAAAACAACAACTTGAAAGTTGTAAAAATTCACTCAGCAACATAGCCCATGATGCGGCACCATATGATGAATACCAGCACTTAATCGAAAAATGCAATGAGCTACGTCCCCAGGTTATTGTCATGCTTGATAGCATTGATCAAATGGTCAATCTAGTCATGCAACACCCTGAGTATACCCAGCAAAATCTCGCATACCAAGCTCACTTAGAGGCCGAGCGTCAGCGCCAGCTACAACGCGAAATGCTTGAAAAGCAGCAGCGACATGAACGCGAGATGGAACGTCAACGCCAACTAGCCCAACAACAAGCGCAACAAAGTGCCCTCGCACACGATGCATACCAACGAGAAAAAGATCGCCAACAAACACATCCAGTTATTGTTACAACACCTGTAACGCCGGCTCCTGTTATCAACATTCAAACTCAGCCAATTACCCCCCTAGTTCAACCAGCTCAGGTACCACAAACTCCCGTACAGACAATAACACAACCAGCACCCAAGCCTGTTCAGCCAACAGCGTCACTGACCAACACTCAACCGCTTGCTAATTTCGCTGACCAAGAATGTGCTATTTGCCTTGAGGACTACAAGGCGGGCGACCAACTTGATGTGCTTAGTTGTGGTGGCAAGCATACCTATCATTCAGACTGCATTAATGAATGGATATGCAGCGGACATAACACCTGCCCACTTTGTCAGGCACAAAATATAACGATTGCTAACCAAGTCATTATTTCGTAGGACTTAGCAACTGTCTCTATCGCAACTATTTTTTTCACAGATCCCGGCCTATGAGCCGGGATCTCTTTTTTGAAACTACTTCCACACAAACCTCTACGTTACCCACCCAAATAGCACTACTACAAACACTATCCAACACCCAAAATCATAAAGTATCGACACAAAGGCGAAATCAAGACAGTGCCACCCTAAAAACAGCTCCCGCTCGTCGTTTGCACTACTTATAAACATATGGTAAATTAATTACAGATGTAAAATAAGCCATGTCTATTTTGCATTAAAATAGACATTTTAAGGTAACCCAACTAAAATATGGAGGTTTTTATTATGGTTACACGTTCACATAAAGCGCTAGTTTTGGCTATCGCACTTATCGGTTCAATTGGTAGCAGTTTTGCCGGTGACAAGCTCACTTTACCAAAAAAAGCAATACACTCTAAGACGGTAGACGCTACAAGCAAAAAGCTGAAGAACTGGGGAACAGGAATCATTGGATTGGGCCTTGGGCTAGCTTCTATGTATACTGCTAACAAATACTTACCAGGAACATTACTTCATTATACAGGTTCAATTTTGCCAGGCCTTATAGTAGGCGGATTAAGCGGTGCAGGATCATACTATCGTTGTAATCAACTATGGAACTATATTGCCGAACTCAAAAACTCTCAGCTCTGGTTTAAAACGGGCTTGACAGAAGAGATGGTTGATCAAGTCAATCCAACGAAAGAAGTCGACTCTGATGATATTAATACAACAGTTAAAGCCCTTGACAAATTAACAAAGGGAAATGCTAGCCTAGAAGAAGCAGAAAAACACTCTGAGCATATCGATGCAACACTCAAAGCACTTTACAATGTTAAAAGAAAAATGGGTTATTACAATATCTCTGATTTAACTGCCGAGACTATTGATAAGCTCATTACTAATGCTCAAGCAATTAAGGATATGCAAAAAATTACGATCAACACAAGTTCGTAATACATACACCTAGCAACCTCACCCTAAAACAAAAAAATGGGGCCACATAGTGTGGCCCCATTTTTCTTTTTGAAAATGTTGAATGAGATCATCGGCTCAAGTCCATAGGATGACAATTTTTAAAGCCGAGAATGTTTTTAAATAAACGCTATTTTTTCTGAGGCGTCACCCTCGATCGGGGTCGGAGATCTACAGATTGATCCAAAATAATGCGACACTTGGCTTTGCCATTTTTCTCTGCTATTCTGGCAAAGAACTTGTTTTTACCCAAAACAAAGAGAGAAAGGATGGACAAACCAATTGTCATTGTCGTGGGAACGCGGCCAGAGGCCCTTAAACTAATCCCGCTCTACTGCGCTTTGCAAAAAGCGCAGCTACCCGTTCTTCTCTGTGCTACTTTTCAACACACTACCTTACTACAGCAAGTTTTTGATCTCTTTTCTATCACCCCAGACATCAACCTTAATATCATGCAACACGACCAATCGCTGCATTATCTGACTCAAGCCATCATTGAAAAAATGGGCACCCTCTTCAAGCTTCATGATCCATCGCTGCTCATCGTCCAAGGTGACACTACAACAGCATTTGCTTCTGCTTTAGCCACTTTTTACAAAGCAATCCCAATCGCCCACGTTGAGGCAGGACTGCGCAGTGGCAAAATCAACAATCCATTTCCCGAAGAAATGAACCGTGTCATGATCGGTAAAATTGCAACATACCATTTTGCACCAACAAACCTTAATGTCGCAAACCTTCTCAATGAAGGAATTAGCCGAGACCATATTTTTCTAACTGGCAACACTATCGTTGACACGCTTCTGATGATTTGTGACAAAATCAAGCGAGACGAACTCTCTATTGATGCGCCCATTAAAGCGCATGTTGCCATGTGCAAAAAACTCAACAAAAAACTTATTTTAATGACGCTGCATCGACGTGAAAACTTTGATGGCAAACTTGTAGGCATGCTTGAGGCTGTCAAAGAATTTGCCCAACGTTATGACGATGTGAACATCATTTTTCCTGCACACCTTAACCCCAATGTGCAAAAAGCACTCAAAACCTCAATGGTTGACCTGGTAGCAAATATTACAACAATACCCCCCGTCGCGTATAAAGAGCTTGTCTACATTTTACAACATGCACACTGGGTTATCACTGACTCTGGGGGCATTCAAGAGGAGGCAGTCAGTCTAGGCAAGCCACTACTTGTGCTCCGTAATGAAACCGAACGACCAGAACTTTTGTGGGAAAATGCAGGACGTCTAACCGGAACAAATAAAACAAAAATTTTACAGGATCTTGAAACCATACATACACAGGATACTATAAACGTAGCCCGTAACACCTATGGTGATGGACATGCATGCCAAAGAATTACTTCCATCATAAAAAATATTATACTGGAATCTGCTCCACAAAAAAATTACACTGAGCAGAATATAAAGCCCTTACCACAACGTGAAAATACGCATTTTTTGAGTAACCATTAACCTCTCATGACAGGAGGGAATACTTTCATGAAACGAATATCTATTGTCGGCCTAGGATACATCGGACTGCCAACAGCAATCATGGTCGCACAAGCAGGCTTTGAAGTTCTTGGTTTTGACATCGATAGAGACAAAGTCAATCACATCAATGAGGGTATCCCTACTATTTTTGAACCAGAAGTAGCAGAGCGACTTCTTAACACACTACAGAAAAAAAGCTTTAAAGCTTTCCATGATCTGCAGTACGCTGACTGTTTTGTCATAGCCGTACCAACACCATTTAAGGACAACAAGCAAGCTGACCTGTCGTATGTTTTCCAGGCCGCGGAAATGGTTGGCAAACGCCTCATGCCAGGTAATTTGATTATTTTGGAATCGACCGTTCCGGTTGGCACAACCGAACGGCTTGCAGCATATCTTGAAGAAATTTCAGGCCTTAAGCTTGGCATCAACTTTTTTGTTGCGTATTGCCCAGAACGAGTATTACCAAGCAATATCTTCAAAGAGGTTGTCGGTAACGACCGTGTTATTGGCGGCATGTGCCAACGCTCATGCGAACTTGCCCAGAGCTTTTACGAAAAATTTGTCAAAGGATTTTTACACGTTACTGACGACAAAACAGCCGAAATGGTCAAGTTGGTTGAAAACAGTTCCCGCGATGTGCAAATTGCATTTGCCAATCAAGTTGATGCAATGTGTCGTCAGGCGGGCATTGATCCATACTATGTCATTGAACTTGCAAACAAGCATCCTCGTGTCAACATCCTATCGCCAACCTGCGGTGTTGGTGGGCATTGCATAGCTGTGGATCCGTGGTTTTTGATTGAAACCTTTCCACAGCAAACTGAACTGCTCAGGCTGGCACGCACACTCAATGCCCAAAAGCCGGTCAGCATTATTGAAAAAACACTACGTGAGGTTAAAAAGCTCAGGTCACTCGGAAGTGAGAAAGTACGTGTTCTCACGCTCGGGTTAACATTCAAGCCCGACGTTGATGACGTACGCGAATCACCCGCACTACAAATAACGCAAGCACTAAATCTACACAAAGATAGCATCTCACTACAAACATACGACCCACTCCTTTCAAAGGATTACACCACCAAACTTGGCTTTAGCGCAGCTACTGATCTTTTTAGTGCTGTTGAATGGGCCGATATTGTCATTATTTTAGTTAAGCATAAGTCTTTCTTGCTTATGCCTAAGAATATTTTTGACGACAAGATTGTTATAGACACTTGTGGACTTATGCATGCATTGATCAGTAAACAAACACAAAAATCACATGAAGCTGAAAGTGAAGCTTCATTTAAATCAGCTACATCAAGCATGTAGATTGGCAGAGCATGAAGCAGATTGTTTTACAAAAAGGCAAGCCAACTGTAGCAGATCTTGCCGAGCCAGTGTGTGGCCCACATGAAATTTTAGTTAAAGTCTTATTTTCATTTGTCAGCAGCGGCACTGAACTTGCCACAATCAATGCGTCTAAAACATCTCTTCTATCAAAAGCCATAAACAACGTAGCGCAAAGTGCACATAAACTTTCAGGAGCCATCAAAGAACATGGCGTTGGTGGCACGGTTGCTCTCGTTAAAGAGAAAATGCATACCGTCATGCCTATTGGCTATTCATGCTCAGGGCAAGTCATTGGAGTGGGCAGTAAAATTGAAAATTTTATGGTAGGTGACTATGTTGCCTGTGCTGGAGCAGGTTTTGCAAGCCATGCACAAATTGTTAGCGTACCAGAAAATCTTGCGTGCAAAGTATCTGACTCCACCACCCTCAGACAGGCAAGCATTACAACAATAGGCGCCATTGCTCTGCAAGGAATACGCCGAGCAAATTTGCAGCTTGGGCAGAAAGTATGCGTTATTGGGCTTGGACTACTTGGGCAACTAACTGCGCAGCTAGCACAACAGGCTGGATGTGATGTCATCGGTGTTGATATTCAGCAAGCGCGGCTTGAACAAGCAAGTCAACTTGGAATCGGTCGCACCATCAACTCAAGCACGCACGATCTAGCAAAAGAAATTGCCTGGGCTACCAATCATCATGGTGTTGACTGCACAATTATCACTGCGTCAGCCCCATTTGGTAGTATCATTGATAATGCCATGCACATCACTCGACGCAAGGGAACAGTTGTCCTGGTCGGTGACGTAAAGCTTGACTTTGACCGTGAGCAATTTTACACCAAAGAAATTGATTTTCTTATTTCCTGCTCATACGGACCTGGACGATACGATCCATCATATGAACTCGAAAGCAACGATTATCCTTACGCCTATGTTCGGTGGACCGAAAACCGCAATATGCAATTAATCGTCTCAATGATTGAACGTGAAAAACTCAAAATTGATCCGCTTATTAGCGGGCAATATACGCTTGATAGCGTTGAAAAAGCTTATCAAAGCTTAAATGAAAATAATGCACTTGGCATAGTATTTGAGTATCCAAATGATTTCATACCCGCACACAAGACTACTGCTTGCACACAAGGAAAACCTCGCATTTATGTTGCTCCACCCAGCACACTCAACGTTGCCTGCGTAGGGGTCGGCGGCTTTGCCAAAACAAAATTATTACCCTTGCTTGCTAGCATGCCAAAAACTTCAATTCAAGCAATTGTTGACGTCAATAGCACACATGCTCTAACAATGAAAAATGTTTATAACGCAGCCTACACAGACAATGACATTGCAAGAATAATCGCTGATGAGCAAATACACGCTGTTGTTATTGCAACACCACACTACCTGCACACCCAACAGGCACTCCGCCTGCTTGGCGCAGGCAAAGCAGTGTTTGTGGAAAAACCAGCTGCGGTAAACCAGGAGCAACTTGTCGCCCTTGAATCATTTTTTCAAACAACGCTTGATGCACCCTACTGCGTTGATTTTAACCGAAGCTATGCTCCATTTATGCAAACAGTAAAACAGGAGCTGGCAACTCGCAGCAACCCGCTTATGCTTTACTACCGCATGAACGTCAATTTTTTGCCCAAAACACACTGGATCCAGTCTGAGCAAAATCGCGGCAATATCATTGGAGAAGCGTGCCACATTTTTGATTTATTCAACTTTTTAACCGATGCTCGGCCTAAAACAGTTTCCGTTCAAATTACACAACCACGTGGTAACTCAATTGCCATAACAGACAACGTCAGTGCAACAGTGCACATGAGTGATGGCTCTTGCTGCACGCTTATCTACACGTGCTTGGGCAACAGCAGTGCCGGAAAAGAATATATGGAATTGTATTTTGATGGCAAAACAATCATCATGAACGATTTTGTCAAACTATCTGGATTTGGCACTTCACGTTCATGCAACACATCGGCAATACGGGCCGACAAAGGACACAAACAGTTATTGCAAGCATTTTTTACAACAGCACATACATGGCCTGCACCACTCCCTATCCCAATTGAACGAATTTTGGACACAACGCGCGTAAGTCTTGCCGTTGATCAGCTTGCTCGCCAAGGTGGCGGCACCATTACTTTTGAGACAGAATCGCTATAATTTCTTTCAGCTCCTGCTATCTTCTTCTAAAATGTTTTTCCAACTCAGCCTTTTCAAGTGACCATATTGTTGGACGTCCATGAATACATTGATGTCGGTTTGGACACTGTTCAAGCTCACTCAGCAGACGTTTCATCTGATCAAACGTCAAACGATCACCAGCTTTTACAGCGGCTTTACACGCCATATGTGAATGAACGTGTTCGTGCAATTTTTTACGCAACTCCTCCTGCCCAAGCTCTTCATGCTCTTGCGCAAACTGACCGACTTCACGAATAAACTCTTTTAAGTCAATTTTTTGTAGGTCTGGAGGACATGTCTTGATACTCAAGGTATTTTGCCCAAGTCGCTCAAGCTCAATACCATGCGTAGCAAAAAACGCTTGCTCTGCAAGGACACAGTCAAGCTGTGGCGAGGTCAAATTTACCATATGGGGGAAAAGTAATGCAGTCCCTTCTCGCTTTTCAAACTTACCCTTCCATCGTTCATACAACACACGTTCATGAGCTGCATGTTGATCAACAACAAGCAACTGATTATCTTTCTCGATCAAAATATATGTATTAAAAAGTTGCCCAATAATATTGTATTCTTGCTCTATAGGCTGGGCACAGTGACTTTGATACATCTTGCTGGTACTAATTCGCTCATCCCCGCCTGCACTTACACTTGTTTGAAAGTTATCTTCAGTCTGCCTATATTGTAAAAAAGCTTTAGGCACTTGTGGCTGAGCAACATACTCATGTAGAAAGTCTGGCTTACTTGGTTTGATGGGCGGAATTCTTATTAACGACTGGTCCAATGATTCATGCACAAGTTTTTCACTCTGCTCTCTTTGCTTAAAGGGCATCATGGGCTGTACGTTAGTTGTCGGCTGCAGCTGTCTGCTCACATCAACTTCTAACGTTTTCTTTACTGCATCACGTAAGGCATTTTGTACAACAAGTGGCTTTACAAAGCGTACTTCTTCTTTTTTAGGGTGCACATTAACATCAATCAAACCTTGGTCAACATCAACAAAAATGAATCCTGCTGGATACTTTCCTGCTGGTAAAATATTTTCATACCCCTTTAAGATTCCCTTCACCAATTCAGCATTTTTAACCCAACGATTGTTAACAAAGAAAAAAAGCTGCTGTTTTCCGTAACGCCAAAAATGCCGATTAGTTATCATGCCACGCAACATAAACTGGAAAGGACGCTTCACTTGTTGCTCACAGTCTATGGCAAGCTCAAGTAGCTGTGTAGCAAAATTATGATCCCATAACTGCGCTGCACGCTCTTTAAGGTTGGTGACAGCTGGAGCATTCACAACCAAACGATCTTCAGAAAAAAATTTGAATGAAACATCTAAACGAACAAGCGCATAGGCATAAAAAATAAGTTGCAGCTGAGAAAGCTCAGTCTGATCAGTTTTTAAAAATTTTTTGCGAACCGGTGTTGTGTAAAATAAATCATTAACAGCAATATCAGTACCCACAGAACATGCAACTTCCTGCTCATTTACTAGAACTCCGTTAGCATAATCAAGCTGAAGCCCCAAGGCTGTTTTTTTTTCCGAAGCCAATTTCGTTTTTATCCGCAACTTACTAACAGCACACACGCTGGCCAACGCTTCTCCACGAAATCCAAATGATGCTACATATTCAAGATCATCAAGCGTGGTAATTTTGCTTGTCGCATGTGTCACAACACTCAGTTTGGCATCATCGGCAGACATTCCACAGCCATCGTCTACAACACGAATAAGCTCTTTGCCTGCTTTTTTGACATGCAATTCAATATTTTTTGCCTGTGCGTCAAGGGAGTTTTCGATCAATTCTTTGACAATATTTGCAGGCCGCTCAATGACCTCACCTGCAGCAATCTTTGCCGCCTGCTCAGGGGCTAGTAGCTTTATTTTATTCATGAAAATTCAGACCTGTTATAATTTTTTGCGAATCTTGCTGCGCTTCTTTTTAGAACCATACTTTGCAAGACTTGGATGATTGCTCAACTCAATGACGGTACTCACTGGTCTAGAGTCATTGCCATCAAGCTCCAACTGCTGAGAGTCAAGGTAATAACTGGCATAGGCCGCCTGCAAGGTAACGGGAATATCGTTGGGTTCTTTTTTACTTCGTACGATCTTTACATCCCCCTCAAGCTCACATTTTTTTTGCTCAGGGAAAAAATGTAAATTATTTGAATAGAGCGTACGTGATTCATCTTTGACACAAACATTGCCAATGCAGGCAACGCGTCTACACTCAGAATTTGAGGTAGCTTTAAAGCTACCTTCAAGCTCAAGCTTACTGGTCGTTATGGTTGTTTGATTTGCTAGCGTCACCACCACATTGCCTGTATAACACAACAAAAAGCCACCGCTGTCTGCTCTTTTTGAGCAGACAGCACGTTGACTTGTAACTGTAATTCTGGAGAGCGGATCTAAAGCTGCTAATTCAGAAAAAAAAAGAACTAAGAAAAATACTTTTTTTACGAGGAAAACAGGTTTTTCAAGACTCATAAATTATTTATAAACTCTCTTGTTTGACGCGCCGACCATTTGGCACCATCAACAACCGCAGGCACAAAATACTTCTGTACTATCCTACCTCCGCAATACAATGTCAACAAAAAAACATTACCTATTTTTCCTACTACCCCATAAATTCCTGTACCCAAGTTAACAACAACCTCTGTTACAGTTCCTGCAACAAGTGCTCCAGTTTGACAAATCTCTTTCAAGATTTGTCCCAGGAGGTCTACTTCATCTTGGCTAAGCTGTGTAATAACTTCGGGGGTAATAGTTCCACCGTCCACCAGCGTCTGCAAAGTATGCCAACTAACATCACAGACATGCTTATTTCCACTTGAATCATGTACAGTAACTCTTATCCCCATGTTGTCAGAACTTTCTGAAGCATTTTTGCCACCACCAGCTCCAAGATTTGTTGTTCTTTCAAGTTGCACACAAGTCGCATGCATTGAACCTGAAAATATTACTCCGGCTAAAATATAAAAGACACCCCTGAACATTTTTTTCATAATTTTACTTTCGCAGAAAAAAGTAATTTTTTATACATAAACAAAAGTGGCCTGTATACTAGCGCCGCAATAAAAAAAAATCAATTAGAAAAAACAGATAACTATCTGATACTCTCTGCAGGTAGTTAAATAAAAGAAAAAATAGTGCGTTTGCACTTGCAAATAACTAATGCTACATTTTACTCATAGAATTATTTGAAAAAATCAGCCCTTTTCATGCAAGAGAAAGTATATGCTCACAAAACAAAAAACTTTTCATGCTACGGTAACCCACAGTTTTATTCTCAAGCTCACCGTTTGCTTTGCACTCTCATGGTTTTACGCAGTCTGCTCACAGATTATGATGCCCTTGCCATTCAATGCTGTACCCATCAGCATCCAACCACTGCCACTTTTGTTATGCGCATGGCTTTTTGGAAGCAATGCTTTGAGCGCCTATGTTTTATACCTTGTGCAAGGAGCAGTAGGAGCACCATTTTTTGCGCATGGTAATTTTGGCATCGCACATCTATTTGGCCCAACTGGTGGTTACTTATTTGGCTTTGGCATCGCTATGTTTTTTTTACACATCATGAGAAAAACTCTTGTGCATGGTAACATTATCTCTCATCTGTCCATTCTACTTGCAAGCGCAGTTATTTATTTCTCGTGCGGCCTTATATACTTGGCATGGTTTGTGCCACACTCAGCGTTGCTAAACACAGGGTTATATCCATTTTTACTTGGTGATGGCCTCAAACTCCTCACCATGCTCTTTGTTATTAACTGTAAGCGCTACGTCAAAGGATAATCTATGTCAGCCCCCCGCTCAATTTCTGCTTTTGTCGGCATTCTCATTTGCATAAACACCATGGTTGGAGCTGGGGTTTTTATCAACCCAATGCCGCTGACACAACTTGCTGGTAGCTTTAGTTTTTTAAGTTACATTGTCGCGGCACTTATTTTACTACCCCTTGTTCTTTCTGTGGCACAGCTAGCGCAACAACATCCCGTCTCTGGTGGCTTGTATGTTTATAGCGCCGAGTACCTACATCCCATTGCAGGCTTTATGAGTGGTTGGGGCTATTTTGTTGGTAAAACAACAACACTTGCCATCTTGGCTCAGACGATCGTTTTATTTTTACAAAGCAGATTCAATACTCTGCAAAATATCAATACATTACTGCTCGTTGCATGCTTTTTATTTTCACTTGCGTTACTACACGTTGCAGGTTTACGTATCGGTGGTTTTGCTCAGCACTTTTTTACAACACTTAAGGCCATCCCCATTCTGTTTGCCATAATTGCCGGCTCATATTTTTTCATGCCAGATTATTTTTCACTCGCAGACTTTACACCAACGGGCATTATTGCAACTATTCCCTTGGGCATCTTTCCTTTAACAGGTTTTGAAATAATTTGCGCTATAGGCCATCTACTCAAAGATCCTGAGCACAGCATCAAACGAGTCATAATTTGGTCGTTTTTGCTGGTAGCACTCAGCTACACTATTTTTCAATTTTGCCTTTTTGGCGCTTTGGGATGGACACTGGCAGCATCAAACAAACCCTTGCTACTGCTCGGTTTGCAAGTATGTAATTTTCATCCATTTCTGGCACACACCATCAACAGCATGGTTTTTGCAGCAATGGTTGGCGCTTGTTTTGCGGTGCTTTCAAGCAATTGCTGGAACTTATACACACTAGCTCAACACAAACACTTTCCATGCGATCGCTTTTTCACTCAACTTACACACCATCATGTCCCTTATGTCAGTGTCATGGCAAAAGCAACACTAGGCTGCTTGTTGCTAGCGATCTCATCAAATCAGATTGCTTTGCAAAATATGTCCGTTTTTGGGCAAATAGTCTCTCATCTTTTAAGTGCATGCGCTGCTTTTGCTGCAGTGCATCAAACAGCAAAGCACGCAAGTAACAAAATCATCCCGCTTCTAGGGATTTGCAGTGGTCTTTTTGTACTTAGTCTGTGTTTGCACAAAATTTTTGCATCAGGGGTTTCATTCTCATTTTTAGCTATTTTTGCTTTGGGCCTTTTATCGTCGATCATAAGAAAACAGAAAACTCGCTAAATTTTAGCTACTTTTTCTTTTTATCTTTTTTCTTATCGGCACCACCATCGAGTTCATCCAGTCGCTCGATGGCTTCTTTTAACCTTTCTTCGAGTGCTTTTATTCTCTTTTCTTGAGATGCAAATTTTTCGTCTGTATCTTTTATCAAGCGCTGTTCAATAAATTTAGGATCGCGCTCTTGCGCTTCTTTACGTTCACGTTCTTCCGTTGCTTTATACTTCTTTTCCAATAATTTTTTAATTCCATAAGCATTATCGAGAAAGAACTTATTCACGTCACGATCGATATCAGTCTCTGCTTTCTTTACAATGTCAGTCAATTTCTGAACTTGGCCATCAACAAATTCGATATCTTCTTTGGCAACGGTAACACCACGCTCCAAAAGAGCTTCAACTATTGATGGATCACCTGAGTGGCGTAAAACAACTGGCCATGTTCGTTGCTCTACGCCATCAATGGTAATTTTTTCATTAACATCAACACCCTTTTTCACAAGCAAACCAAGAAAATTTTTGAGTCCACCATTAAACCGACGCAGCTCACCTATGTACCGAGACGAATTGTCAATTTCAGCAGCATCTCCTTTTTTTAGACTAAGTGAAAGAATCTGATAAAGGGGGGTGTACGGTTCACTATCCTTCGATCCAACTTCTGATAAATCTCCCTCGCGATCTCGTACCAAAACTATAGCTTCGGCTAACTCTTTTATGCTAAACGTATCTTGCTGCGCATAAGCCGCAAGCTTTTGCATAAATTCACCCGAATCTTTTCCTTCTTCTGCTTTTGAAAAAAGCGTCGACATTAATATCATGCTGACCACAATAAAAAATCTGCATTCTTTCACGGCTTTCTCCTTTTTATAAAATAATACCTTGTTTAGTCATTTGCGACGGAACAGCTATATCCATATGACGTAAGATCGCTGGTGCTACTGCAGACAACCCAAAACAGGGTGGTTGACTTAATGGCTGCTCTACTTGACTTGCGCAGACCAGATCATCTCCAATGGCTACAAAAGGTACGGGGTTTATTGTGTGAGCAGTTATGCAACTTCCTTCACGATCCAACATCTGTTCAGCATTACCATGATCAGCTGTTATAAATAACGTTCCACCAAGTCCTTGTACAGCGTGCTCATAGAGCCTCGCAAGCTGCTGATCAAGAACTTGGCACGCCTGCACCGTTGCCTGCAAATTACCAGAGTGGCCAACCATATCAGCATTGGCATAATTGATCAGATAGAAATCTGCAGCAGCACGAGCAAGGGAACTAAGAACAGCGTCAGTAATTTCTTGCGCAGACATGGCAGGTTGATCAGCATAGTTTTTTGTTTTTATAGATGGAATCAAAACTTGCTGTTCATTTTCAAAGACAACCTCTCGCATACCTCTGAAAAAATAGGTCACGTGTGCATATTTTTCCGTTTCTGCAATAGTAAATATTGTTTTGCGTTGGGCAGCCAAACAATCAAGCAGCGTATCTGCTATAAGCTCACGCTCAAACAGGACATCATTATTAAATTTTTTAAATGATTCATCATAGCGCACTGGTGTAACAAAAAATGCTAGTTGCTCTGCCACTGAAGCTTGATCTCTATCAAATTCGGCAAAATACGGATCTAAAAAAGGTCGTGTTAACTGTCGTGCACGATCTGGCCTAAGGTTAAAAAAGATAATGCCATCGCCGGCATTTATAACACCATCATCTAGCAGCCGTACTGGCTCTATAAATTCATCAAAAATATTTTGTTCGTATGATTCACGTAAAATATTTTGCCATGAAGTTGTACGTGTTTGTTTTTTTCCTACAAGCACATCAAAGCATTCTTTTGTTCGCTGCCAATTGTTATCACGATCCATCGCATAAAACCGACCATGAATGCTAGCTAGTCGTCCACATGAAAAATCATTCATAACCTGCTCTAGACGTTTAAGATAAGCCTCCGCTGACTGGGGTGGACTGTCTCGCCCATCAAGAAATGCATGAACATACACATGCTTAACGCCAATTTGTTTTGCAAGCTGCAACAAATTATGCAAATGGTACTGGTGACTATGCACCCCAGCATCAGAAAGCAACCCCATAAGATGCAACGCCTTACCTGTTTGTTTAAGCTCTTGCAGTTTACGCGTAAGCAACTCATGCTCAAATAATTTGCCAGAACGAATAAAATCATGGAAATGCTTTAGGCTACTTGCAATAACACGTCCAGCACCTATGGTAAGATGACCAACCTCGGAGTTACCAATTTGCCCTTCCAACAAACCCACATGACCTTGGCTGGCATGCAACAACGTTGATGGATAGTAGGTAAGAGCATGAGAAAAAAACGGCATGTTTGCATGAGCTATGGCATTACCATATTCCTGGCTACGCCACCCAAAACCATCAAGAATAACAAGCAGTGTAGGCTTACTCATGGTATTTTTCCAATATTAATTTTTTTTCTTTTTTCATGTTTACACGTTTATTTGTTACACTACCATCCCAGACACCATAGCCAAACATGTAAATCGATGTAAACAATTCACCCATGTCAGATGGAAACAAATTCTATGAAAATAAAGTTTTTGATACTAATGCTACTGAGTATAAACTTTTCCCACATCAATATTTTTGCCACCAACGCTCCTGTCCAGCAAGTTGAACAAGAGCAGGCAAATCAAGAGACATGCGAAGAAGAATCAGACGAGTATAGGTTTTTCCTCTTCGACGACTTTGACGAGGATGAACTTGACCCGTCAACACTTCATCGTGCCGAGAAAATCAATAAACAAGATGAAGATGAACGACCTGCTCATGAAAAGATGTTACTTCTTGCCGAAATTTATGCCGACCTTGGCAAGGAGCACTTTCTCAACAACAAAGAAATTTATGCTGCATTTGCCGCGGGTCTTGTCAGTGGTACCGTTATAACGCTTGTTATACAAAAAATTCTTAAACAATACCACGTAGGTGCTTAAACCATGCATGGGCAAAAACATTTGTTTGCGCTTTACCTACCAACACTTAGTTCAACCTTAAACCAACAGCAAGATGACGTACTGGTCCTACGCGATAGAGACTTATGGCAGCGACTAACGCGTGTGCTGCGCGTTTCAGTAGGCGAACATATCACTTTTTTTGATAACAAATGCCATGTCACCGTGCGATTAGACGAGCAAGCGCTATCAACCAAAAATACCGTAAGCGGTTCAATCGTGACAAAGACAGAAAACTCACCGCTCGCACCAACACTAACACTTTATGCTCCCCTAACCAAAAAAGACGCTTTTGAGAGTATGCTTTACAACGCAGCACAGCTAGGCGTATCTGACATACAACCGTTCTTGTCAGAAAAAATACACCGTATGTGGTGGGGACCAAAAGACAAAGCACGGTGTGAAAAAATCATGATTGCTGGCTGTGAGCAAGCAAAGCAGTTCATTGTGCCAACACTTCACGAGCCGGTCAATCTTACGGCCATCACAGCACAAGCTACTTGCAACATTTATTTTGAAGCAGGAGCTCAGCCGCTGGCTATTCTGTTGAGCAATGCAAAACAAAAAAAATATGGTAGTTTTTCGCTCCTGATTGGACCAGAGGGTGGCCTAACCAACGGCGAGATGAGCACGCTCAACAGCAAATCATTTTGCGCTTACAGCCTCACGCCAACCATCCTACGCTCGCAAGACGCAGCTCTTGTTGCCTTGGGGCTCATTCGAAGCTTGTGTTAAGATTAGTAGCCTTGCAAAGCTCACGTATCTTACTAAGTCATGTCCTCTAACTTAGCATTCATTGAGTGGTCATTCCCGACTCTGATCGGGAATCTTCTGTTTGCCTGCTTATACAAAAAAAACACCGTGCGTAAAACAATTTAATAATATTTACGTAATTCGCGTAGCATTATTATGAAACACAAAAAATAGATCCCCGATCGGCGTCGGGGATGACTCCAAAAATAAATTCAGAACAATAAGTTATCGATACTCCACTCAAGCTAGGCCATCTTACGCACGGCAAAAAGCTGGGTCTTCAAATAATTTGGCATAAGACGAAATGTCTTTTCAGATTGATTTTTCCACTGCTGCAACGCCATCACACCAACCTGTTGTGCACTGCACACATCAGCCTCTTCAAACAATGTGTCCTGCCCAAGGCAATCCTGCAACTTCTGTTTATGAAGCTTTGCACCATTGCCAACAAATAACATTGTTTTCTTAGAATACGGCTCCAGTTGCTCAACAAGCCCATCTATTTTCATACAGCCCTGATCAAGACGCTGTCCCTTTTGATACAAGCCATAGTAAACATCATCATTGTAAGCGTTTAAAAGGCTGACAACAATCTCCACTTGAGCACCCCTTGCTTGCAAGGTCTGCAGCGCTAATGCGTCAAGCCCGTTAACACCAACAAGCGGCACACGATTGCCAAACGCAATACCATTAACAGTAGCAATACCTACTCGTAAAGAAGTAAAAGCCCCGGGACCTTGATCAATGGCAATAAACGAAAGATCACTTATGCCATAATCATGTCGATCCAAAAGGGCTTTTATCTCTGGAATTAAATGAGAACTTGCTCGAAGCGTATTATTTGAGCGGACCTCACAACATTCTTGACCACGAAACAACCCAACTTGAACATCATTGTAGGTTGCTTGGATAGAAACAAATAAAATTTCTGCCGAATTACTCATTGTATTTTTTTATCTTCTGCCGTTGGTAAAAGACGCTAAAAGCGTCATCTTTGATTGCATTATCACGCTTTTCAAAGATCTTACCACAATTCAGGCATTTCCACCCTTCAAAATTTATGAAATGATCAAAAAACGATTGCATCACCATTAAGCCCGCACATTTTGGACACTTCATTCTAACTCCTTCCTCCGTAAAGTTATTAAAAATACTTTCCAATGGTGATGCCATGAAGCATTTTATTCACCTTAGCACACTTTCTGAAAATGATATAAATATTTTTATAAAACTTTTTTGCAAAACAACGATTAACAGATGTTTATACTATATTATCTGCTAGCCTAACCCTGCCTAGCCCCCCATAACAAAATTATGTCGTGAAGATTATTAGACTGTAAGCCCAATAAGAGGGCTGTCTGACTCAATGCTACGCCTTGCCCGACGGCCATATTCTTGCGTAAACTGCTCGGCAAGCTCTTGCGTCAGTTCATAATGTCGCTGAGCCCGCGCCGCCTGTCTCTTCTCTTTGCCGACGCGTAGAACTTGTGCTTTCGTCTGCTTATCAAACATTTGCCTTTGCTCAGCAATAATTTTTTCTCCATTTTGCTGTATTTGAGCTATCTCTTCTCGTTCTTGCTTTACCTGAGCAAGGTCAGCTTCAGCTTGCCTTCGCCCCTGAGCCTCACGATCTGAAATCTTACTTAGTGAATCTGCTCTACGCTTGAGCGCTTGCAACTCAAGCTGCATGTCCAAATCACGTTTTTCAGAATCTATCAGAATAGGTTTTATAATTTCGCTCATCTTTTGGTTAAGCGCAAGCTCCATTGACTGCTTTGAAAGATGCGTAAATTCACGAGCTAGATCAAGCTCCCGCTTAAATGAAGCAGCCTCAACCGAAATCTTATCAAACTGACGTTGCAACTCATTTTTTGCTTGCTGTTCACTAGCTACTAACTTTTTCATTACCATTAATTTTTTGTCTTTGCCCACTTGAGAACGTAATGCTTGTTGATACAAGTATTCAAACTCAAGCGACTCTCCGTCCTTTTCCTTTGCCATCACTTTTAGCTGCTGCTCAAGCTGCTGGTTGTCAGCCCTAACGCTGGCAAGCTCTTCACGAGCTTTGGTCAAATCACTCTGGACTTTCTCAACTGAAGCAAGCAGAGGAAAAGGCTTTTCAACAATGTCCGCAGGTTTGGGCAACTCAGTTACCTGGCCCTGAGTTATGTCAAATGCAAGCTTTTTAACAATGGAGCGTACTTTGTCATCACTCACTTCAAACGCAAACGCATGCCCTTCAGCATTCTGCTCGTACTCATGCATCAGGCCTGCAAGCTCATACAAACTTGCAACGCGCAATTTACGGGCCTTTTCAATAGGCATATCAATGTCTTTTGCCAAAGAAACTATGAATGCATCAGCTTCTTTTTGTGCTTGGGCTAGCCGGTCAAGCTTTGCCGCCTGATGCTGGGCTTTCTTGTATTCTGGTCCATCAACGTCTTTAACCTGTCCCATGGTACTTTCAAACTGTGCTTTGTCCTTACCAAAAAATGATAAAAACTCGCGTGCATCTTGCTCCGCCTCACCCGCTACAATAATTTTCTTGATCAGATCGACATTATCACGGTACTGAGCAAGCATTTTCTCTTTCCATGGCTTCAAATCATGCTTAACGGTAATCTCTTTCTTTTTTTGCTCAGGCTTGGTTGTCAGCTCGAACTCTGGCTTCAGCTGCACCTGAGCACCTTGCTCAAGCGACGCCTTTAAATAATCCTCCAGCTCCTGCTCTCTGCGTTTGGCACGCTGCTCAATTGCTTCTTGTTCAGCTTCTTTGACCAGTTCTAACACCTCTTTGACTGCCTCATTTTTAAGCAGCATTGCTTCCTCATTGACCTTTTCGTGCAATTTGTTGATTTGCTCAGAAACATCTTCAAACATTTCTTGGGCTTGCTTTTTGGCTTGCGCTTCAAGCAGACGTGCTTGACGTGCGGCCTCTTGACGCAATTCTTGTGTTTGACGCTCAACCTTGCGCTCAATCTGGCGTGTTACAGATTGCGCCTCGTTAAGCAGCTTTGCAGGACGACCATTTGAGTCTTGATTACTTGAGAAAAGCGCTTGGGCTATATCAGACAAAAATCCCTGTGATTTCTTTTTTGATGAAGCTTGAACTGCTTGAGCAGCTTGTTGTTCCTCTTGAACAGCAGCTTTTTGGACCACCTCTAGCCCATCCTTGCCCACAGAAACATCAAGAGAGTCAATGTTTGTAGACAAACACCATACATCTTGAGCCTGAGCCAGGCACATAAGTGCGAAAAATAAAGCCTTTTTGCAATGGTTTATAACCATTTTGCCACCATACGGTTAAGGTTTTGAGGCCACTATTGTGCTTCACCTTCTTAATTTTAGTACATTTTTTAAACTAAATTCAATAATTATTTCAATTTGAATATAATAAAACATAGGAATAACGTAATTTAACAATTTTAAAAAAATCACTCTATTCTCCAAAATAACGACCAAATCGACAAAATAATAAAAACAACCCCTCTGTAACCCACAAATCTCCCCCCCCCTCTTTTTTTTATTTCAAATATAGTGTAAATTTTATTTAGATTTATTATTTGAATATTTTTTTATTTTTTGCCAATAATTTAAAGCCCACAGTACTCAATACACCGGCGTAGGTGCTTGCAACTTAGGTCTCCAGCTCAGGGCTTGAATATAACAAATAACTATGGAGGTTATTATGATTAATCGTTTTTCTAAAGCATTATTGCTTGCAATGGCACTCACGGTAGGTACTAGACACCAGGTACAAGCTATGAATAGTAGCCATACACAAGTACAAGCTCAACAAAACCAAGAAGCATGGTACCAAAAATTAGGCAAGATTCTGTTTACTGGAGGCTTTTTTTTAGCTGGTGCCAAGAATATTCACAACGCATATTATAATCATAATAATGCAAACAAGTGTGCTAAAGATGCTATCACTTCTTTAAAAGAAGCAAAAAAAATAATTACGAAAATACAAGTCATTAAAGCTCTATCCCCAATGTTTTATCAAACTGAAAACGTCAATAGCTATATGAACAAATCAGCTGTGATGAGCACGATACAAAAAGATGCTTTCATTCCCATTGGCTTCCAAGAGACCAGAGCTTTAAATTCTCTTATCAGCAATGCCATTGATAACATCAACATTAAGAGCTCAAAAAACTCAGAAGCTTACCTACGTTGTATACATCGTACACTCGAAGCTCTCCGTAATGAGAGAGTATTACTTGTTGCTGGTGGCATAGCTGCTTGCTTTTTATACTACTGCAAACGTACTGAAAATGCTGAAAATTAAAAAAAGAAAGAATAAAATAGGAGAGCCGCAGCTCAAACTCAAATGCAGCTCCTTAATCTAAACAGATGGAGGTTCTTATGAAGAACGTTATTTCTAAAGCATTACTGCTTTCAATAGCACTCACGGTAAGTGCTGGACAACAGGTACAAGCTATGAATCATGGTAACCCTGAACAGGAACAAAACCAAGAAAAATGGTACAAAAAATTGGGCAAAGGTTTAAGCAAACATATTGCTAGTACGGTTATAATGTTTGCTGGAGCATCTCTTTTATCTAGAGCTAAGGATATTCACGACGAATATTATTATGACTTGCAAAATGCAAGCAAGTACACTGAAAACGCTATCGCTTCTTTAGAAAAAAGGCACAAACTAATTCACAAAATACGAACGACTCAGGTTCTAGCCCAGACGTTTTATCCAACGAAAAACTTCGCTGAAATCGACGCAACCCAAGATTTAACTTTTACCCTAGACAACGCTATTCGGAAAACTCAACTTTCAGAATATTACCTACATAGAGCACCTGAAAATCTCGTTACTGGTGCGTTATTTCTCGCCATTGGCGGCATGGCAGCTTACTATTTCTACCTCAGAAACCAAAGAACAGAATCAGAATGAGAACAGGGGCCGCATTTGTACTGCGGCCCCCTGCTAATAACTTAAACTAAGCGTATTATTTGAATAGTTCTTTTCATTTTTTGCCAATAATTTAAAGCCCACAGTACTCAATACACCGGCGTAGGTGCTTGCAACTTAGGTCTCCAGCTCAGGGCTTGAATATAACAAATAACTATGGAGGTTATTATGATTAATCGTTTTTCTAAAGCATTACTGCTTTCAATGACACTCGCAGTGGGTGCTGGACAACAAGTACAAGCTATGAGTGATAACAACAATCAAAAAAAAGCTACATGGCCCCTAACAGCAGGGGAAACCTTTAAAAGTATGTTTTTTGGAGGCTGTATTGGCAGCGGTGCTAGCTTGCTTTACCACTCATATCGTAGATTGCAAGCAACAACTAGTAACTGGCAAGAAGCAGTCAAGCATGTACGTAAAGCTCAATTTTCCTTGCGAGAAGCAGCAAAATGCATCCCGGACAGCGAAAGAATGGTTCTTTATATAGAAGAGCTGATGGGAATGTATAAATATCACCTAAACGATATCCAATCAGAAATACATAACTCCCAATCTCTAATCAATAACTCCATTACCCAAATGGACACGTCATTAGCCCTGCAAAACACCGCACTCAACGATCTCTGTATTGGTGCAGGATTGCTAGGTATTGGAGGCATGGCTGCGAGCTATTTCTACCTCACAAAACCTACTAAAACCAAAAAATCAGAATAAAAAACAGGGGCCGCATTCGCGGCCCCTCCTCTCATTCAATATCTACAAATAGCCTGCCATCCCGCTCAAAGAACGCGTCAGCTTGCAGCTGGGTGTATTGTTGTGACTCCACACGGCACAGAGGGCACTCATCTTTTGCAGCAACCGCTTGCTCTATGCAGTCATTGCAAAAAACATGCACCGTCTCTTTTGCCACATGATATTTGAACTTAACGCCAGTCTGTTGTTGCTCTATAAAACCTCCCAAACAAATAGGACAACTTTCAGTTTTTTTGCCCAACTCAATACAACGTCCACCTTCCTCACCACCATGTCGCATAAACTTGGCCAAGAAATAAACTACTGCCATTGCGCTTGCACCAGTCCCCCAATGCCAGGAAACGCTTTCCTGTTTTTTGCTATACTCTCCAGCGCAACGACAAAAGCGCTCAAGGCTAAACAAAAACGCACACAAATGTGGTCTATGTGGTCTAGCAACACCTTGATCGAGTTTATCGCACAACAGGTGCAATCCTGCAAATACACCTTCAAGCAAACCAAACTTAATTTGTGTCCAGTCAAAATAGCGTTGCTCATCTTCCTGGTCGATGTACGAGCTGTCACCATCATCCTGCTCAAAATACCCAAACATCATGTTATCAAGCAAACTCACTCCATCAACCCCGCATGATGCAAGTGCATACCAATACCCATCACGCTCAAATCGGTCAAGTGCACTGATGGTACCTGCAAGTCGAGCGCCGTCTGCAAGCGTTGCACAAAGGCACTTTAAATCTCGCTCATGCTCGTAACTAGCAGTACTGACAAAAGTCATAAGCGGCACACGAGCAAGGGCTGATGCCAAACAAACCTTTTGCCTAATTGACATTTTTTCTAAAATATCTACTACGTCTGCCTTTATAAATACCTCAAAACAGACCACTAGAGAAAAAAACAACACGATTATTTTTATTTTTTTGGCCGAAATCATTTGTCAGCCTTTCAAATTCTGGATAGGCTAATGATATTGTCCTGTCCTTACATGTAAGATAATGCGCCATGGCGCACAATAACCTAGGTCGGGAAAAGATTACTACAACAAAAACCTTTTTCCAACTAACCGTCTCAAAGCCCATGAAAACTGAAAAAAAATTTCTTTTATTTGTTCTGTTTGGAGCTCTTGTTTTTGCCGGTGCATATCTGTTATTTACATCTAAGGGCAAAAAATTTCAAAAAGGACTCTTGTATTCATTTGACTGGTCAAAACAAATAAACAACCATCATAGAGACAAACCTGGCCACAAACAAGTTTGGCTTAATGTTTTTGTGCATGGATCATTCGGTTCTCTACTTGGTTTATTTAGTTTTGCAAAAGTGCTGCAAGATCAAATTTCAGGGACAACCTACCGTAAAGTGGTCAAAGGTATGCGCCAGGATGAATTTTATTTTAAAGATCAGGCAATCTTGCAACGTGGTCTGGTAAAAGTTACCCCTACATTTGACCTAAAACAAAACAACAACAGAAAATACGGCGCCTACCCCATCTTAAAAGCCTACGATGAGGTTCAGCACTGGCTCACTCAAGATAGCCAAGAAAACATATACTACACCTTTGGTTGGAGTGGCCTGATCAGCCAAAACAGTCGCCGGTTTGAAGCAATAAGGTTGTACAACGCACTCAGTCAAGAGCTCGAAGATTATCACACTCGAGGTATTTATCCAAAAATTCGTTTACTTACTCACAGTCATGGAGGCAATGTTTGCCTCAATCTTGCTGCAATCAAACAAGCACTCAACACCCACGATTTTCAAGCACGTTTTTCTGACGACGAAGAAGAGCACGAAAGCATCAAAAAAATGTTTGATTTACTTGCAACGCTGCCAAACAAAGAAGAAGCTGCAGAAAAAGCTGATCAAAAAATTTATGACTACGTTCCAACAAACAAATCCCTCACTATCGACCACCTTGTCATGTTTGCAACCCCTATCCAACCAGAGACTGAACCACTTTGTGCACACAGTATGTTCAAACACCTTTTTCATCTTTATTCTCAAGAAGACTACGTACAAACATCTGATTGGATTAGCTCAAAGCGTTATTACAGTGACCGAAGAATAAACGCTCAGCTCATCGACCCAAAAACCAATAAAAACATCACCCAGGCAAAGATGATGGTTGAAGCACCCACTCAAAAAACAAAAACAAACGCTGCAGAAAAAGTAACTACTAAGCTTGTGCAGGCTGATAGCACACAAGCACCCGCACTGCCAGCCAGAAGCCCTGAGAGCCTGTTTGATAACCCGCAGGCACTTGTTCGAAAAAGCAAAGACCCCACGCACAAAGAGTTTTGGTTTATTTCCTGGCGAATAGAAGAAGGTAGTCCTATAACATTCATGACGCCGTTACCGATGGTCATCTTAACACCACTTTTCTTACACGTACTTGAACAAAAACAAGAGGCCGATGTTGACCTCAATATTTACCTCAACACGGGCGATGTAACAGTATCGCTTGCAAAACATGGCCAAACAACACCACTTGTTCAAGCACAACTCCCTCTTTCATTGATTGATAGCTTTAAAGAAAAAATAAAATATTGGAAACCTGATGATGTTTCAGAAAAAGCAGAATTCAATGCTGTCTACAGACATCTTAGGTAAAACACTGAGTGGAACGTGTGTACAAGACGGGCAAAACCCTAGCTTTTTTTGACCAAGTCTATATCATATCCTACTATCTACATGGTCAAATTTTTTGCTATCACTGAATTGACCATGCCGGTAATAAAAAGCACAATTTTCCCACGAAAAAATTCTTGAGGTAAAAACGTAATGATACGCCTTCAAACAAGTGCATGGCCAAAAAAACGTCGTTTTTTTCAGGTGTTAAGCGTACTACTGATAGCATCTACCCTTCTTAGCTCACTCGCTTTCGCGCAAGAAGATGCCATAAACCAACCAGTTATTAAAAACATTTCTGTTGTAGGCAACAAGTATATCGGCAAAGAAATTATTTTAAATAAACTCCCCTATCGCAAAGGTGAAGTTTTTGATCCAAAAAAAAGCAGCATTGCCATCAAAAACCTGTATGACCTGGGTCACTTTCGCCAAGTACAACTTGAAGGAGAAGAAATTGATGAAAAATCAATAAATCTTGAAATACACGTTCAAGAAAAAAAGCTCCTTGAACAATTGCAGTTTACTGGTAATCACTCGGTCAAAACAAAAACCATCAAAGAAAAATTAAATTTGGCAAAACTGGTAAGCGTTGACGAAGAAGTCGTACAAAAAATTGAACGCGATATTGAAAAAATCTATCGAGAAGAGGGCCATCATGCAGTTAGTGTTGAGGGCAAGATTATCCCCAATGCACAAAATCCTGACAAAGCAACTGCCCTTTTTACTGTTGTCGAAGGTGCAAAGTCAATTTTAAAACGAGTTTATTTTGTTGGCGCACAAAAAATACCTGAACGCAGACTGCGCAACATTATTCAAACTCGTGAAATGTGGCTGCTTGCATTCATGGATGGTGCGGGGGCATACGCAGATGAGATTGTTGAAATTGACCGTCATCGCATTGAGTTTTACTATCGCAACCAAGGGTACTTGAATGCACGCGTTGCTAAAACTGACGTTCAGTTCTCTCAAGACAAACGCTCGATAGAGGTTACTTTCTATATCCAAGAAGGCGACCAGTACACGCTTGATGAGATATCGGCTCCTGGCGATGAATTCTTTACTGAAAGCGAACTGCTCAAACATGTCTCTCTTGAAAAAGGCCAGGCGTTTTCGCAAGAAAAAATGATGGCCTCGATCAACCGCCTTAAAGATTTGTGGGGAGAAAAGGGTTACATTCATGCCGACGTCTACCCACAGGTAAAACCAAACGACGTGACAAAAACTGTCGATGTAACATTTCAATCTGAGCGCGGTAGTCGTTTGTACGTTAACAGAATTTTAATTACCGGTAACACAATTACCCGTGACAAAGTCATTAGACGTCAACTTGAAATAGCAGAAGGCGACTTGATTACCACCAATAATTTGAAAAAATCACAATCAGCGGTTGAATACCTAAGCTATTTTGAACGTGGCAGCGGCGTTAACTGGCGTATTCACAGACTCTCAGAAGATCTTGCTGATCTTGAAATTAACGTCAAAGAAACAAAGACCGGGCAATTTAACTTTAATCTCTCATACGGTTCTGACGTTCACACACCTCGACCATCATTGCGCGGGCAGTTTGTTTTACAAAAAACTAACTTATTTGGCTTGGGTTATGACGTTGGCGCAATGCTTCAGGGAAGCAGGCACCGCATTCAAAAACTTGAAGGGCACTTTCTGGATCCTCACATCTTAGACAGCAATGTTGCTGGTGGTATATTTTTATACAAAAAATGGGATGAGTATGACCAGTGGGTAAGTGTGACCAGAACTCCAATTCAAAAAGTTACTGGTGGTTATTTCCAATACGGTATTGCTATGCCAAAAATTGACAAGCATCTGCAGCTTGTTGGAGAGATTGGCATCGAAGACATCCGCAATAAAAATACACCAATCGCCCCTCCTGGAGTGGGACAAGATATCTTCCAAGTCATCTTACGTAGAACTTTTGAAACGGGCACACTGCAATGGCTATCACTCAACCTGGTCAAGGATACCCGTAACCACCAAATGTTTCCAAGTGCGGGCTATCGAGTCTGCCTTGGTGCCAAAACAGCATTACCATTAGTCAATGATGAATTTAGCTTTTGGAAAACAGAACTTGAAGCAAGCTACTATACGGCCTTAATTGGCAAAGATGATCTGGTGCTGGTAGTACACGGCAAAGCCGGATACGTAGACCACATTGTTGATGAAAAAATGATCCCTTACAAAGAACTCTTTCACATGGGTGGACAAACAACAGTCCGTGGTTTTGTATGGGGCAGCATTGGCCCAGCAACTGATCGAAATGACCCACTGGGAGCGCGAGCTGCAATACTTTTCAACACCGAACTTATCTTTCCCCTCATCCCCGACTATTCGATGCGTGGGCACGTCTTTTATGACGCTGGTGCTGGCTGGAGTACCCCAAAAAGAGACTTACCATCGACACTTTCTATAAAACGTGATAGATTTGATCTTCGACACTCTGTTGGGTTTGGTATTAACTTAATGCAACCAATGCCTGCAAAGATCGATTGGGGATTCAAGCTAGACCGTAGAAAGCAAGATGGGGAATCTGCTCACGAATTCCATTTACAAATGCAATATGCGTGGTAATAACAACTAATTCATAACTGTTTTTATTTTTCATAAGGAGTCCTTTTTATGGAGTTACAAGCGTATTTGGGAATTTTTACCGGAATTTCTGCCGTTGGCATTGCGCTTACTTTGGCTATTTTCAAAAGTGTTAGCTCATTTAAGCATAGCGAAAAAGATGCTGCTTATATTGCTAGCCTGATCAGAAAAGGTGCGATGGCCTTTCTGTACCAAGAATATAGTATCCTTGCCGGTGTTATTGCCTTTGCCTTTATGGCAATTTGGCTCTTTCTCAATATTGCTTGCGCCATTGCGTACACATGTGGCGCCCTTTCTTCTATGTTTGCCGGCTTTATTGGCATGAAAGCCGCGACACAAGCTAACGAATCAACCTGCATTCAAGCAAAAGAGCAAGGTGAACGTGCAGCATTCTTGACTGCACTCCTTGGTGGCTCTGTCATGGGTTTTGTTGTTGCAAGCTTGGGGCTGCTTGGTCTTGGCATTATTTTCTATCTCTTCGCACAAAACAACAATTTTGATTTTATTCGTATTTTAACGTGCTACGGCCTTGGCGCTAGCTCAATTGCACTGTTTGCTCGTGTTGGTGGCGGTATTTATACCAAAGCTGCTGACGTTGGTGCTGACCTGGTTGGTAAGGTTGAGCTCGGTATCCCTGAAGACGATCCTCGTAACCCAGCAGTTATTGCAGATAACGTTGGTGACTGTGTAGGTGATACAGCGGGCATGGGTGCTGACATTTTTGAATCATATGTTGGTTCGGTCATTGGTTCTATCGCCCTTGCAACAAACATGTATGTTGGTGAGCTTGCCTATCTGTCATTGCCGATCATGCTCTGTGCTATCGGACTTGTGGCATCAATTGTTGGTTTACTTTCAGCATTTTTACTCAGATCATCAATTGCACAAATGCTTCATCGTTCAACATATGTTGCTATTGGCGCGTTCATTTTAGGCTCATATGCATATCTTCAAGTCATGCAGCTTGATATGTTCCTGTTTGGTGCTATTGCTCTTGGTGCACTCTCTGGCGTTGTTATTGGTCTTGTAACTGACCACTACACCAGTGGCAGCCCAACGCGCAAGCTTGCAGAAACTTCAAAATCTGGTGCTGGTACAAACATCATCTTCGGACTTTCTGTCGGTTTTGAGTCGGTTGTAATTCCTGTTGTGACGATTGCCGTTATTGTCTTTATCACCAATGAGTACTTCGGTGGATTGTTTGGTGTTTCACTTGCAGCAGTTTCTATGCTTGCAACAGTTGGTATTACCATGACAGTTGACGCCTATGGACCAATTGCTGATAACGCAGGCGGTATTTCAGAAATGTCCGGCTTTGGACCTGAAGTTCGCAAGATTACCGACAAACTTGATACGCTTGGCAACATGACAGCTGCCCTTGGAAAAGGTTTTGCTATTGGCTCTGCGGTATTTGCAGCACTTACATTATTTGCCGCCTACTGCCAAGAAGCACAAATTCCACACCTTGACCTACTCATCCCATCAGTCATCACAGGATTGTTTATTGGTGGAACCATGCCATTCTTGCTTTCAGCATTGACTATGCGCTCAGTTGGTCGTGCTGCATGGAAAATGGTTATGGAAGTCCGTCGTCAATTTTCTGAAATCAAAGGACTCATGGAAGGCCAAGCAGAGCCTGACTATGAACGCTGCATTAACATTAGCACACAAGCTGCATTGCAAGAAATGCTATTGCCAGGCATTATTACTATTGCCTCACCAATCATCATGCGCTACGCATTTGGTTCTCAAGGACCACTCGCTCTTGGTGGGTTTTTGGCCGGCGCAACCCTTACTGGTGTTGTACTCGCATTGACCATGGCAAACGCAGGTGGAGCATGGGACAACGCTAAGAAATACATTGAATCTGGTGAACTTGGTGGTAAAGGATCAGATGCTCATAAAGCTGCAGTTGTTGGCGATACCGTGGGTGATCCGTTCAAGGATACTTCAGGGCCATCGCTTAACATCTTGATTAAGCTTATGTCACTTCTAGCACTACTGCTTGGAACACTGTAAAAAAAATTAAGGGGCGCTCAATGCGCCCTTTTTTATTATGACGATCGATATAAAAGATACGCATCAACAGCTTCTGGAATTTGCTTTATATAGCTTTTCAACGCTGGACGATCTTTAAAAACACCAACATATAAATCTAATTGGTACAAATTATTCTCAAAAGCCCCTCCAGTGTCTGCCAAAATACCTAGCCGCATTTCTTCCTGGCCTGTTACGGGATTCTTTCCCTTTACCGCAATAAGTTTGCCTATACCAATATGATCAATGTCTCCAGCGAAAACAACTTCATTACGGTTGTGATACTTACCTGATGAGGCATCACTATTTTTAGGCAAGGGTATTTCACGAAAATACCAATAACGCTTTTGATCATACATATCCTTAAGTGTTTGGTCGTAAGGAATACCGTTATTACGATCAACATTAAAAACACGTTGAGAACCATTGGGCATGGTCACTAAGACAGTTCCTTGCATAAGCGCATCCTCAAGTCCTTTGCGAGAAAGCCATACAAGGGGCTTTGCTTTCCCTTTATTTTCTCGCTCTTCAAGCGCTCCATTTAAGACTTCATGCTTTGTATATTTGTTTTGAATAGACTCATCACGCAATGCATACAAAGCACATGAAAACTCCTCTGTTTTTTTCGGACTCCCATCAAACGTAAAAATGGCATAGTTTGTCAGGCGTATTTTCCCATCTGGGCCACACTTTACTTTACGCTGGGTCGCTGACTGGTGATCAGCTTGCCATTTAAAATAAGAAAAGTTTTCTTTTAAAAATTCGGGATCGAGAATACGAAAATTTTGAGTCTGCATATCTTTCTCAACCGTGTCTATAACAAACTGTAGTGTCTGTTCAACGTTTTCCTCACTAATGATATGTTCCATACTGTGAGGATGCACACATTCCTGGTTAGTGTTTCTATTGGCTTGTAAAAAGCGTAGTGCATCTTGTGCTGCTAACTTAAGCCTATAAGGATCGGTAACAACCTGAACCTGTAAGCGTGGCTTTGTCGGTTGAAAAAAGTTAAGCACTTCAAGCTGAATTTCTTTTTTACGTCCTTGCGCATCATTGATATTATCCATGTAAAACGAAAATACCGGTGAAAATAACGTAAAGCATAACAGATTGACTCTGATAATTTTTCTAACCATGATCTCCTTTCTGGTGTTTGTTATGTCTTCTCACTAACCATACCAAACATTTCTATTTGAAATCAAAGTTAAAAAATATCAGTATAAAAAATACTTTTAAAATACCACTTATGTTTTCAAATAAAAAACATAAGTAAATTCGTACTTTTTTAAAATTAACAGTTATTTTTCAGGGAAAAGTGACAATAAATTATAGATACTACTAAAGTCGATCACCTGACATGTTGTCTGAACTTGCTGACGCTTAGCCAGCAAAATACGCTCCAATCCAAATTTTTCTGCTTCTTTAATGCAGCGATTTGCCTGATTTGTCGGCTTTACCTGTCCGGTCAAGCTTACCTCTGCAATCGCAACTGATTTTGCAGGCAATGCCTGCTGAAAATAACTTGAGAGCAATGCCAACGCTATTCCCAAATCAATTGAGCTTTCGCGAACCTTAAAGCCACCACTGACTTTAACGAAAATATCGTAAGCATTGAATTTAATGTGCAAATATTTTTCTAAAATGGCAGCAATCAGCACAACTTGCTTTTGATCTATGCCAGTTACAACACGTTGCGGCATACCATACTTTGATTCCACAACAAGCGCTTGCAACTCAAGCAATAACGGACGAGACCCCTCCACAGAGCATACCAACGCAGAACCTGGTACAAGAGCAATATCACTAAGCAAATGACTATTAATATCGGTTACTTCAACCAACCCCTCTTCTTTCATGTGAAAAAAGCCAACTTCGTTGATTGCACCAAAACGGTTTTTCACTGAGCGTAAAATACGTGTTTGCCAGCGATCTTCACCCTGTAGGTAAAATACGGCATCAACCATGTGCTCTAAAAGCTTTGGTCCTGCCATCTCACGCTCTTTGGTAATATGACCAGTAATCAGCACCGCTATGCCATTTTCTTTGGCAAAACGCATCAAACGAAACGCTGCCTCACGAAGCTGAGCAATGGTGCCCGGTATCGCATTTGAGTCAAGCGAAAGGTGAGTACTCTGAATTGAGTCCAAAATGACCATAGCTGGCCTCAGTTGCAAACTGGCATCAATGATCTGGTCAAGGCAAGATTGGTCCGAGAACAGCAAATTTGACTGGTCTATGCCTAGACGGCGCGCACGCCCCTTAACTTGCTGTAATGATTCTTCTGATGAAAAATAGATGGCCTTATGCTTTTGGGCAATCCGATCAGCAACTTGCAAGAGCAAAGTCGACTTACCAATGCCCGGATCGCCTGTCAAAATAACGAATGATCCAGGAACAATACCACCACCAAGAACACGGTCCCACTCCTTGATGTCGGTACACATACGGCTTTGTTCATCGATTGAGATTTGGTCAAGCGTTGAAAGCACAGCTTGTGCTTGCTCTGGTGTTCTAAAAGTCCCTTTACTACCAGTACCAGCAGCAGCGAGCGTTGCAGGTGCAATCTCGATAAAACTGTTCCATTCCTTGCACTCTGGACAACACCCAATCCATTTTATTGATTGATAAGAACACTCATTGCAACGATAACTAATTTTTTGTTTCGCCATGAACTACTCATCTTTTTTATCCCGATCCTTTTTTTTGACAGCCTCAGCGTAATATTCATCGACAATTCGCTGAATTAATATGTTAAAATTAGGATCTTCGTCTATCATTTTTTCTATAGCCACTTTATCATCTTCCTGCATATTTTTAGGCTTTGCTTTGCCAAGCCATGATCCTGTCACAAAAGCCTTAATTTCTTGCTTGACCTCTTCATCTGTCATGTAACTGAAGATTTGCCCCTTAAGCAAACCAGAAATTCCACTACGCTTTATGGTTTCAATATTGTCAGCTACCATACTTAAAATCTCAACTGGATTTTTCTCAGGCCTTTGACGCAAAGCAAACACATGAGGTTTGAATAATTGAACATATTCACGTATTTCTCTTGCCTTTTGTTTTACTTGCTCATAAGAACTACTTGAATTATTCAACACCCGATCACACTCAGACTTCTCATCCGCTTTTAACGTCTTTCTAATCTGCTCTAAGCTCTTTGCCTGCTCGTCAGCTTTTGGATCAGACGACTCCAAAGCTGATACTTGGCTTAAAAATTCTCCCCAACCAACTCTGAGCTCATAAACTTTTTCTTGGTTGCCATTTTCAATATCAGTACACAGCTTGCTTACTTCTTCTATTCTTTTCAAGCAACGAACGCGAGTACTTTGAGTAAGCTCTTTGAGAGTTTCAGCAACCTCTTCCAGCGTGTCTTCTGTACTGCCAAGTGTCTCACGTTTTAAACGCTTAAGATCCTCAACCAAATTACCCATACCTTTTTTATACACATAGGCAATACCGGTAGCCCCAAGCACACCCACAACACTAAGCACTATCCAACGAGTAAAACGCCCCTTACCCACAAGTGGCTGATCAATAGCATGCATAGAAAGCAGCATGCTCATTTCTGTTGCAACCTTTTTAAGCTCTTTTTTTTCTTGCTTGCTTTCATCAAGCCTTTCAATACGTTTGCTGAGCTCTTGACGAATTTTCTCGGCGAGTTGGGTAAAATTTTCTTTCTTTTTTTCGTAGCTCAAATCATAAGACTCATTAATCGCAAACAACGAAATAATGAGACGCGAAAGAAGCGATCTAAACGGCGCAAGCGTTGATTGATCGCTAAAAGTCACCTTGTATTTATAAAAATCCTGAAACGATGAAAGCAGATCAAGTGATGGAAAAAGTTTGTAGTCCTTACGATGTAACCAATGGCAAAATTCCAAATAAATGTATTTATTGAGTTTTTTTAGTAAAACCTGCGCCTGTTGATCATGACGAGGTTCAAGCCAATCAATAAGTCGAAAAAGCTTGGCTGCCTCTGACTCGAAATTATTCCCCGTGACATCAAACGCTATAACTCGATTGTTGTTATATTCTGGATCTTGGTCAAAATAATGGGTTGTAACCAAGTCATAATATTCTTTTTCAAGGGCCTGTCTGGTCATTTCAATACGGGCACTTACGTCAAGCGAAAGTTTTGCATGCGTTGTGCCAAAAAAAACACTCACGCAAAAAATAAAAATTATAGGTATTCTTGCCGAAAAAAAAATCATGGAGCACACAACCTTACAAAATGTGGTATTTTTATGCATTTTAAAAGACTTTTAGCATCATAGTCTTGGCAAAAAATAATGTCAATTAAGACCCCATAGGGGCCAATAAAAAACAACTTGTTGTAATTTATTTCTTATTTTTTTGTCGACTTTTCATTTTTTTGCCTTTAAGATTATCAGCCCGTAAGTACTAACAGAAAAAAACACCCAATCACAGAAAGTATCTGTTATGAAAAGCGGCTATCTTTTAGTCAAAAAATCTCCTCCGCTACAAGGCACCGTGACAGTTAACGGTGCAAAAAATGCTGCGCTTGTCATCATGGCAAGCCAGATTCTAACCTCAGGAACCTCTACACTTGAGAACATACCCAACTCAGCTGATGTTAGACAAATGATTACGCTACTACAAGATCTAGGTGCTCTTGTTGATTTCGATAGCCAAAAAAAACGACTCATTGTCGATACCACAACCATTAATAACTACCAAGTACGTCCTGAACTCATGAACAAAATGCGTGCGTCAATTCTTGTAACAGGACCACTTCTCGCACGATTTGGTCAGGCAAAAGTTGCTCAACCTGGTGGATGCATCATAGGACAACGCCTGATCAACTACCATCTTGCAGGCTTAAAAAAAATGGGCATACAGATCAAGCAAGAAGAATCTTTCATCCATGCACAACGCATTGAAAACAATCTTTACGACAAACAAAGTCGAATCACCCTTGAATATCCAAGCGTTGGAGCAACCGAAAACCTCATGATGTACGCAGTACTTGGATCAGGCAAAACTGTCATCATAAACCCTGCTCTTGAGCCTGAAGTACTTGATTTGATTGATGTACTGAAAAAAATGGGAGCTCACATCGATGTTGGATGCAGCTCAATCACTATTATCGGAGTCAACAAACTCGATCCAGTCACTCACACGATCATTCCTGACCGGCTTGAAGCCGGAGCTCTGCTTCTTGCCAGCGCTATCACAGGCGGACAGGTCACCGTTGACAACGTCCGTGCTGACCACCTCGATCTTTTCTTAGAAAAATTACGCGAAGTTGGGCACGAGGTAGCTACAGCCTCAAATCTGTTTGATGAGACTCAAAGCTCACAAACAACGTCAATCACGCTCAAGGCAACGCACACTCCTCGGCCAATATCCATCAAAACTGGACCCTACCCAAGTTTCCCAACTGATCTACAAGCACCGATGTCAGCGCTACTGGCAAGTATTGACGGCATTAGCTCAATTGAAGAAACCGTCTTTGAAAACCGCATGGTACATACCAAAGAGCTAGAAAAAATGGGAGCCCAAATTGAGCTAAAACACAACACAGCATTGATACGTGGGGTTGAACAACTCTATGGCTGTGAGGTAATCGCCACAGACATTCGCACATCATGTGCGTTAGCATTGGCTGGCCTAGCAGCACTCGGTCAAACAAAAATCATTGGCATTCACCATTGGTTGCGAGGATATGACGGCCTTGAGCAAAAGCTACAAATGCTTGGCGCAGATATAAAACTCTTTTACGAAGTTGAAAAAGAGGAGGTGTTAACGCTCAAGAAAACCAGCAGAAAGCTCAGCAACCTCCTTAGTAATGAGTGATTGACGAATTTTGTTGTATTGCAAAGTTAGTGTCTCAAGATATTTATCAGCATTTTTGGTCGAGCTTTCCATTGCCAGAAATCGTGCTGCATACTCTGCACGCAGGCTCTGAAAAAGGATATGCACAATTGAACTTCGCAAAAAACGTGAGGCCGTATAATCAAGTATGTCATGATGTTTTTGCTCCCAAATCAACTCCTCTCGACCTGCAAACAACGAACTTTGCGCCTCAAGTATACTTTGATCCATTTCTCTCAAATGACTTTGAAATGGAATAAGCGAAACCTCCTGAGGAAACTGAGCAAAAAAATTTTTGATGCCATTGCAAAAAAATGTCACTGATGAAAAAGGCACACGAGCACTAATAATTTTGTCCAATACGTCATCAGCAACCGCAATGAAATTATTTGAGTTCAGCTCTTTATAGCTCGATAAAATTTGCGCTCGCTTCTGTTCGTGAACAAAGTTAAAGGCCTTCTGGCCTATAATAATAAAGTATGGCCTTTGCTCCTTGGTGAAATTAAATTTTGCTTGTGCATAACGAAACAAATTTGAATTAAAGCTTCCACACAGACCCTTTGAACTTGCTACAACAACAATCAGCGGCGTAGTATTTTTTGTGTCTTTAGGGAAAAGGATATCGCTATCCCAAGATTGACAACATGGGATTAGCTGGGCGAACATGTCTTGCATTTCTTTGTTGTATGTCTCAAAAGCCTGCGTCTGCCTATCAAGACGCGTATACAATGACATGGAAACCAGACGGATAGCATGCGTGATTTTTTTGGTTACTTGAGTCGCTTTAATTTTTTGTTTAATTTGTACGAGAACTGACACGACTTTCCTATAAAATTACATCACAAAAAATTTCACCTAATACACTTACACTAAAAAGAGTTTAACAATTACACTAATGCAATTTCTCCTTTTTTACAATGTAATGGGAAAATGATTGTTTTAATTGATGGCTATAACTTACTCAAGCAAATTTTTCCTGGTGCAAAGCACAACCTGGACAAGCAAAAACGTCAGTTTATACAACAATTAGCATTTTACAAAGCAAAAAAATCTGATGCCATAAAAGAAATTATCGTTGTTTTTGATGCCGGCCCATTTTCTCACGCTTACCGAGAAATAAAGTCGGGCATAACCGTCATATACTCCGGCCAAAAAAGCTGCGCTGACAAGTGGATTGAAAACTACGTAGCAAAGCACAAACAAAAACATTGCCTCATCGTCACACTCGATCGACAGCTTACGCAAGCATGTGAAAAATATGGGACATACAGCATTAGCGTCTACGATTTTTATCACCTTATGCAAGACGCTCTTTTAGACCAAGCAGCGCCGACCCCTACCAGCACTAACACAACCCAAGACTTAACAAAGTATGATTCAAGCGATCATGATAATTATGACTTACTCGAGCTTAGCACTGAACAAAGTAAAGCACTTGATTTACTAATGGAACAAGCTAGTATGAACATTCCCAAAGACACAGAAAAGCCATCTAAGCCAAAAATACTAACCAAAGACAAGCACAAACGCACAAAGAAAAAAGATAAGAAAAAAATAATAACACTAAAAAAATTACACTGACTAATGGAAATATCTTTCACACACGCCTCACTTTCTTCAACTGTCACAACACACATCCTTCCCCTCTTGGACAAATACAGCATCTTTACCTTTACCGGCCCTCTTGGGGCCGGTAAAACAACACTGATTCGCGAGGTCCTAAGACAATGTGGCATAACACAGCATATTACAAGCCCCACATTTGGATATCTCAACGTTTACCAAAATAGCAATGGTCAGACATTTCATCATTTTGACCTCTATCGAATCGACTCACTAGAATCATTTATAGGACAAGGATTTAATGAATACCTTCTCCCCGTCGGACACAATACCTACACTCTTATAGAATGGCCCCAGTTAATCAAACCACTCCTTGAAAGATCATCATTAATGCCTTATACTAGGCATATTGAGCTAAAACACTGCCCAGACAACCATGATACGAGACTGCTCAGAATAAACGGTTAGTCGTTTTTTTAAAAAAAACGTTGAAATCTTTAAGAAAGCATCTATCATATTGCTATAAATTGTGATTGTGTATTATACTTAAATGCGCAATTTACGATGGAATATAGTGAACGGGGAGGTTCCCGAGCGGTCAAAGGGGACGGACTGTAAATCCGTTGGCTCAGCCTTCACAGGTTCGAATCCTGTTCTCCCCACCACTTTTAAAGCACCTATGCAAGGTTTGCTTGCATAACAGCGCGGGAATAGCTCAATTGGCTAGAGCGACAGCCTTCCAAGCTGTAGGCTGCGGGTTCGAGCCCCGCTTCCCGCACCAAAGCATAGACTTAGTGATGCTGGCATAGCTCAGTTGGTAGAGCAGCTGATTTGTAATCAGCAGGTCGCTGGTTCGAGTCCAGTTGCCAGCTCCATTAAAATTGCAAAAAAATTTTCTTTAAAATTCCAATTTTAGCTGGTAGAATTAACAATTCATGTTATATTGAGTAGCAAAGCAGTTAAAAAAATAAGCGAAAATTGAGATTAAAGTGCCCACGTAGCTCAGTCGGTAGAGCACTTCCTTGGTAAGGGAGAGGTCACCGGTTCAAATCCGGTCGCGGGCTCCATAAGCAAAACAACCCAATATTAAAGAGAGCTAAGAGATGGCAAAGAATAGGCTCATTATCCACTTAGAATGCGAAGGTTGCGGACTTCGTAATTACAGCAAGCGAGTCACAAAAAAGCGTTCTTATGGAAAGTTAACACTCAGCAAGTATTGCGGAAAGTGCCGTAGTCACTCTCAACATAAAGAGACAAAATAGCCTGTTGTGGGTCAGTAGCTCCAATTGGTAGAGCAGCGGACTCCAAATCCGCGTGTTGGGGGTTCGAATCCCTCCTGGCCTGCCACTACTAGCGTGCTGTTTTTTTTGTGCGTGTTTTTTTAGAAGGCATAACAAATGAATAAAGTTGTTACTTTTTGTAAAAAATCGGTTTCTTTCTTGACCGAGGTTAAGGAAGAGTTAAAGCGAGTTTCGTGGCCTGACAAAAATGAGCTTATTGGATCGACCATTATTGTTTGCGTTGTCGTTGCTATATTTTCTTCAATTCTTGGTGGCATGGACACAGCTTTTGGTTACATAATTAGGCAGCTTATTAGCTACTAGAAAATAAATTGTTTTAAGGAATCAGTCAAATAATGAAGCGTTGGTTTGTCGTTCAAGTTTATACGGGGTTTGAGGATATTGTAAAAACAGACCTTGAAAAGCGTTTTGAGGAAGAAGGCTTTCAAGATTTATTTGGAAAAATACTCATACCTACTACAGAAGTTTCTCAATTTTTTGCTGAAGAAAAGACAAAAAAAGAGAAAATATTTCCAGGGTACTTGCTCATTCAGATGGAAATGAACGGTGATACCTTTAGGCTTGTTGCAACTAACCCTCGCGTAACAAGATTTTTGGGTGGGGAAAGCCCTATGCCCTTGTCAGACAAAGAGGTCGAACGAATTTTCTCTCAAATGTCTGGCAAGTTGTCTGTTTTAAGTGACAAAGACATGTTTAACGTGGGTACCGAAGTTCACATAGCAAGTGGCCCATTTTCTGGCTTTGTCGGAATAATTGAGAAAGTTGATGAAGAAAAAGAAAAGCTTACCGTTATGGTAAGTATTTTTGGAAGGCTAACGCCAGTAGAACTTACCTTTGATCAAGTAAAAAAGTAACAACGTAAGGGCTTACAATGTCAAAAAAAGTAAAAGCACTTGTAAAAATGCTATTGCCTGCTGGGGGAGCAACACCAGCACCACCAGTTGGTTCGTCTTTGGGTCAACATGGTGTCTCACTTATGGAATTTTGCAAACAGTTTAACGCTGCAACTGCAAAAAGAAAAGGTGAAAATGTTCCTGTAAAAATTACCATTTACACCGACAAATCGTTTGAGTTTATTACAAAAACACCTCCTGCGACTGATTTGATTAAAAAATATGCCAACATCAAAAAAGGCTCATCAAATCCTAGCACTGTTAGCGCTGGAACGATTAAAATTAAAGATGTCGAAGAAATTGCAAAAATTAAAATGGCAGATTTGAACGCCTTTGATCTTGAAGCTGCAAAAAAAATCATTGCAGGTAGCGCAAGAAGCATGGGCTTGACAGTTGTAGAATAAGTTTTGAGCGAGAAGTTAGGTACACGACAATGAGTAAAACGGGTAAAAAACACATAGAAGTTAAAAAGAAACTTGAGAGCGCTGATATCACTTCCTGGAAATCTGCTTTAGATTTTATTGTACAAAATAAACATACCAAGTTTGATGAATCTGTTGACGCAGACATTGTTCTTGGTATCGATCCTACAAAAGGTGAGCAAACTGTTCGTAGCTCAGTACTTCTACCGCATGGGACAGGGAAACAAGTTCGCGTTGTTGTTTTTGCAAAAGGTGAATACGAAGATCAGGCAAAAGCTGCTGGTGCAGATCACGTTGGCACTGAAGATTTGATTGCCAAGATCGAAGGTGGTTGGATGGATTTTGATGTAGCAGTTGCAACACCTGACTTGATGGGTTTAGTTGGTAAAGTTGCAAAAACACTTGGGCCTCGGGGCCTTCTTCCCAACAAGAAAGTTGGTACTGTTACGTTCGATGTTGAAACCATTGTCTCTGACCTGAAAAAGGGCCGTGTGTCCTTCAGAAACGACAAAGGTGGTGTATTGCATGCTCCATTTGGCAAGGTTTCATTTGGCAAAGACAAATTGTTTGACAACCTCAAAGCACTTGTGGGTGCTGTTCAGGCAAACAAACCTCCTACGTCAAAAGGCAAATTTTTAAGAAAAATAACAATCTCTTCCACCATGGGTGTTGGCTTACCTATCAAGCCTGATACTGCAGAGTAACCAAACGTTTTAATAAGGGCTGATTATGAATCGCGAACAAAAAAAGGCTATTGTCTCTGAGGTACACGATAAATTTGTACAATCTCAAGCGAGTTTTTTGGTTAACTACAAAGGGCTTGATGTTGCTTCTATGCAAAATTTACGAACTCAGCTGCGTGAAGACAATGCTCAGTTGAAAGTAACCAAAGCAACACTTATGAAAATTGCAGCTCAGGATATTGAGGGCATACAAGATTTTGCTAATTCGTTTAATGAGCAAGTTGGTTTAGTTTTTGCAAACGATGATAGCATTGCTATCGCTAAAAAGCTTGTCAAGTTTTCAAAAGATAACGATGCACTGCAAGTAATTGCAGGTTTTTTTGAATCTCGCTCGCTAAGCAAAGATGAAGTTGAGTTTCTTGCGTCCCTGCCAAGCAAAGAGATTTTGCTTGCACAACTTCTTGGAACAATGCAAGCACCTATTTCAGGACTTGCTCGTAGCTTGAATGCAATAATCGCACAGCTGGCATATGCACTAAATCAAATTGCTGAAAAGAAATCTTAAATTATATAGTTAATAGTTGAGTAAAGTTATTTTGATATCATTAAATATTTGCGAGGAGTTCTTTTATGTCATCTACTAAAGTTACAGGTCTTATTGAAGAAATTAGTAAGCTCACTGTTGTTGAACTTGCAGAATTAGTAAAATCACTTGAAGATACTTTTGGTGTTTCAGCAGCTGCTCCAGTAGCAGTAGCAGCTCCAGTAGCGGCAGGCGCAGCTGAAGGTGCGGCAGCTGAAGAAAAAACAGAATTTAAAGTGACACTTAAAGATGTCGGCTCTGAAAAAATTAAAGTAATTAAAGCTTTAAGATCTATCACAAGTCTCTCTCTTGGCGATGCTAAAGCAGCAGTGGAAGGTGTTCCTTACGTTGTTGCAGAAACAGCTCCTAAAGAAGAAGCACAAAAAATGAAAGCTGCGCTAGAAGAAGTTGGTGCAAAAGTTGATCTATCATAATCTACTTATCTGCACTACTGACTTGTTTTGGTCAAGTTTAAAAGGGTCCGTTTTTAGATGGTTTTACATTTAAAGCGGAGCCCTTTTAGTCTTTAGATAATGAAGAATTAAGCGCTGCAAATTAGAATATAGTTTTGAGTGATAAGAGCGATCAGGAGCGATTGAATGTCTGGATTTTCAAAAAGAAGAGGCATTTTAAGAAAATCATTTGGTAAAATTAAAGAAGTTGTATCATTGCCGAACCTTATAGAGGTTCAATCAAACTCTTTTAATAATTTTGCACAACTTGATTATCTTCCAAATGAACGAAAAAATGTTGGACTTGAAAAAGTTCTTCGTGACATATTTCCAATAGAGCATAACGATAAAATTTCCCTAGAATATGTCAGTTATGAACTTGGTGACTGGGCATGCATCTGCGGGCAAGTAACAGGTATTCAGAACCGCTATAAGTGGGATTGTAGCTCATGCAAAAAAAGTGGTTATGATAGGTTAGATGATGAAGGAACCTGCCCTCAGTGTTCCAAGCATACTGCTGTGTATTCGTACTGCAAAAAGTGTTTTTCTCGCGTTGGTATTAGTGTACCTGCAAACGTTGATGAATGTCGCTACAGTGGTAAAACTTATTCGCTTCCACTCAAAGTAAAAATGCAGCTAACCAGCTGGGATACGGATGCTGAAACCGGCTCCAAAGTTATTCGTAACATCAAAGAGCAGGTTGTCTTTTTTTGCGATCTTCCAGTCATGGTCAACCTCTATGAAAGCGCCTCAAATCGTTTCGAACTAGGCAGTCAAGGAACATTTCTTATCAATGGTGTAGACCGTGTTGTTGTCAGTCAAATACACCGTGCTCCTGGTGTTATGTTTTCGCTCAGCAAAAAATCAAAAGATTATCGAGGAAACCCCTCTCATATAGCACGTATTATTCCCAATCGCGGGTCTTGGCTTGACTTTGAGTTTGACCATAATGACGTCATGTTCGTTCGTATTGACAAAAAAAAGAAACTTTTGGTCACAACCTTTTTGCAAGCCCTTGGCATAGCAAAGGACTCTCTACTCTCACTATTTTATGATTTTGAAACAATAGAAGTTCGCAAAAAAGGATTTTTCAAGAAAATTAATGACAGCCTTGTTGGGCAACGTCTTGAAGCAGGATCTTTGCCAAAAGAACTAGAAAAAAAATTCACCATCGGCCAGCGCTTAAACAAATCGCTCATCGAAAAGTTACTAAAAGAAAAAGTTACGCATTTGGCAGTGAGAAAAAATAGTCTGCTCAATCGTATTGCTTCTCAAGACATTATCGACCCTGAAACAGGCGAAGTTCTGACAACGCTTGGTAATACTATCTCCGAAGAAACCATTTTGCGGCTTTCAGAGTTTGACAAGTGCTCATTTAAGGTCATTCAGTCGTCTGGTTACGTTGTTCAGCCAACCTTGGCTCTCACGTTTGGACAAGATAACACAGCCTCCTATGAAGAAGCTCTTAAAGAAATCTACACCAAATTAAGACCCGGTGATGTTCCTGCCGTCAGTGCAATGGAAGAATATGTGCAAAACTTATTCTTTAATCCTCGTTTTTATGACCTGAGCATTGTTGGCAGAATTAGAACAAACCGCAAGCTAAATTTAGATATAGATGAAGCAATCACGCATCTTACAAAAGATGATATTATTGCAACCATAAAATATATCATCAATCTCAAAGAGCGCGGTGAAGGTGAACTGGATGATATTGATCATCTTGGTAACCGTTGTGTCCGTCTTGTTGGCGAACTATTGCAAAGTCAGCTTTACACCGGCTTTGCACGTATTGAGCGTATTGTTAAAGAGCGATTCAGACTACAAGAAAATTATGCATCACTGATGCCATATGATTTACTTAATGTAAAACCGCTTACAGCTGTTTTACGAGAGTTTTTCGGAACTGGTCAGCTCTCACAATTCATGGACCAGACTAATCCACTAGCTGAAATGGCACATAAACGTCGACTTTCAGCACTGGGGCCTGGCGGTATTACTCGTGAGCGCGCAACCTTTGAAATTCGCGATGTACACACATCTCACTACGGTAGAATATGTCCGATTGAAACACCAGAAGGTCAAAATATTGGTCTGATTTCTTCTCTCTCAACATATTCACGTGTTAATGAACTTGGCTTTATTGAAACTCCTTACCGAGAAGTAAAAGACAACAAAGTTAAAGATGACGTTGTCTATCTTGATGCATTTGAAGAGCTTGGCCAAAAAATTGCCCAGCCTACAGCTAAACTTGATAAGAACAATGAACTTACCGAAAAGAAGTTGTTCGTTAGAAAAGATGGCAATATTATCACGCTTGATGCTGAGAATATCACTCACATGGATGCTTCTCCAAAGCAGCTTTTCTCTGTTCCTACAGCACTGATTCCATTCCTTGAGCATGATGACGCTAACCGTGCGCTGATGGGTTCTAACATGCAACGACAAGCTGTTCCTTTGATTAAATGTCAGGCTCCGCTTGTTGGAACAGGCATGGAGCAGGAAGTTGGCTCACTCGAAGGGGCTGCCATACTTGCTAAGAATGACGGGGTTGTAGAGTACGTCTCGGCAAATAAAATTGTTATACGCATCAACGAAGCTGACGTCAGCGAAAACTCTTGGCTTTCAAAGCCTATCGATATTTATCACCTTAAGAAATTTGCACGTTCTAGTCATAACACATGGATTCACTACAATCCAATCGTTAAGGTCGGTAACGTCATAGAGAAAGGTGACGTCATTGCTAATGGTGCAGCAACACAACGTGGCGAACTAGCACTCGGCACAAATGTGTTGGTTGCCTTTATGCCATGGCAGGGTTACAACTTTGAGGACGCTATTGTTGTTAGCAAAAACCTTGTAGCTAAAGACATGTTTAGCTCGGTTCACGTTGAAGAGTTTGTTGTTGAAGCACGTGAGACTAAGCTTGGTGCAGAAGAAATTACACGTGATATTCCAAACGTTTCTGAAAAAGATCTGTCAGCACTTGATGAAGACGGCATTGTAAAGATTGGTACACGTGTTAAGCCCGGCGACATATTAGTTGGTAAGGTTACCCTCAAGGGTGACGTTCAGGTATCTCCTGAAGAAAAACTTCTACGCGCTATCTTTGGTGAAAAATCACGGGAAGTACGAGACACTTCACTGCGTGTACCACCAGGAGTGGAAGCAACTGTTGTTGATGTAAAAGTGTTTTCACGAAGCGGAATTCGAAAAGATAAACGCTACAAAGAAATTGCTCTACGAGAAACACAGATTATTGAAGAAAACTTTGCGCATCATACCAACGTTCTTTATCGCAGCATTAGAGAAAAAATCATTACCTTGCTATCTGGCACGGCCGCTAAAAACAAAAAAACAGCAAAAGATGCTGTTGATGCCAAGGGTAACTTCTCTAAAGCAAAGCTTGAATCACTCACTGTTGAAAAATTGCTAGAATTTGAAACCGACAAAAAGAGTGTCAATGATAAGATTAAGCAATACAAAGAAGTCTTAACTAATCAAATTCACGTTTTGACGGCATTAAAAGAAAAACGCATCAGTCAGTTACGTAAAGGTGACGAGCTTCCGTCTGGTGTTATTAAAATGATTAAAGTATACGTTGCAACAGAACGTCGTTTGTCGGTTGGTGATAAGATGGCTGGACGTCACGGTAACAAAGGTGTGGTTTCACGCATTGTTAACATTGAGGATATGCCGTATCTAGAAGATGGAACTCCTGTTGACATCGTCCTTAACCCGCTTGGTGTACCTGGCCGTATGAACGTTGGGCAGCTACTTGAAACCATTCTTGGTATGGGTAGCAAAAAAATCAGCAATCAACTCATTGAAGACTTGCAAAAAAACAACGTAGAAAAGATTAAAAAAGATCTCTACAAGTATCTTGATAAAAAAGTAGTTGATGACCTAGCCAAAACATATGGTGATGAAGAAATTTTGGAACTTGCAAGAACGGTTGTTGATCAAGGTTTCTTTTTCAAAACACCGGTTTTTGATGGTGCGGACTATGAGAGTGAAATTAGACCGCTACTTGAAGAGATAGATCTTCCTGGCAATGCATCATTCAAGTTGTATGACGGCCGAACAGGTGAGGCGTTCGACCAGCCAGTTACCGTTGGCTACATCTATATGATGAAACTTAATCACTTGGCTGACGACAAACTTCACGCTCGATCAGTCGGTCCTTACTCGCTTATTACGCAACAACCTCTTGGGGGTAAAGCGCAATTCGGTGGACAAAGACTTGGTGAGATGGAAGTATGGGCACTCTACGCATATGGTGCTGCATATACGCTGCAAGAAATGCTTACTATCAAGTCTGATGACGTTAATGGTCGTATTAAAGCGTACGAGACAATCGTACGTGGAGATGAAGTTCCTGATCCAGGAATACCTGAATCATTTAACGTCTTGGTCAAAGAGCTTCAAAGTTTAGGGTTACAAATAGATCTATTTAAAGCAAGTAAGGAGCAAGTCGGTGAGTAACAGAATGCTTGAACGATTTCGTGAATATATAAATCCTTCACAATTTAATGCAATTCGTCTGAGTATCGCTTCTCCTGAAAAAATAAAATCACTTTCTTATGGAGAAGTGAAAAAGATAGAAACAATTAACTATCGTACGCTTAAGCCAGAACGTGATGGTCTTTTCTGTGCACGAATTTTTGGGCCTGTAAAGGACTGGGAATGTAACTGCGGAAAATACAAACGAATGAAACACCGCGGGGTAACCTGCGAAAAGTGTGGTGTTGAAGTAATTCAGTCACGCGTTCGTCGTGAGCGTATGGGGCATATTAACCTTGTATCTCCCGTTTGTCATATTTGGTTCCTTAAGGGAATCCCAAGTTATTTAAGCTTGATTTTGAATATGACCGTTCGTGATCTTGAACGCGTTATTTACTTTGACAGTTATATCGTTTTGCACCAGGGACATTCTCCTTATCCGCCAAAGACTATACTTTCTAGCCAAGAATATGATGAATACATCAGTGCAAATCCTGAAGATATTATGTTCAAGGCAGACATGGGTGCCGAGGCAATTCGTACACTGTTGGGCATGCTAGATCTGAATTTTGAAGTGCGAAAAATTGAAGAAGAATATACACAAACAACATCAGTAGCTATTAAACATCGCCTTGCAAAGCGCTACAAAGTTTTGCACGGCATGCTGCAAGCAAACACAAAACCTGAGTGGTGTATTCTACAAATACTGCCAGTACTTCCTCCTGATCTACGCCCACTTGTACCACTTGAGGGTGGTCGCTTTGCAAGCTCTGATCTTAACGATCTTTATCGTCGCGTGTTAAACCGTAACATTCGACTCAAACGTCTTATTGAGTTAGAAGCTCCAGACGTTATTATCAAAAATGAAAAACGTATGCTTCAAGAATCTGTTGACGCACTCATCGACAATGGTCGACGCGGTCAACCGGTGCGGGGCTCTAACAGACGTCCACTCAAATCGCTGAGTGAAATGCTTCGTGGTAAGCAGGGTCGCTTTAGGCAAAATCTTCTTGGTAAACGTGTTGACTACTCAGGCCGTTCAGTAATTGTTGTCGACCCTGAGCTTCATATGCACCAGTGCGGGTTACCTAAGCTTATGGCGCTCGAATTATTTAAGCCATATGTTTACATCGAACTGTTTAAGCGCGAACTTGCACCAAACTTGCGTGTTGCCCGACGTCTTGTTGAGGAAATGTCACCCATCGTTTGGGAAGCCTTAGAAGAAGTGGTTAAAGATAGACCTGTTCTACTGAACCGTGCTCCGACACTTCACAGAATGAGTATTCAGGCATTCTATCCGATTCTTGTTGAAGGTAAGGCCATTAAAATTCACCCGCTTGTTTGTTCAGCTTATAACGCTGACTTTGACGGTGACCAAATGGCTGTACACGTACCACTCAGCAAAAAAGCACGTCTGGAAACAGAACGGTTAATTCTGTCAACTCAAAACATCCTAACACCTGCAAGTGGCAAACCCCTTGCAAGTCCGTCTCAGGACATGGTACTTGGTCTTTATTACATGACCAAGGCGCGTAAAAATGTTATCGGAGAGGGACTGACATTTGCCAACATTGAAGAAGTTATTTATGCCTACCAGCACCAGCAGGTAAACATCCAGGCCCCAATCAAGCTTCGTTTGGAATCTGAAAAAATTGTTAGTACAACCGTTGGGCGTGTTTTAATTTATGAAGCACTTCCAAAAGGGTCTAATTTTGATTGGGTTAATAAAGCTGCTAAGAAAAAAGACTTGGTCAACTTGGTATCCATGCTTTACAGAACATTTGGAAAAGCCCCAACCGTTGATGCACTTGATAAAATTAAAACACTTGGTTTTTCCTATGCAACACTTGGTGGTATTTCACTCTCAATTGACAACTTGATGATTCCTGATGCCAAGGAAAAAATTGTAGCTCAGGCTAAAAAAGATGTTAAAAAGATTGAGGATCTCTATCTTGATGGTGCCATTACCAATGGTGAACGTAAAGACAAAGTTGTGCAAATTTGGTTTAGAGCAACAGAAGACGTTGCAAATGCGATGATTGCACTTCTTGAAGAAGAAGATAATACCGTTGCAGCAAATGAGCATAAGCAAAATACTCCATTTAATCCGGTTTTCCTCATGCTTGATTCCGGTGCACGTAGTACACGTCAACAAATACGTCAGCTAGCAGGTATGCGTGGACCAATGGCAAAACCGTCCGGTGAAATTATGGAAACGCCAGTTCTTGCTAACTTTAAAGAGGGACTAACCTCGCTGGAGTATTTCGTTTCTACCCACGGTGCTCGTAAGGGTCTTGCTGATACTGCATTGAAAACTGCCGACTCCGGTTATTTGACACGACGTCTTGTTGACGTTGCCCAAGATGTTGTTATCACACAAAAGGATTGCCAAACACTTGGCTACATTACTATCTCTGACTTGAAAGAGTCTGGCGATGTTATTGTTCCATTGATTGATCGTGCCTACGGTCGAGTTGCTGCCGAAGATGTCAAAGATCCAGTAAGCGGCAAACTTATTGCAAAACAAGATGAACTTTTTGATGATGCACTCATCGAAAAAATTAAAGACTCAGCAATTACTGAAATTGCTGTTCGTTCTGTGCTAACCTGCCAAGCGAAGCATGGTGTTTGCTCTAAGTGCTATGGTATGGACCTTTCAACACTTGAGCTTGTCGACACAGGGCTTGCAGTTGGTGTTATTGCAGCACAGTCGATCGGTGAACCTGGTACACAGCTTACCATGAGAACGTTCCACATTGGTGGTATCGCTAGTGGTGTTGCTTCACACAACTTACACAAAGCAGGCGCCAACGGTAAAGTGGTGTATAAAAACGTCTATGCCGTACAAAATCGACATGGAACACACACGGTTATGAACCGTAAGGCATCTCTTGTCGTTGCATCTGAGGATGGTCGTGAACTTGGCGAGTACAACCTTGAATACGGTTCGATTCTACTCGTCAAAGATGGAACAATCGTTACAAAAGGTGACAAGCTTGCCGAGTGGGAAGACTTCAAAGTAATTTTGACCGAAAAAGCCGGTAAGGTTGAGTTCGTAAACCTGATTGAAAACGTTACGTACCGCGAGCATTACGATGAAGCAGCGAAAAAATCAAGTAAGATCATTCTTGAAAAACGTGACGAAAAACGTCAGCCATGCATTGTTATACTGGATAACGAGGGTGGTGAAATTGCTCGCTACTACTTACCGACAGGTGCAGTGTTAACTGTCGCTGATGGTGACAAGGTGCATGGTGGTGACGTTCTTGCAAAACTAGAACTCGAAGAAAAGAAAACCAAAGACATTATTGGCGGTTTGCCACGTGTTGCTGAACTTTTTGAAGCGCGTATTCCAAGAGATCCTGCAATTCTGTCTGAAGTTGATGGCACTGTTAAATTTAGTGGTGTACACCGAGGCATGCGTCGAATCACTGTCACAACTGATGACAATGAGGTCATTGAATATAACATTCCTCGTAACAGACACCTTAACGTAGAAGATGGCGAACGTGTCAAAGTTGGTGACCAGCTATCATCCGGTGCACCGAACGTACACGACATCTTGCGCATTCTTGGGCCTGACGAAGTACAAAAGTACCTTGTCAAAGAAATTCAAGAAATTTACGCCCTGCAAGGTGTACACATTAATGACAAGCACATCGAATTGATTGTACGTCAAATGTTACGTAAGGTTCGTGTTATTGATCCAGGAGATACTAAATTTGTTGTTGGTGATCGTCTTGCCAAACTTAAACTTAAAACAATCAATCAGCTTATGATTAAAGATGGCAAGAAGCCTGCTACAACCAAGCCGCTTCTTATGGGTATTACTAAGGCATCATTGGGGACTGAGAGCTTCCTTTCGGCGGCTTCGTTCCAAGAGACAACACGTATTCTTTCTGAAACATCACTTACCGGTGGTGTCGATCATCTTTATGGCTTGAAAGAAAACGTCCTCCTTGGTAAGCTAATACCTGCAGGAACAGGTGTTTCTTCATTCAAATTAAAATATCTTGGTGAAGATATCTCTGAATTTGAACAAAAAGCTCGTGATGAAGAAAAACTTGAGATTAAGCTTGATAATATCTCGCTCAGCGATTCATCTCAACAAGGCACGGAGCAATAAGATATGCAACAGGCGCGTAGCTCAGGGGTAGAGCATTGCTTTGACGTAGCAAGGGTCAGCGGTTCGATTCCGCTCGCGCCTACCATGTTGTCTAATCTCAACTGACACAAACGAATATAACGCTAATTACCATTTGGAGCACATACCATGTTGGAAAAAGACATAAAACAACAACTCATTAAAGAGTTCGGAAAATCTGAAAATGATACCGGCTCATGCGAAGTTCAAATCGCCCTTCTCTCAAAACGCATCAATGACATTGCTGGACACTTGAAAACACATCCTAAAGATGTTCACACAAAGCACGGTCTGTTAAAACTTGTCGGCAAGAGAAGAACCTTCTTGAAGTATGTTAAGAAGAATAACACTACTGGCTATACAAACTTAGTGACTTCGCTTAAAGAAAAAGGATACATGTAAAAACGTGTCCTCCTTATTTGTAGATATTTTAAATTTAAAATTTGCGGAGCAAATGTATGCACAAAGCATTTCAAGCACCTGAACTTGGACTGGAAGTCGAAATTGGAAAATATGCACGCCAAGCAGATGGTGCTGTATGGATTAAAGCTGGAAAAAATGTTGTTTTGACAACAGCCGTCGGAGCAAAAGAAGCAAAAGACTTCATAGGATTTTTTCCACTCACTGTTGAATACAGAGAGCGTACTTCAGCTGCGGGACGTATTCCTGGTGGTTACATTAAACGAGAAGGCAGACTCAGTGACATTGAGGTTTTAACTTCACGTCTTATTGATCGCCCTATCAGACCACTCTTCCCTCATTTCTTTTTTAATGAAGTTCAAGTTCTTTCAACAGTATATTCATCAGACGGCAAATTTCCAACAAGCATCCTTGGTATGCTGAGTGCATCACTTGCGTTAACCGTTTCAGATATTCCATTCTTAGGGCCAATTGGTGCTGTACAAGCAAGCAAAAAAGACGGTAAGTGGGCATTCAACCTTGACCATGAATCTGTTGAAAATTCCGATTCAGACATTGTCATTGCTGGAACAGAAAATGGCATCAGTATGGTTGAAGGTCACTGCAATAATCTTGCTGAAGATGAATTGATTGACTTATTGTTCTCGGCACATGAGGTCATTAAAAAACAAGTTGCTTGGCAAGTCTCAATCCAGAAAGAGCTTGGTGTACAGAAGCGTGAAGTTACGCAGACTGTTGACTGGGCAGGTTGGAAAGAAAAAATCAAAAATGCATTGCCTTCCAACTTCATTGAGGCATTTTTTGTATCGCCCAAAAAAGCTGAACGTAACAAGGCTGTTCAAAAACTCTACACAGATTTGTTCAGCACACTTTCAGCTGAAATGAATGCTGAAGGGGTTTCATCTTCTGTTGTAAACTACCTGTGTGATGAAATTTTTAAAGAAGCCTTGCCTGATGCCATTATCAAAAAAGGCAAACGTATTGATGATCGCCCATTCGATCGGGTACGTGATATTACTGTTGAAACAGGTATGCTTCCGTGTGTACACGGTTCAGGTCTTTTTCAACGTGGCGAAACTCAAGTACTTTCAAGCTTGACACTTGGAAGTGGACAAGATTCGCAAAAAATTGAGACGCTCATTGGTGGCAGTCAAGAGCGTTGTTTTATGCTTCACTACAACTTCCCACCGTTTTGCACAGGTGAAGTTAAACCGATTCGTGGCGTTGGTAGACGTGAGATTGGTCACGGCTATTTAGCTGAAACATCATTTCTTAACGTTCTCCCTAGCCAGGAAGAGTTCCCTTACACCGTTCGTTCTATTACTGATGTTCTTGAGTCAAACGGCTCATCATCAATGGCAAGCGTGTGTGCAACTACCATGGCATTAATGGACGCCGGAGTACCAATCAAAGACATGGTTGGCGGTATTGCCATGGGGCTTGTTAAAAGCTCAACAGGCGATTACCAAGTGCTTACCGATATTCTTGGCACTGAAGACGGATTTGGTCTTATGGATTTCAAAGTTACCGGAACCAAGAGTGGTATTATGGCCTTCCAGCTCGACATTAAAGATAAAGTCGGCCTACCACGAGAAGTATTGGTCAAATCACTTGAACAAGCGCGCGCTGCACGGCTTCACATCTTAGAAAAAATGAGCGCGGTTATGGACGCACCACGAAAAGAAGTTTCTCCGCTTGCGCCTCGTGTTTTTTCATTTAAAATTCCACAAGACAAAATTGGTGCTATCATTGGACCGGGCGGTAAAAATATTAAAGAAATTATTGCTCAAACAGATACGCAAATCGACATTGAAGATGACGGCCTAGTCAAGATTTACTCCAAAGATGGAGAGTCCTTGAAAAAGGCGGAACGTTGGGTTCGCATTCTTGCTGGCGACATCGAGGTCGGCAGTACGTTTGAAGGTATTATCAGGCGGTTTGCAGACTTTGGTCTTTTTGTTGAACTGGTTGCTGGCAAAGAAGGCTTGGTACACGTCTCAAGTATTGCTCGCGATAAGCAGCGCACTATTGACCAAGAATACAAAGTTGGTGATCCACTGACGGTCAAGGTAACAGCATATGACAAAGAAACTGGCCGTATTCGCTTGGTCGCTCCAGAACTTGAACATCAAAAGAAAAACTAGGGCCTAGCGAATAAATGGAAAAACTGATACGAGAAAATAATAGGGCGCATGATCAATTGCGCCCTATTTCAATACAATGCGACCAACAAGGTTATGCCGACGCCACCATCCTTTTTGAGCTGGGCAGAACAAAAGTACAAGCAAGTGTTACCCTCCAACAGGGTGTCCCGCCTTTTTTAAAGGGTCAAGGTGTTGGCTGGTTAACCGCTGAATATGCGATGCTTCCAACAGCAACTCACCAGCGAACTAAACGTGAATCAAGCATGGCTCAAAAAAATTCGCGCAATATAGAAATTTCACGTTTGATTGGCCGTAGCCTGCGCACAACAGTCGACCTTGACAGCTTGGGAGAGAAAACCATTATTATCGACTGTGATGTCTTGCAAGCTGATGGCGGCACTCGTGTCAGTGCAATTACCGCAGCGAGTCTTGCGCTAAAGCACGCATGCAAGCGTTGGTTTGCCCAAGGCCAGACCAAAGCAAATATTTACCTAACACCAATTGCCGCAATTTCTGCTGGTATCGTTGGTGATGACGTTATTGTTGACCTAACATATAACGAAGACAGCAACGCTGATGCCGATTTCAATTTTGTTATGAATACCGATAACAATATTATTGAAATCCAAGGAACCGCTGAAAAGACTCCTATTAGCTGGCAACAGTTTGAACTACTCAGGATCTACGCTCAACAAAGTATTCAACAACTTTTCACTGAGTGTGCAAAAATAACTATGCCCGAACTCGAGCGTAGGTTGCAGCCCGCAACAAAACAACTTGCACGAAAGCGCGAACATGCTCAAAAAAAGCCTGCGTTTTTTAGCCTTGGCAACCGAATGGCTAAGTAGCACGTTGTCTAAGCAGCTATCATTAAAAAAATCGACCTTTTTAGTGCTTGCATCGGCAACTTTAGCGCTAACCTCTTGCTCTCGCCAAGGTAAACAAACTCACTCCGTTTTTGGGCAGATTCACAAACATACTATTCGTCTTCACATAGCACTCCCCAAAAACACGCACGTCTTTGATAACCTTGTACCAACTGTGTACGAGGCATTTACTCAGCGCTATCAACAGCTTGGCTACATACTTACTGACAAACAAGAAGCACAGTATACACTGATTACCGTGATTAAAAATCTTGATACCATACAAAAATTTGTATCGCCCGATGTTTTACTTGCACACGTAATTATGCGCCTTGAGCTTGAATGTACGTTGCTTGATGATAATGACAAAAAAATTGGGCATAAGGTATTTACACACTCAAGCTCGCTTTCTCGTCCAAAAAATCCTATCCTAAATACTGACTTTGAACATTACGAGTATAAAAAATTGATTGCACGTATTGTGCCAAAAATTGAACATCATTTTAGGCCAATACTTTTGCAAGCAGTTGATAAAGACAATGAATCTTAAAATCTTTCTTGATAACGCATCTTCATCATCATTTTGGCAGAGCACTCGTGTATTTTGCTTTACTGGCCCCAGTTATCAGCCAACTTTTTTTCATGATGTATTCAAACACCTAGATTTAGTAAACACGCTACCCGCCCCAAAGCGAAAACTTGATAGTTCTACACTTGATAAAAATAGTCTGAATGCACAGCTTTCTCAAACGATTTTGGGGCAACAACTCTTTTTCTTGCTGGGCAATATTGAAGAAATTAAAAACAAAAAACAACGAGAAGAAATTATAACCTTTCTGCTTGCTTACAGGGGTCCTCACTACGTTACTTTTTTTATCCCAGAGCTCAAAAATAAACCATCTAAGGACATTCAAACCATAGTACTCGATCAGGCCGTTGACCACAAAACCTTCAGCGCTTTATCAACCTTTTTGACACTTAAGCATAGTCAGGGAAAACAAGCAATTATCAAAAAAATTTTTAGCTCTGTACAAAGCATGAGCCTTGATCAAGCCTGTATGCTCAGTTGTTATATTGACCTCATCAATCCAAAAACTGCCAGCGAAACGCATGACTACGTCCTTCGTTTGCTCAGTACAGAGTTGCCATCACTCAATCAACTTTCTGAACATTTTTTTGCAAAAAATGCTCCTGAGTTTTTTTCTACATGGACACAAGTAAAAGATGAATATCCAGATGTTTTTTGGGTCACGTTCTGGTCTGAGCAAATCTGGCGAGCCTACCACGTTAAAAAATTTCTGGCTGCTCAAAATTTTGTTCATGCAAAGCGTATGAGCTACCGCTTGCCTTACTCTTTTTTAAATAGACATTGGAAAACATTTAAGCTTTCAGATCTTGCAGATGCCTACAGCATGCTTTACACAATTGATTACTCAATCAAACGAGGCTCAACTTTTACCTCACTTGATCTTTTTTATGCAAAGCACTTCCTGCCACAAAAATAAACCTTTTTAGATGTATACCCATCTAACTTTTATTTATTCTTGCTTATTGCCATCGTTTTTTCTAGAATTCTAACCATATCTTAGATAAACGTGAATTCGGTAATGTGAAAAATCAAACTACTTAAGCGCCTATGAATACCCCCCTCTCTTTGTATCAACTCCTCAACAAGCAGGTCAAACAGATGATCCATGGCATCGGCAATGATGGCCAAGGAAACATTCATCCACTTATCATGGAAGAAGTTGAAAAAAGCATCATTGAAATCGCACTGCGAGAAACAAATAATAATTATTTTTTAGCCGCAAAGATGCTTGGCATCGGACGCAGCACACTCTACAGGAAAATAGAAAAATTCAAAATAGAACCCGAATTCGTAAAAACTCAGACCAGCTGATACAAAAATCTAGTCAATGCTTGGCGATTCATACCCAGTGTAATCTGCTGGGTCATCATAATTATAATCTTCTTCTATGCCTTCTTTTTCTGCTGCCTTTTTAAGAATATCACTTATCTCAAAAGTTGTAGTGATATTTAGCGCTGTTCTTGTTACCTTTGCACCACGCTCAATCAACAGACGTACTAGCTCTACATTCCCCCAATGAATAGCAACACACAAAGGAGTGTTACCTCTAATACTTTTATGACTAACTTCAGCACCAGCATCAACTAAAATTTTGGCAACTTCAGCACTTCGAGCAAAAAATAAAGGAGTCTTGCCCTCGTCTGCTGTAACATTAACCCCGGCATTGTTAACAAGCAAAAAATTGACCAGCTTAACATTATCGTTGGCAACAGCCCAGTGTAAAGGAGTCCATTCCCTCTCAGCGTCTTGCTGGTTAACCCCTGCTTTATTGTTAACCAGTAGCATGACAAGATCAGTATAATTATTGCGTGCTGCTATCAGTAAAGGAGTATTGTTTTTAGAGTCAAGAGGATCTATTTGAGCTTTGTGCTCAAGCAGCAGGGAAGCAATATCAATACTATTATACAGTGCTGCTGTATGCAAAGGCATACGCTTATCTACCCTAAAACCGGCTGCCTGTCCAACTAACTCATTGTTTAGTTGCAGCAAAACTCTTGCTATCTCAACATTATTGATACGTGCTGCAAGATGCAACAAACTCTCACCTGCATGATTTTTTTTATTCAAAAAATTACTAAAAATGTTCTTTTGGGAAAATTCTAAACATTCCTGACTACGACCTTCACCCCTTCCAATCGCCCATAAAAATTCGATAACTTTAAATCCATAAAGCTCGTCATTACGCATAAATTGTTGCCACGTCATGTCGTCAGGCTTGAACATATTGTATACATCCTTAAAAGAATACCCTTCATCAGCAAAAGCCAAACCAACCGCTGTAATATTTGTATCATCTAGCAATCGCTCACGAGCAACAATAGTAAGCAGGTGTAAAACACCCTTACTAGAAAATAGCCCGTTAATCAATTTTACGTATCCTCTCAGAACATCAAACTTATTCTCAGGTTCAATATCAAAATCTAACGAAGGAGAAGAAATATCGCGTAAAATATTTCTGGGATTTAACAAACATAAACAAAAAAATCTAAATGAATGGTCCAATTGATCAGCTTGACCTAAAGAATATAAATATATTCCAACATCAGCTATTTTTTTTGCAAAAAAACTTGCTAACACAACAAACAAAAATCGATTATAGATCTCATTTGCTGCATACTTAATACTGTTTTCAATCCACCAATTATTCCAAGAATGATCAGCTTCATAGACTTCATGAACGCGAAATTCAAAGTGACTGAACATAAAATCCCACACACAAGCACCCAATGTAATGCTCACCATATTCGCTTCTTGCTTTATAACAATTTCAGCATCACTAAACTGTTCCCGCCACAACGCCGTAATAACATTACTTTCAAGCGAATCGTGAACCGACAGTTCTTCAGGAACCTTAGTCATCAAATTTCTAATAACCCTACACATATTTACAACGCGTTCTTGTGTATCGCCCGCTGAAATTTCATATCCTCCAGTTGTCGAATTTCCTTTTTGATAGTGAACATCCGGCAACCCCGAAACTAAGCTAGCCCAAGCATCATGAGCATGTGCATTCGTACCATCGGCAGGAGTTGGAAATTGTGTATAAAAATCTTTCAACTCACGCTTAAATACAAATCCCTTATTTTCAAGTGCTTGAATTTTATCCAGCTCAAAATGTTGCGTGGTTTCATCAAAAAATAAACAGTTAAAAAAATTACGTAGTGAAGTTTCGCCACAGTCTGGAAATAAATTTTCTTTATAGCGAACATTATTTTTATACGATAATTCTTTTGGCAAGGGACAATGCCCCAAAAAACTAACGGCTACTTGCTCCGCGGTCAATATTTCTAAATCGTTAGTTTCTTCAAAAAAAGTCTTTTTTATCTGCTCAATTTCGCCCATGGAGTAACTCGATTGAGTTTCTTCAGGTAATAGATCTGTACCCTCTTGAAAAAATTGTTGAGTAACAGCATGCAAACCTGAAATATAATCAAGTAAATCTTTACGCGAAAAACATCGTTCCCACAAAAACACGTTCAACAAAATTGTTGCGACATCTTTTCCCAACGCTGTTTCTCGATTAACCTTTTTACATGTACCAATAAATGTTGAGATCTTGCTTGTTTTTTTCTCAGCTAACAGCTGTTGGCAAAATGTAACATTTGACCATAACTTTTCAGCGTCTAAAAGTGCTTTTTTTCGCTCTTCTATTATGTTGTCTTTCCAATTGGCAGCATCTCCTGGCACCAACGAACGCCCAAGTAACATTTTTATGCATCGTTTTTGCACTGATTCGGTTGCAAGGTTTTTTGCATCGTTTGAAAAAATATTTTTTTTGAGTTGCTTTGGTTGGCCTTTAAAAATATCGTTCATTGCTTGAAAAAAACTTTTCCACTCAGTTTCACCTGGAACTTGAACTTTCAACTGAGCAGCAAGACCAGCCAATATATTATTGATTATCTTCTTTTGTTCTTCACATGAATTTTTTAACAAACTTGCATCTTCAGAATTTACAAGCCCCATGATAACACCGAGCTGAAAAGGATTTTTATCAGCTAGCAGTCCAGACGTAGCAACCCCAAAATTAATATTATCATTATTGAGAAAAAATAAGGTATGCAACACATCATACAATAGCTTGTCAAACTCAGGTAAAACAAACCGGTACAATGTCTGAGCAATGTCAGACTCGGCAAACAAGCACCCATAACTGGGTGAGAGCAACTGGTACTCAGGCTTGAAAAGCGCATCAACCCCTTTGAGTGAACGCACTGGTGGACGAGCATTGAGCGGTAACAACAAGACTCCCATAAAAAACAACAAAATATTTTTTACTTTACTGTTCATCAGACCCCTCCCCAAGCACAAATTAACTAACGTTCAAAATAAAGTTATAGTTTCCGTTTTTATTGATCAGAACTCTCACTTTGCTTCTCTTGCGCCTGCTCCAGCAACTCAACAATTTCTGTAAAACCGTTTTCTCTGGCAACATCTATTGCTGACTTGCCCTGCTTATCCTTTAAAGACACATCAGCACCTTTAGCAAACAATGCATTAACAATTGCAAAATTTCCCCGTTTTACTGCATCAAGCAACGCCGTAGCGCCAGACATATCCCGTTCATTGACAGCAATTCCTTCAAAATTCAATAACGCTTGAACTACCTCTTCATCTTCCCTATTAACTGCCAAATGCAACGGTGTAACCCCAAACTTATTCGGTTTATTCACTTCAATACCTTTAGCCCCCCGTAACACTTGAACACCCTTAACATTCCTCTCGCTTACTGCCATATGCAATGGTGTATCTCCAGGCTTATTCGGTTTATTGACATCAATGCCTTCAGCCTTCAGTAATTCTTGAGCTATCTCAATATTATTCTCCAAAAGTGCTCTATGCAACGGCGCAGCACCAGACAGGTCCTGCCTATTCACATCAATGCCTTTACTCCCTAGTAATACTTTAACTATCTCAATATTCCTTTGGCTTACGGCTGCATACAACGGGGTATTACCAGAATCATCTTGCATATTCACATCAACGCCTTCAAACTTCTGTAGTACTTTAATTATCTCAATATTTTCCGCCCGAGTTGCCGCATGCAACAATCCCTCTTGCTTGGCATTACGCTTTTGCATTATGTCCCGCTGCTCAGAAATTAACCTACTAGTAAAATCAAAACATGCTTCTTGGTACTTATCATTGTTACCAAGAGTCCACAAAAACGTTATCACTTTAAAAGCATAGTCAATATCGTTAATCAAAAAATCCTTAAGCTTGTCAGCTGGTAAAAAAGTCTGTACATATTTGTCAAAATCAACTGAATATTCTGCTAATACTTGGGCGATTTTGACTACATCAGCATCACGCAAAAACTGCAGCTCAGCCGTAAGAGCAATAATCCGATCAAACCAAGTAGAATCAATATTATCACGTATATTTGCCAGATACTGCCCAAAGGCCTGTAATGATGCTTCACGAGGGAACGGAACACACACCGCTCTTAGCACATATCGAGGCTCAAGCAAACAAAGTGCGAAACGTTTTTTTTGCTCGTCCGTCACTTTCTCTAAACATGCAACATAATCAGTTAAACCAGCTTCTTCTTTTGCCAGAAAACTTGCAATTAAAGTTCGTACAAAATTATATTTTCCCTGTTCTTGTCCAGTAAGGCATTTTTGAATATATTGACTTGCCTGATAGATACGTTCAATAGCAGGAATTATTAATTCAAAATGTCCCTGATAAAAATTCCAATGTAGGCCTTTACCAAAATCTATCTCAGACCTGCCCTGAAAGTAGCCTGATACCTTCCCCCCCGTCAAGTCACCTGTTTGCCCGCGCCACAAATACAAAATTACATTATCTTCTAGTGAATCAGTTATTGGGGTATCAGCAGGGAAAACAATCAAGTGCCTAAGCACACGGCACATATTTTTCATACCACCATTACGTGATGATATTTCACAGTTTTTGTTGTTATACACAACCCCGTTAATATCAGAGGTTATCTTAGCCCATTCATTGCGCGCTTGAGGTGTTGTACCACGCGCACAATCTGGAAACGATTTATAAAAAACTTTAATTTTTTCGTCAATGACAAAACCTTCTTTTTCAAGCTTATCGATTTTTTCTTGATCAAATTTTTGGGTTTTATCATTAAAAAACAAAAGATTGAAAAAATTACGCAGCGACGTTTCACCACAGTCCGCAAAACTCTTCCCTTCAAAAACTGCATTTCCATAACACAGCGGCTTAGGTAATCTGTTTTGGGCAAAAAAACCAACCATTACCTCTTCAGCACCCAAAGCATCATCCCCTTCTTTACTAATCCTACTAAATAACTCTTTTTTTAATTTCACGGTTTCTTCAAGCGAATATTGAGCTTTTTGCCCGTCAGCATCAAGCTTTTCTTCACTTGAAAAAACATCTGACGCAACACTACGCAATCCATTGATATATGCTTGCATATCCACACGTGAGAAGCATTTTTCCCATAAAAATACGTTGAGTAAAACGAGGGGGAGAATGGATCCCGGCTCGGGGGCCGGGATGACATTTGACTGGTCGGAAATGACTCCTGAGGATGCTGCGATAACACCTGAAGAAACCTGGTCGAGGCCAGGAAAACGTTTTTCCTGATCAATTAAACGTAAATTCTTGACCAGCTCTAATACACTGCTGGTCAATGTTTTTTGGGCTTTGCCCACACGGTTGTTTTCATCTTGCAGCCCACGTATTTGCTCAATCCTTCTTCGGCTTTCTGGGTTTATATTTTCCTTCCAATCAAAATCAGGGGCAATACTTTCAAAATCATTGCCGGTTAAAAATGATAGAATAGCTTTATGTTTTTTATCATCTCTGTTTAATTGCTGTTTGTTCTTAATCTTGCTAACCAAGTCCTCATATTTTTTTAGCGCTGCCTGATTGTTTTTCCCCAATGCTGAAAGTAGAGTAATAATTTCTCCAGAATTTGGTACTGCTGCTTTGGCCTTATCAATTTTTTCTTTCATATCCTTGGCATGAGCATTTAGACCGAGACCAATATCCTCTGCTATAATCGCTGCAATATCGTTTGGGATACTACGACTTAGCACAACCAGTCCCATCAACATGCCAATATGACGTGGTTTCAGATGTGAGACAAACCCAGACAATGACTGCTGCACACGAAAATTAATGTTGTCGGCATCCAAACGAAATAGTGTATGCAACACGTCATGCAATGGCTTGTCAAAATCTTCAGAAACAAATCGGTACAATGTCTGGGCAATGTCAGACTCGGCAAACAAGCACCCATAACTGGGTGAGAGCAACTGGTACTCAGGCTTGAAAAGCGCATCAACTCCCTTGAGTGAGCGCACCGATGGACGGGCAACCAAAGAATGGGACACAAGAACAGCCGCAACAGTCACTAGACAAAACAGCCTGCACTTCATTACTATTTCCCCCGCAATATTCAAATAAGATTATGTAGCTTGACCACTTAATTATACTGATCCAATAAAATAATTTTCAATTATAAAAATTAAACATCAAGAAAACTACGAAGAAGAAACACTTCCTCAAAGAAATCTTATATGTCAATCATAATCAAACTAAAATTTGTGACTTAAAAAATCTTAGTACATTACTATAAAATATCATTGATTTTTTGTAGTTTGAACGTATACTAAAACCGAGTATTGAAGGTGTAAAAACCTATCAAATACAACACAGCGTTGTTATTTAAAATATAAAACACCAACAACTTAAAACAGGAAGGAAGAAGGTCATGGCAACATCCATTACTCCTCTTTATGACCGCGTGTTGATTCAACGCCTTGAAAGCGAACAAAAGTCTGCTGGAGGCATTTACATTCCTGACACCGCACAAGAAAAAACGCAACTTGGTGCTGTAAAGTGTGTAGGCGAAGGAAAGATACTCAACGACGGCACAGCTCGCCCACTCAAAGTTAAAGAAGGTGATACAGTTCTTTTTGGCAAGTACTCTGGCACCGAAGTCAAACTTGACGGACAAGAATATTTGATTTTGCGCGAAGAAGAAGTTCTTGGCGTTGTAAACAAATAAGTTATAGCGATTAAAAACACGAAAAAAGGATTTTAACCTATGGCAAAAAAAATTATATTTGGCGACTCAGCTCGCTCTAAAATTATGGAAGGTGTAGACCTTCTAGCCAATGCAGTCAAAGTAACCCTAGGACCAAAAGGTCGTAACGTTGCAATTGAAAAATCATTCGGTTCCCCAACCATCACCAAAGACGGTGTCACGGTTGCTCAGGGCATTGAACTTAAAGACAAGTTTCAAAACATGGGCGCACAGATGGTGCGTGAAGTTGCTTCAAAAACTGCAGACATTGCGGGTGATGGAACAACAACCGCAACCGTACTTGCACAAGCAATCTACCGTGAAGGTTTGAAAAACTTGGCAGCTGGCGCAAAACCAATGGAAATGAAACGTGGTATTGACGCAGCTGTTGAAGTAATTGTTAAAGAACTTCAAAAAATGTCTAAAAATGTTGAAGACAAGTCAGGCATCGAGCAAGTTGCAACAATTTCTGCAAACAACGATGCATACATCGGCAAACTCATTGCTGACGCAATGGAAAAAGTTGGCCGTCATGGTGTTATCACCGTTGAAGAAGCTAAAGGTATTGAAAGCGAACTTGAAGTTGTTGAAGGTATGCAATTTGACCGTGGCTACCTTTCTCCTTACTTTGTAACCAACACAGAAAAGATGGAAGCTGTACTTGAAAACCCTGCTATCTTGTTGTGTGACAAAAAAATCAGCAACATGAAAGAGTTGCTGCCAATTCTTGAGCACGTAGCAAAACAAGGTATTCCACTTTTCATTATTGCTGAGGATATTGAAGGCGAAGCACTTGCCACCTTGGTTGTAAACAAAATGCGTGGCACCATCAACGTTGCAGCAGTTAAAGCTCCAGGCTTTGGCGACCGCAAAAAAGCAATGCTTGGCGACCTTGCAGTCTTAACTGGTGGTCAACTAGTTTCTGACGAACTTGGCATCAAACTTGATAACCTAACGTTCAACGACCTTGGTCGCGCTAAAAAGGTACGCGTTACCAAAGACAACTGCACCATTGTTGATGGACAAGGATCAGAAGCTAACTTGAAAGCACGCATCGACCAAATCAAAGCCGAAATTGTAAACGCAACTTCAGACTACGACAAAGAAAAACTCCAAGAGCGTCTTGCAAAACTTTCAGAAGGTGTGGCTGTTATCAAAATCGGTGCAGCAACTGAAACCGAAATGAAAGAAAAGAAAGACCGCGTAGAAGATGCGCTACATGCAACACGCGCAGCGGTTGAAGAAGGCGTTGTCTCAGGCGGTGGCGTTGCACTACTTCGCGCACAAAAGGCACTTGATGGCCTCAAGCTTGACGGTGACCAACTTGTTGGCTTAACACTTATTCGCCGAGCGCTTGAAGAACCTGCACGCATCATTTCAAGCAATGCTGGTTATGAGTCATCGGTTGTTATCGAACGCATTCGCAAAGAAGCAACCAACATCGGTTTTGATGCACGCAGCGAAAAATATGTAGACATGTTTGAGGCTGGCGTTATTGACCCAACCAAGGTTACACGCTCAGCATTGCAAAATGCTGCATCAATTGCATCATTGCTTTTGACAACTGAAGCTATGATTTCAGATCTTCCAGAAGAAAAAGAAGCCACTGCTGGCGGACATGGTCACGGCGCAATGCCTGGCATGGGCGGCATGGGCGGCATGGGTGGAATGTACTAAAACATTTCTCCTTCTCAATTTAAAAAAAGCGGGTCGTAAAAATTGCGACCCGCTTTTTTTTGTATTCTCAAAGCTCGCATTCACTGACCGATATTGCTACACTTTTCAAAAATTAAAAAGTTAAAAAAGGAGAAAAAAGATGAGAGTACTCTTCTGTCTATTTTTTTGTTTATACACCTTTTCTTTGTGCAGTATGGACACGTTCGGTAAAGCGGATGATCTATTTATTGATCTGCTCAGTGCACTAAACAATAGGAACTACATCTACCTGACAAACTTCTTACGAGAACACGATAACAACCCAAATGTCGCATCTCCAGACTTCCATAAAACATTGCTTGGCTTCACCCTTGATAACGACTGTTTTGATGTTGCCCTGTGGTTATTTACACAAGGTGCTGATATAAATTTTTTGCAAGGCACACAAAAAAGACCACTCCTTTTCAACTACGCAAACTTACTCCCTTCACTCAAACATGTAAAATTTCTATGCGAACATGGTGCATCATTAATCTACAATCTCAAAGGTGAAAGCACACACCTTCTATGTGAGACAACGTGTCCATTTCCCGACATATTGCTCTACTTAGTCGAGCAAACCTGCAAATATGATTCAAAATTTGGTCGCTGCAAAAATTTTTGTATAGCTCCCTGGAAAGTAATTTGTAAAATCTTACAGGATAACAACAAGAAAATAGACGATTACGCAAGCCCAGAGTCACAACTGCTCGTTGCTGCAGAAAGTCATGACGTCGAAGCTATTAACTATATTTTTGAGCAATATCCATCGGTTAACGTTAATGTTCAAGATTACTACGGCAATACGCCGTTACAACTTGCTGTTCTAAGCAGAGATATAAGCACCAATCAACAACTTCAAGTTATCAAATTACTCATGAAACACGGTGCCAGAACAGATCTCTCAAATCGTAACGGCTTTACCCCCCTTGACTGTGCTATGTTGCTAAAAAATCCCGGAGCTGTCAATCTGCTTAGAGCTCACGGGGCGGAAAATTCACACGATTGTGAGGAACTTTTTACTGAGCAATACCGAAAGTATTATGAAGAGATGGACTATGAAACCAGTATTACGCAAGACTGGGAGCTCATGTAATGTTTTACATTCTACTTCTCTTTCTAACAATGAACGCCACATCACTACAAGGCAGCGAAAGAAAAATCCACTCTCTACAAGTAGAAATAGCCATAGAGCAAGAAGACTACACGACACTTGAACAATTCATCGCACAAAATAATGGCAATGTTAACGTCAACGTTGACTGGCCAGAGTACTCTATGTTTTGGCTGGCAGCATGGAGCAAGAAAAAATTTAACGTTGCACAGTGGCTTTTACAACGTGGTGCCAACATCGATCGCCTTGAAGGCATGAGATACTGCAACCCCAAAACACCCCTGAGACTGGCAATCGATGATGTTCAAAGCCTTGAGCTGGTACAGTTTCTTGTTGAGCATGGTGCATCGCTTACCAAAAAAGGCAACACAACTCATACACACGTTTTACTTGATGCTGGAGCTGAAAAATCAGAAGAGATATTTCTTTACCTGGTTAAACATTCCTGCCGCCCAGATCCACAAACAAATACTATCCCATTTAGCTGGGATCTTGATGAACGTATTTTTTATTACCTAGAAAAATTTAGCAAACAACCCGAAGACTACCTCAGCCCTGAATGGCTTTTGTTTCACGCCATTGGCCACACTGACCTAGGGCTTGTGCAAAAACTATTAACACAGGAAAGCCCACCAGACCTGAATTGTAAAAATCTAGGGGGAAGCACCGCCATGCATTGGGCGGCACAAAAAGATTATGACGTTACAACCCAGCAAGAGGTAGAAATTCTTAGGCTACTGATCAGTTGTGGCTTGCCATATGACTACTCCACTACTAACCAGGAAAGACACACAGCACACGAAGTAGCACAAGCCACTAAGTTTACTCAAGCTTTAGCAATGCTGAATAACAGGAGTAGAATACTTGCCGATGTCAACACATCGACAAGCACACCCCTACACTCCAGTGAGTCAGACCCACTCTCTGATGGTTGGAATATAATATAGTAAGGCCAACATTTTTTTTGCATCCAATAAACACTCTATAATCAACACGTTGAATGAATAATGAAATTGTCAATCTTCTAATCCCCAAAAATTTTGTTTATCATTATGTGCTCGTAAAAAGTGGTTCCTCCCATTTTTTAATATTTTTGCAGTTTGTTCGTACCTGATCAGACTTGTTATGCTATTTGAATTATTTAGGAAAGAAAAAATCACACTTTTGAATTTATAGCATCACTAATGAGTACCTAAAATCTCAGATAAAAAATATCAAGAAAATAATGGCTATTTTCCCCGAAACCCCTCGTTATAAGAGCGTTTCGAGAAAAATAAAAAATTTGTTTGATCGAGTCTGAACTAGCTGATAAATTATAGGTCACGTTGGGAAATGAATTTTCTAAAAGAAAATATTACTATTTGTGCACACGCATGGAGAAAGAGCGAGCATAAAAGATTTTTAATTTTCTATATAAAACATTGAAGGGATTTTGAACTATGGAAACACAAGCCAGACAAAAAGAGAATGACATGCTAACCTCACCCAAAAACGTAAACTTTACATCCCTTTCAGTCACCAAGCGCAACGAGGAATCCGTCGCTCTTGATATCAACAAGATACGCCTGACCATTGCCCATGCAAGCAAAGGTCTTGATCTTGCCATATCTGTTGATGAGCTTATTCGCGAAACACTCAAAATTATTTATGATGGCATCAGCACAACAGAGCTGGCTAAAGCGTTAGCGTTGACGGCAACAACTTTTATCGAAAAAGACATCGCATACAACTATGTTGCAGCGCGCCTGTTCATGCAATACATTTATAAACAAGTGCTTGAAGAGTCATACAACGACGAAACTATTGAAGAACGCTATCAGAATCAGTTTATTAAGAGCATTACCAAAGGGCTTGAGGTTGGCCTGCTTGATCCGCGCCTCAAAGAGTATGACCTTGAAACACTTTCTCAGGGCATTCGCGTAGAACGAGACAATCTGTTTGGCTACATTGGCATTGAGACGCTGTATGGTCGTTACCTCATCAAGCACGGGGAAAAGCTCATTGAGATGCCACAAATTTTTTGGATGCGTGTGGCAATGGGCCTTGCACTCAGTGAAGAAAATAATAAAACCGCTCGTGCACTTGAGTTTTACGAAGTGCTCTCTACGCTGCGCTTTGTCTCATCAACCCCAACACTTTTCCGCTCAGGCATGCATCATCCACAACTCAGCTCATGTTACCTCAACTATATCAGCGATGACCTCAACCATATTTTCAAGACACTGCAAGACAACGCTAATCTTTCAAAATGGTCTGGCGGACTTGGCACCTCGTGGACCGCAATTCGTGGTACTGGTTCAATGATTAGTTCAATCAATGTTACTAGCCAAGGCACCGTACCCTTTTTAAAACTGGCCAACGACGTTGTCGCTGCTATCAGCCGCGCTGGCAGCAGACGCGCGGCAGCATGTGCCTACCTTGAGGCATGGCATTATGATTTTGAAGATTTTATCGACCTACGCCGCAACACCGGTGATGACCGTCGCCGCACGCACGATATGAACACAGCAAGCTGGATTCCAGACTTGTTTATGAAGCGTCTAATCAACGACGAACAGTGGACACTTTTTTCTCCAGATGAAACACCAGACCTACACGAAATTTATGGCAAAGAATTTGAAGCAGCTTACCTCAACTACGAAGCACAGGCACGTGCCGGTAAAATCAGACTATATAAAACAGTTTCGGCAAAAGAGCTGTGGAAAAAAATGCTTACCCGTCTCTTTGAAACAGGCCACCCATGGATCACCTTTAAAGACCCGTGCAATGTACGCTCACCACAAGACCACGTTGGCGTAGTACACTCTTCAAATTTGTGTACAGAAATTACGCTTAACACCTCACCAGATGAAACTGCTGTATGTAACCTGGGCTCAATCAATCTCGCACGCCACATCTTTAATGGTAAGATTGACCGAGAACTGCTGGCCGACACCGTCAAAACGGCAATTCGCATGCTTGACAATGTTATCGACATAAACTTTTACCCAACCAAAGAAGCACGTAATTCAAACTTGCGCCACCGCCCGATTGGCATGGGCATGATGGGTCTACAAGACGCGCTTTTCATGCTTGACATCCCGTTTGATGACACCAGAGCGCTTGAGTTTTCAGACACCATTATGGAATTCATTTCCTACAACGCAATCATGACATCATCAAAGTTATCACAAGAAAAAGGGGCCTACTCAACCTACGCTGGTTCAAAATGGGATCGTGGTATTTTGCCAATGGACACTATTGATCTACTTGAGCAAGAACGCGGCATGAAAATTGACCTACCACGCACAACTACCATGGACTGGAGCATTGTCCGCGAACACATTAAACAACATGGCATGCGTAACTCAAACTTGATGGCAATCGCACCAACCGCAACCATTGCAAACATCTCTGGCTGCTACCCATGCATTGAGCCGATCTACAAAAATATTTATGTTAAAGCAAACATGAGTGGTGAGTTTACCGTTATTAATGCCTACCTTGTTCAAGACCTGAAAAAACTTGGCCTTTGGAGTCAAGACATGCTTGATCAAATCAAATATTATGACGGTAGCATTCAAAATATTGATGCAATTCCTGATCAGCTCAAACGTAAATACAAAGAAGCGTTTGAGCTTGATCCTGAGTGGCTCGTCAAGATTACCGCAACACGTGGTCGCTGGATTGATCAAAGTCAGTCGCATAACGTTTTCATGCTTGGCACCTCAGGCAAAAAGCTCAATGATATTTACCTAGCGGGATGGAAACTTGGTATCAAAACGTTTTACTACCTCCGTTCGCTGGGAGCTAGCCAAATTGAAAAATCGACACTTGATGCCAAAAAGTTTGGGTATACACAAAAACGAGAGTTCAATAATAACTCGAAAAACGCCACCACTACAAACAACATCAATGGCGCAACGTACTGCGGTCTGAACGCTGAAGACTGCGAAGCTTGCCAATAGACTATAAAGATTCAACTTCCCAAACGCGCTGGGAATAACAACAAAGGAACTACTATGAAAAAAGACGGAATTATAAACAACACGACGACTGACCCAAACAAAATATTGCCTATGCGATACATGTGGGCACGAGAATATTACAAAAGTGGTGTTGCCAATAACTGGACGCCCGAAGAAATTTCGATGCAAAAAGACGTTGAACAATGGAAATCACCCGATGCGCTTACACCGCTTGAACGAAAACTAATCATATGGAACTTGGGTTTTTTCTCTACAGCCGAGTCACTCACTGCTAACAATATTGTACTGGCTGTCTACCGCCACGTTACCAACCCTGAGTGTCGCCAATACATGCTCAGACAAGCATTTGAAGAAGCGATTCACACCGACACTTTTATCTATTGCTGTGACTCACTTGGCCTTGACCCAGACGAAATCTACAACATGTACAACACCATTCCATCAATTAAAGAAAAAGATGACTTTGTCATTGAGCTAACCAAAACAATCTTCGACCCAACTTTTGAACCAATTGGAACGGAGAATTTACAACGCTTTGTTCTCGATCTAATCGGCTACTACGTTATTATGGAAGGCATTTTCTTTTACGCAGGCTTTGCTATGATGCTGGCACTCAAGCGTCAGAAAAAAATGGTTGGCATTGGTGAACAATTTGAATACATCATGCGTGACGAAAGCTTGCACCTTGCCTATGGTGCAGACCTGATCAACACCATCAAAGCAGAAAATCCTGAAATTTGGACCGCAGATTTTCAAGCAAAAATCACAGAACTAATCAAAAAGGCAGTCAGACTTGAAAGCCAATATGCCTACGACGCTTGTCCTCAAGGACTACTTGGCATCAATGCGCAACTCTTTTGTGACTATGTCGAACACATTGCAGACAGACGTCTTGAGCGCATTGGCCTGAGTAAAGCATACGGCAAAGAAAATCCATTCCCATGGATGTCACAAGCAACTGACTTAGCAAAAGAAAAGAACTTTTTTGAAACACGAGTTACAGAATATCAAGTTGGTTCACTCAATATGGACGATTTTTAATTTTTTTTACTCGGCCCTCCTCAAAAATCCCCCGAATGTTCGGGGGATTTTTTTATTGTTTACAAAAAATATATAATTTCATACCCCTTATTTGACCATTTTTGCTTTCTTAAAAAACTTAGTCATACTTTCACCCTAAATAGAAAAAAAATATTCAAAATATATTATGAGGAATAAAATGCAAATAAAAAACAAATCTTTGCTTGTAATCTCACTTATACTTTTGCTTAGCTTTAACACTGCTACCACAATGGAACGCATAACACTTAAACAAATATCAGAAAGGGAAGAAAAACAAAAAGAAGATACGCAAATAGACATCCAGCTCGGAAATGATATTATTCTGCAACTTCCATACGACAGACCAATAGATCTTATAGAAAAACTTCGCTCAGAAAATTTTACTGCTAATTGCTTAACCCACGATAACCTTAAACGGCTTACACAGACATACCCAAGGTATGTCTGTTCATCACTTGCTCGTAGACTATCTCTCACCCATTACGAACAATTACTCAGCGTATATATGCAACAAAATAAACACACAATGGTTGCAAAAGATATTCACAGCTACAAATATGACCCTAAAAATCAATTCTTCATCAAAGCCGATGAAAAAATTGCTCAAATTTATGATCTTCATGGTAAAAAAATGGGAGAGTTTACACTCAAAGAAAACTGCTACTATGTATACTGGAGTCCATGCTCAAAGTTCATTATTAACAGTAGTTTTGGAGGACGGACGTCTTTGCATGATGCAACAGGAAAACTTCTTGTAGAATTTAACGAAAAATATAGCGAGGCAAAAATTAGCCCTTGCGGTAAATTTCTCGTCATAGAATGCCACGAAAGAGACACACATGGAAACTGCATTATAAAATTATGGGATCTTGAAAAAAAACGTTTGGTACAAGAGGTCCCATTTTTTAAATATGCACTCAGTAATTGTGGAAGATTTTTGGTGACAAAAACACTTAACAATCGATATGGCGAAGCAACATTAAAAACAATTAACATTGACACCACCCAAACAATTGCAGAAAAAAATATTTCAGATCACAAATACAAGGACTCAGAAATATCACTCAGCCCTGATGGTAAGTATATCTTATTTACACCATGCGGCTTAGGATCTTGGCCGGATTACTACGTAGTAGATGTTTTTGATACTCAATCATTAAATTCCTATAACATTTGTGTTAGCGACACTTTCGATAAAGTACAAACCGAATTCAGTCCGTGCTCAAGATACGTCATGGTTGAAATCAATGGAAGAACTGTTACCACAAAACATAATGGAGACAGAGAAATAGTTTACGCAGGCCCCAAAATAATAATTTTTAATTTAGAAACAATGAAGGCAGAAGAAGTCATCAAATGTGAGTCAGATGAAATACAGCATACGGAAATAAACAAAACACTACAGATAAGAAACAAATGGAAAATTTTTAAGTGGTTGTGTGCAAAAAATAAAATTAATTATCACAATCTCGAACATTTTTTCCACAAAAAAAAGAACTATTTAGACTTCAAGCAACTTTCTCTTGAAGATTTAGGCAAAACCACACTAGATCTTTACGATGATTTCGTTGTTGCATCAGACACATACGAGGATAAAGAAGGGCTATCTGTGGTGTATATTTGGAATAAATCTCGCTATGACAAGATTGATAGAATTTTCTTGGATTGCAGCGCAATAAAACCTAAGGCCAGCACATGTGGAAAAACATTATTAACGAAAGATAATAATAGATACAACATAAAAAAGCTTACACGCTTTTCATCCAGCGAAAGTTATCAAAAAAAATTAGAATTCAACACAGAAAAATATGGCCGTCCAAGCATAAGTCCTTGTGGAAACCTAATTATTGCTTCACCAAAAGGCCATAGTCAAGACCCCTCCAGCATATTAGAACTTTATCATCCGGATAACGACAAGCCTTTTGCAGTCATACCAGAAGACGCATGCTCACTCGAGTTTAGTCCATGCGGGGGGTTTTTCTCCATTCAAAGATGGAACGACCGAGATGATTTTAATTGTGTTGTCAACTACCCAACCCCAAAATATTTTGAAGAACTTGGTTTGGAGGGCGTAGCAAACTTATTTAAAAAAGAAGAACCGGAACCAATACAAGTAGAAAGTGAATTTGGACAACACACTCAAGAAGAACAAACAAACCAAACGAGTCTTCTCGATGATCTTGAGCAAGGATTGCAAAAATTTCTTAGTTTATTCCCATAATTTTCAAATAAAATTCCTCCTAAAAAATCCCCCGAACATTCGGGGGATTTTTTAATTACTAAAGCTACCTGCAGGAACAAGCTTAAATTCTGGAAATCTTTTGTCTCCAAGCAAATTAATAATATTCTCTATAAATGTTACAGCTTGACCATCGACAAAATTCTGTCTGTCTTTGGCAAGTAAAAGTTGTAAAGCCAGTACATGATCATTTTTACAGCCTGAGGGAAACTGCGTCTGTGCAATAAGCGGACATACCAGCTGTAAACAATTACTCATGCCATAGTGATCAATGTTTTCAGCCAAATGTAAAATAAGCTGTCGCAAAACACATGCATAGTTCAGACAATTCATCTTAAAAGCTTCATTTAAACATCGCGTAGGAAAGTATAGCGCAACAAATTTTGATACCGCCTGCTCTTCATACAACGGACCATGCAAAATCTCAACGCATGCCGGAATATCGAGAAGCTCACGCTTTTTCTGTCTTCGCACAATCTTATCATCCAAAAAATTCAAAATCTGTTCGTCGTCATCATCTTGTATGCAATCCCACGCAGTCTGCCCTGCACTATTTTTTATGTCTGGATCGGCACCAAGCTCAACAAGCGTATGAATCATTGCCTTTACTCTGTCAATACCAATCTCACTTCTGCTCATACAAGCACAATGAAGCATGGTATTACCATCAGCATCAGGATAATGTACATCAGCACCACACTGAACAAGAAAAGTCAGCTTTTCGATATCTATTATTCCTCTTTCTGTTATCAGCCATTCAGCGTAGCTTGACAAGTCTTCTTGTGAATAACTGCAAGAAGAAAGAATTCTTGTAAAGTAAAACTTCTCAGTCCAGGCAAAAGCTGAAAGCATTTTCAGTGCTGTAATATCATTCTTGATGACATCATGACACATGAGCTGCTCAAAACGTTCAAATTTTGCAACTCTTGTTTGATCGCAAATCCAACTGTTTTGCAAATAAAAGTTGACGTAAGCAGCAAGCAATTTCCACTCGCTCAACACATGCTCACGCTGAGCGTGGCCACTGTGAACAAATGGTCGACTGTACGTATCAGCTGCATTAGCTGAACTACCAAGAACAAAGGACAAAAAAATGAGAACAAAAAGTGCTCGCACCAATTTCATAAAAACCTCCATTTAAACGTTATAATTCAATATTATTTCTATTATAAATTAATATAAAAAATTCGTCAAACACACCTAAAACGGTACACTTTCATGTATTTACTCATCCTCACGGGCTTTATTTTACTGTATCCAACAACTCTTGTAAGACATCATATTTTTAAGCAATACTCAGACGTACGTATACCAACACATCTCCTCAAACCACGCTAACTATTGAGTTTTATATGAACTATGCAAAAAACCGATCCTGTTTAATTGTAATAGTACTGCTCTGCATACAAACACTTTGGAGCATGGACAACAGCCAGCATTGCACAACAGACTACGACAAGTGGGGAACAACTTACCTCACCTATGACAATCTTTCTAGCCTGACAAACTATCCTGAACCAGAACAAAAAAAGATCGTCAAACATTTTGCACACACTTGTTATCTTGACTTACTTGGGCAATACCTCAGTCAAAACAAACAAACCAAACAACAAGTGACACAAAAATATAAACGCAACGAATGCATTGCGCGAACCAGGTGCCAACAATACTCCGCAGTACTTGCAAAAGATGAAAAGGTAAGCGTATTTTGCAACCAAGTCACTATCGCCTCACTCTCGCCAGGCAGTCGACCGATCTCTCTAGAGTTCTCATCCCATGACAGTTTTTTAAGGGTACGCACGAGCACAGAAATTATCTCATACCCAATGCCACGCTACTTTGCATGCCTGAGCTTGCAACAGCTTGCAGACCTGTACAAGCCACCGCTTGAAGAACGCGCTCAAAAAACTTTTGACGATGTTACCACATTTCTTTCTGGCATCTTTTTATCATCAAAATAAAATCAAACACCGATAATTGTACCAAGCATTTGCGTTTTATACTCTTGCTGCTAATCTTTTCGAGCGAAAAAAAGTAGCCTACATGCATGTAGACTCTCCCCCCTCTTACAAACGTGTTACAAAAAGGTTTTTATATGAACAAACAACTCCTTACCTTTTCACTCACTGCAGCACTCAGCTTTCATGCTGGCTTTGCCATGGACGAAGAACGCCTGGCAGAAAAAAATGAAGAAAAAATTGCCCGAGACAACCTGCAACACATGCAGCCATTAAACTTAAGAAGCACATCTATTCAGGATCTGTTATCAACAACATTTAGTTGCAGATCAATTCAAGAGTTAATCAAAAAACTTAAAGTTTCAACACTCCCTGTAGAGCCGCAAGAGGCATTTCTTCAAAACAATATCGAGAGATTTTACCCTGAGTTATTTAAGGCATATAAAAATAAATTTGGCTACAGTCATATGTCTTACGGTGATGTCCATCTTAGTCCCAATGATAAGCATCTTGTTATTAGCATTGGCCATGGGGTTTTATTTTTGACCCACGAAAACAATAAATGGGTCACAAGCCAGAGCCCTTTATACTGCCATCAAAGCTCCCCCTCCGTCATCTTTAGTCCCAACTCGCAACTCTGCTGTATTGCAGGTGGAAGCAACAGCGACACTCAACTTTTCGCCTACCAAGATAATAGATGGAACAAAATTGCAACTCTCGCTCCCGCACATGATATCCTTTTTAGCGCTGACAGCAATTCCTTTGTTCTGTACAATCCTGGAGAAAGTCAACTTTGGCATTATTACAACAACACATGGCAACCTATTAAAGCCCCAGGCGGGTCACCTCTTAACATTCTCTCGCACAGCTATGAACCAAACTTAGACTACTTATACACGTCTACCGAAGAATCCTCAACTATACAAGTATGGACACGCATCAATAATACTTGGCAACATAAAAGCAACATTAATCCGCGAGAACTTTCTTATGATTTGCCCGGAGAGAGAGTCGGGGGAGATCAAAGCCTTATGAGAGTTATAAAAAAACTCGACGATACCATAAATATTTTTAAGCTTGAACCAGAAACCGGCAGTTATACATGCATCGGTAGCATTCCACATACCCAGGGCACAGTCTTGTCAGCAAGTCTCACTCTCAACGATCAGCATCTTATTATAAGATCTGAAACAGCTATAGTTTTTTGGTCAAACTCAAATGGTACGTGGCAACAGACTGGTTCTATCGATGGTTTCTTTGGTATCTTTGATGACGTTTCACTCAGCTACGACAGCCAATGCTGTTTAACCGTACACAAGGGTATTATCAGGCAAATCTTGACCTACCAAAACAACCAATGGCAACCCATCAGCGCTATCAGCGATAGGGATAATATAAAAACTATAGGATTAAACCACAATAACAACAAAGAACTTATAGTTGAATACACTGATGGTAGCATGTATATGTGGTACTACTATGATAACGCTTGGCACGACACCGCTATTCTAACAAGTAAAGAAAATACTGAGCAATACAGCTTATCTAGTCGACCTTTCAGCCCTGATGGCCAGCATCTCATATTAGAAGCCCCATACGGCAAAAAGCTAATGCTACCCACATCCAAATACTTCAAAGGTCTCAACATAGAAAAACTAACCGATTTACTTACACCTGAACAACAAGAACTTATTGATCAATCACTCCCAACCCCTGAACAAACTGATTCAATACCTGAGCAAGCTAAAAACACTGAGCAAACTGATAGCACCGAAGAAAAAAAATTGTCAGAGGAACTATCAGAAAAAATTAGTGGATTGCTTAGCAGACTTCGCGCTATGGCTTTATCAGAAAACAAACAAAGAAATTAAAATCGCTTATCAAACAACTTTTACAAAGGGCTCGTTATTCTCAAGCCCTTTTCCACCCTTTGCCACAAAGGTTTTTATATGAACAAACAACTCCTTACCCTTTCACTCACTGCAGCACTCAGCTTTCATGCTGGCTTTGCCATGGACGAAGAACGCCTGGCAGAAAAAAATAAAGAGGCGGTTGTGCCAGGCAACCTGCAACGCTTTCAGCCAGAAAGTCTGAAAGACATATGTATCCAGGATTTGTTGTCAACAACGTTTAATTGCAAATCGATGCAAGAGTTAACAAAAAAACTTAAGGATACAACACTTCCCATAGAACTGCAGGAAGCATTTCTTCAAAACAATATCGAAAAATTTTATCCTGAGCTCCTTGATGCATACAAAAAACGGTTTGGCGGCATAAAAATAAAGTCAAAGGAGGGATATCTTGTTTGCTCATTTAGTCCAGACGGCCAATATCTTGCCATTTGCATGCTGGAAGGAATATACCTTTGCAAATACAAAAACAAAGCTCAAATCATGAGAGACTTTATTAATCATGCAACAGGCGTGATTGGCTTTACCGCAAACAACCAGCTCTTTGTTATCAATAGCGATGCAATAGACGTGTACACCTATAACGATCACGTTTGTAAGCGTACAAAAACCATCGCGCCCCGCGGACATATCGAAAAAACTTATCTCAGCCCTGACGGCCAACACCTTGCTGTAGATGTTAGAGGCCATATGACACGTACATACACAACAAAAGTATGGTCAAATCAAAGCAACGAGTTACAACCTCTTGTCAATACACCTGATGGTATTGCAGCTATACGCTTCAGCCCAAATAGCCAACACCTTGCAATCCAATTATTTGATAAAACAACACAAATATGGACCCACAAAGATAACTCTTTTGAACAGATGGCTGTCCTTGACAACCCAGCGGGCTTTACTGAATCAATCTCATTTGACGCTGACAATAACCTTCTTGTCCAATCAATGGATGGTACAGTGTTACAAACTTGGAAATATGAAAACAACCAATGGGAAAGCACCTCGACAGCTAACAGTCAACCTTCAGCTCAAAAAGCTACAAACGACCCAGGCTATGTGAGTCCTGATGGTTTGTACGAAGTCATAATGCAGGAAGATAACACTGCACAAGTAGTACCAACGCTACAATATTTTCAGGGTCTTAATCTGCAAGAACTTGAGGAACTCTTAAAACCACAAGACGAAGAGTTAGCAGAAAGCAACCTTGCCCAGAGACTACAAAAACTCCATGTGACCGACAACTCATCACGTGGTTAAATGGCTTTTAGAGAACAACTTTTACAAAGGGCCTAAGAATAGTGAGCCCTTTTGCCCCTCCTACAAAAAGGTTTTTATATGAACAAACAACTCCTTACCCTAACTCTAACCGCAGCACTCAGCTTTCACGCTGGACAGGCCATGGACGAAGAACGCCTGGCAGAAAAAAATAAAGAAGCGATTGTCCCAGAAAACC